>JANYEX010000230.1 GCA_025359725.1 Chitinophagaceae bacterium | reverse complement strand
CCAAAAAGTGCTTTTATAAGCCAAAAGCGACGCTTTTTACCCTTTTTGACTAATTTAACTTTAACGTTTTGCAACCTTATTTAGCTCAAAAGAGCTGAAAACAAGCCATTTCAGCTTCAGCAATGCTCGTAACAAATGATTTGTTACGAGCATTGCGAGCATTGTTACGAGCATTTCCTGGCTTGTTACGAGTGTTGCGAGCATTGTTACGAACAGCGACTGGCTTGTTGCGAGCAATTAACCACCTGTTGCTTGCAACAAGCCAGATGCTACGAGTGATGCACGTATTGTTACGAGTGATGCACGCATTGTTACGAGCAATATTGGTTGTAACACGCGTGATGAATGGCTTGAAGAACGTAAATCATCTAACCCATGAGTAGATATGGGTATATATATTTGTACGTAATAATTAATTAGAAAACGTTCTGTTGAATATATTGCACCTGAACACGCCACAGGCGTGCACTAGCGGGGAAGACCAACAAGGGCAAAAAAGCTTCTCATACTTGTAATGTGTATGCACCATGGAATGCTAAGTTTAGAGACGCAGTCTATGATATGTCGAAATTTATTCCTTTTAATGGTATTGATTGTATACTATTTCCAACTATTCCTTTCTCGCCGTTGTTGATCTTCTTGACCAACAACAATAAAAGCAGAAGCGCTATATTTGAATAATTAAACTTCCTAGTGTTTGTTGTTGGTCAAGAAGACCAACAACGGCGAGTGGGAACACCAACAAGGGCAGGAAAATACTCTACAAATGCCTTGTTTCGAAATAGCAAATGCTTCTAACATAAAATCAATTCATTAAAGTAATATTTCATCCAAACTTCGTACTATTTATTATTTGTGAAATTTTCACAAATAATACCCATACCTTTGTTTTATGTTTATAGAATTTCAAGTTGGTAACTTTAGGTCTTTCAGAGACATTCAGAAGTTTACTTTGCAAGCCGCACCTAAAAGAGCGAATGATGGGGGGCTAGAGGAGGGAAATGTTTTTGAAGTTGATGGCATTAGATTACTAAAAACTAAAGCCATCTATGGTAGCAATGCCAGTGGGAAGAGTAATTTATCCAAAGCAATATCTGCATTTGCACTTATGGTTAGCTATTCAGTCAGCAGGGAAGATTTGCCAAAAATCATTTGGAACGATCGTTTTCAGTTATTAAGTGAGTGGGATACAGAACCTGTTTTTTTTCAGTATTCCTTTTTATTTGAAAGACGTACATTCCGTTATGGTTTTCAAATTCTAGCTGGGAGTGTTACTTATGAGTGGTTGTATGGAAAGGGGGAAGGTGAGAATGAGGCATTATATTTTATGCGAAATCCTGAGCAGTTAAAAATAGAAGAAAAATATTTTCCTGGTTCAGGTATTTATATGGATCTTGCTTTTAGTGGCAATGGCGAGTTATTTCGTTCTGATTCATTATTTCTAACTGGAGCAGCACTAAATGGAAACAAGTTTGCAGCCAGTCTTAGAAATATGATTACTAGTTTAATAAGTGTAGATGGAGCAAATGATCAGCCTGCAACTATATCTGCAATGCGAGATTTGGACACAGGAACTGAAGAAGAAAAAAATGCACTAAAACAATTAATAAAGGCTGCTGACACAGGAATTGAAGATTTGAGAATCTTAAAAATGTCTGAGAGTCTTTTTGAAAAGCACTTTACCAAAGATGTTAGAAGAAAGGTGAATGATAATGGAAAAGAAGATATGCAGGCATTATTTTCATTTCATCCAAAATATGATGAGGATGGAAATATGGTCGAACAAATTCAAGTTCCCTTTGGCAAATGGGAATCTGAGGGAACGGCAAAGCTACTAGCTGTTGGTGCGTTGGTATTAAAATCTCTTCGTTTTGGTAGAACACTATTAATTGATGAATTTGATGCCAGATTTCATCCAAATCTTACATTGAAGATTGTTCAGTTGTACAATTCACAAAAAACAAATCCACTCAATGCACAACTTGTATTTATCACCCATGATTCTGGACTTTTGCGAAGGGCAGACCTTAGACGAGACCAGATTTGTTTGGTTAATAAAGACCGCTATGGTATTAGTACACTTAAAACATTGATAGAATATAAAGGCGTAAGAAAAGATGCTTCCTATGAAAAGGAGTATTTGAACGGTAGTTATGACGCTGTTCCTTATCTGAATGAAATGGATTGGGTTGTAACTAAAAATACTTCTGAGAATGGCTTATAGCAAACCTAACAAACAACAAAGGAATGAGGATTATTTAAAGCAAAATGGTAATTCAATCCCCAACAAAAATCCGTATAGCGAGGAGGTTGAAGAAATAAAGAAATTGTTCCTCATTATTTGCGAAGGTGACAATACAGAGCCAAAATATTTTGAAGCATTCCCAGTTCCATCTAGTACTGTTGAAATAAAAGGAGGCTGCAACACCAAAACAAAACTAGTAGATTATGCTTTAACGAAAAAGAAGTTAGATAAATATAAAGATCATGAAATTTGGTGTGTATTTGATTTTGATAGAAAACCAGATGAAGCAGCTACTCAACCGCGTGACTTTAATAGCGCAATAAAAAAAGCAGAGAAAAATGGAATGAAAGTGGCATGGTCTAATGATGCGTTTGAGCTTTGGTTTGTACTACACTATCAATATTTGGATACAGCAATAACACGAGAGGAATTGTATGAAATATTGAAAGGACATTGGAAACTAGGAAGTTTTCATAATGACGCCAAAACAATAAAATTCTGTGAAGGACATTATGATAGGCATGGTGGATTTAATAGTGATAAGCAAAAAGCGGCAATAAAACATGCAGAAGCATTGCATAAAAAATATAAAGGAAGGCAAGATTATGCGAAACATTGTCCATGTACAACTGTCCATTTACTTGTAAAAGAATTGAATAAGAACTTGAAAATGTAGCCAAATTTCTTCCCAGCTAGTCCTCGCTAAAATCCCCGCTAGTCCTCGTTACTCGCTTATATCTACTAGGGCTACCGCACACGTTTCGCGTGTTCATTCGCTAAGATTATCCCCCGCTGCCGCAAGCCAAATCAGGGTGCTGCACGGACTCGCTGCTACCGCAAGTGTTTCACTTGTGGATTCGCTAAGATTGTTTGGAAATGTTTCCTATCTAGCGCTAGTGTTCAGCAAAGCTGGTCACTTGGGTCTATCAGTCGAACCAAAGTTTATAAATTAAATAAGCTTACATAACAAAAGTGCAGTTACTACTAAATAGTAGTGGTTGCACTTTTTTATTGCCGCTACCATCTTTTATTGGTATATAATCTGTAACTTTACTATTCAAATAAATGCTTACGTATGAAAATTGCCTTTCATGGTGCTGCACAAACCGTTACGGGTTCTAAGCACCTAATTACACTAAAGAATAATAAAAAGATATTGTTGGATTGTGGTTTGTTTCAGGGTATGGGTCAGGATACGAATGCCCTGAATGCAAGCTTTGGTTTTGATCCTGCGGGAGTTGATTATCTTATCCTCTCTCATGCGCATATTGACCATTCTGGATTAATACCCAAACTAGTAAGAGAAGGGTTTAAGGGAACCATCCATTGTACCCCTGCTACCTATTCCTTGGCGGCAGTATTGCTAGAAGATTCTGCGGTTATACAAAGGGATGATACTGCTTATGTAAACAAGAAAAAGGCAAAACAAGGGCTGCCACTAGTGCAACCATTATATACAGAGGAGGATGTAAAAGCGGCAATGGAATTATTCGTGCCGATAGAATATGATAAATGGTTTTCAGTTTGTGATGGCGTGTCTGTAATGTTTACCGACGCGGGACACATAATAGGTAGTGCAGCAGTAAACCTTAGGATAAAAGAGAATGGTAAAGAAACACACATCACGTTTACGGGGGATATAGGCAGGTATAGAGATGTGATATTGAAATCGCCAGAACC
This sequence comes from Chitinophagaceae bacterium, assembly GCA_025359725.1. GTDB lineage: Bacteria > Bacteroidota > Bacteroidia > Chitinophagales > Chitinophagaceae > Parasediminibacterium. The sequence continues at coordinate 9,191 of JANYEX010000230.1, read as the reverse complement.
TTTTCCGCAGGCAGATTATATTATCTGCGAAAGCACTTATGGAGATAGTCTGCACGACGAGATTAATAATACAATAGATACTTTGCAGAAATGGATTATTGAAACTTGTGTCAACAAAAAAGGCAACCTGATAATACCTGCGTTTAGTGTTGGCAGAACACAGGAACTGTTGTTTTATATGAACCAACTGTTTCTAGAAAAGAAAATACCAAGGATAAAAGTTTTTGTAGATAGTCCTTTGAGTTTTAAAGTTACCAATATTGTGAAGAGCTATTCTAAGTACTTTAACAATAGGATTCAGAAGATAATGCTGACTGATGAAGACCCGTTCGATTTTCCGAACCTGACCTTTACCTCAGGTGTTGAAGAGAGTAAGGCTATTAATTTCTTACAGAACCCTTGCATTGTACTAGCAGCAAGCGGTATGGCAGATGCTGGACGGATTAAACATCATATTGCCAATAGTATAAGCGATAAAAAGAATACTATACTAATTGTGGGCTATTGCGAACCATTTTCTTTGGGTGGAAGATTGATGCGTGATGCTAAGAAAGTACGGATTTATGGTGAAGAGTATAAGGTGATTGCCGAAGTAGGTGTAATGCGTAGCCTAAGTGCACATGGCGATTATGAAGATATTAGTCAGTACTTAAGTTGTCAGGACACCAAGAAGGTAAAGCAGTTTTTTATTGTACATGGCGAGCCAGAGGTACAACAAAACTTCAGAGAAAAGCTATTAAGAAAAGGATTTAACGATGTGGTAATACCTAAGCTGCACGAAGAGTTTGGCTTGGGATAAACTAATTTCTTGGATCAAGATGGCAGGGTGCCCCTTTTTTAGGCCCGCCACCATCTTCTATTCTTTTACAAGATGGTGGTAGTTTGGCATAAACCGATGGTTCTGCCTTTGTAGTATCTGCATCGAAACCAGCATTGTTAATGGAAGTACGAATGTCATCAAGAGAAACACGATCTGGCAGGTATTGTATTTTCACTTCCCCATTTATCAAATTGAAAGACCATTTTATCATCCCGCTTTCCATATTGGATTTATTCTCAATCAACAGATAACTCTCCAAGCGTTCTTTACATTCCCAACAATGTAGGTTGGCAGATTTAATGGTTACCCATTGTGGCTTTGCAGCTATCACCTGAGCATTAATAGCATTGGAAACAAGTGTTACTACAATAATTAATAAAAGAATCTTTTTCATGATAGTATATATTATTAAATTCCCCATTCGGAAGGGGCTTTGCTCCATTCCAATAATATCTGTTCTGTTTCAGCAGAGATAGTTCCTTTTTCTAGTGCCAAAGAGATGAGGGTTTTATAATCGCTTAATGAAATAAAAGGCACTTCAGCTTTCGCAAATGCTTGTATAGCCACATCGAATCCATAATTAAAGATGGAAACCATTGCTACTACTTCCATTCCAGCCGCACGCAATACATCAACCACTTGTAAGCTGCTTTTCCCTGTAGATATTAAGTCTTCGATTACAACTACCTTTTGCCCAGTTGTGTAAGAACCTTCTATCTGATTACCCAACCCATGTTCTTTTGGCTTTGGACGAACATATATATAAGGCAACTTTAACTGGTCGGCAACCATCGCACCCCAAGCAATACCCGCAGTTGCAACACCTGCAAGGCATTCAGCATCAGGATATTGTGAGAAGATTACGTTGCACAACTCACTTTTTATAAACTCTCTTACATAAGGAAAAGATAAAACCTTTCTATTGTCGCAATAGATTGGACTCTTCCAACCACTTGCCCAAGTGAAAGGATTTTCGGGACTTAACTTTACCGCATTTACTTGTAATAACTTTTCTGCAACTGCTTTTTTACTAGTCATCCCACGAAAGTAAAGCGTAAATTTTAATGAATATCTCTAATTAAATTTTTTTGGAATCATTTTTGTTATTTTTGTGATATGAGTAAAACAATAATTGTAGCTGCTGGTGGTCTTGTATGGAATGAGAAGAATGAATTATTGATGATTTTCAGACAAGGCAAATGGGATTTACCCAAAGGAAAACTAGATGATGGTGAAACTATTGAAGAATGTGCTGTGCGGGAAGTTGTAGAGGAGACAGGATTGAAAGAGGTTAAACTTGGTGGTTTCATAGGTATCACCCAACATGAATACTACGATAAATACATTCACCAAGAGGCAATAAAAGAAAGCCATTGGTATGCTATGAAAGCGAGTAGTAACCAAACCTTTATCCCTCAAACAGATGAGGATATAACTGAGATAAAGTGGGTTGAGCCTACTACAATTCAAAAGTTCTTGAAGAATAGTTACTTAAACATTGAGTTGATAATTAAACAATATTTTAGTAGAGAATCAGAGTTAGCATTGGTATAGATTACGGTTACTACACTTTTTTTAAGCCACTATTTTTATAATTAATTCTTTCATCAGTTCGCCGTCCGAAGTGTTTGTGCTGTTGATGCCAATACCTCGCAAATTATATTCGTGCAAAAGCAATAATATTTTCTCGGTCCCTTGCTGACCATAATTCTTTACGGCAGCCATATAATCCTTAATAAAATAAGGCGACACACCAATGATACTTGCTATCTGCTTCTCGTCGTTAGTCCCTGCTCCAAAAATCATGTATACCTTACTAAAAAAGTTATAGAGCGCAGGAAGTACCATTTGAATGGGGGCAGCTTTGGGGTTTGCGGAAAAATATTCGTTTATCCTTATTGCTTTCGGAAAGTTCTTTTTTGCTAGAGCATCTTGCAGTTCAAAAACATTAAATTCTTTGCTGATACCAATGTATTTTTCTATATCGTCTTCGGTAATCGCTTTCTTAGAACCAAGGTTAATTGCTAGCTTTTCAACTTCATTTTTTATCCTGCTAAGGTCATTACCAATATGATCTACCAACAAAAGCAACGCTTTCTGATTAATGCTTAACCCCTGCAACTGTATCATTTGTCCTGCCCATTCGGGAAGCTGGCTGTCATACATTTTCTTGGTGGTCAGTAACTCGCATTTAGTCTTTAATATCTTGGCAAGCTTTCCTCTACCATCAACCTTTTTCTCTTTGTAACTTACAAAAAACAAAGTCGATTTTAGTGGCTTCTCAATATAACTCTCCAATCTTTCTATATCCTTCATGTACTGGGCTTCCTTTAGAAGTACCACTTGTAACTCAGAAAACATGGGGTATCGCTTGCAAGAATTAAGTACATCTGCCCAGTTTGCGTCCCTTCCATAATAGATTGTCAGGTTAAAACTCGCTTCACTTTCCGTGAGTATCTTATGCTCGGCATAGTTCATTATCTCATCAATAAAAAAAGGCTCTTCCCCTTCCAACCAATAAACTGGCTTAAACTTTTTATTCTTTAAATCGAGTAAGATACTTTCTGCTGACATGGGTGCAAATGTAATAGGTTGGCAAAATGAAACGATATTTTATGAAGAATAAGGATAGGGAATGGTTTTATTCTTACTTTAAACTGCCTTTTATTCAAATTGAATTCAGCCAACATTTATCAAATATCGGCGTGCTTAGATTGGACATCAGCCCCCCAAAAGATGGCTGCTTTTGTATCAAAGTCGATGGTAGAGTCAGTAGTAAAGAAATCAATTGTGCCTGTCTTTAAACATCTTTCGTCCATTTCGGGATGACGTTGTAGATAATCGGAAAGGCTTTTTGCCACTATCTCACCCTGAGAAACAATGTTTATATGACTAGGTGTAAACTTTCGCAGCTTATCTATTAATAGCGGATAATGAGTGCAGGCAAGTAGTAAAGTATCTATATCTGCATCCTGTTGCAAGAGATTATTTAGGTGATGTTGCACAAAATAATCCGCACCCAGATTGTTGTATTCATTGGTTTCTATAAGCGGAACCCACATTGGGCAAGCTTCTTGATAAACCTTTATATTGGGATAAAACTTAGCTATCTCAATTGGATAAGAACCTGAAGAAACAGTACCCACAGTACCGACTACACCTACCTTATTAGTTTTCGTATATTCTCCAATAACCTCTGTTGTGGGGCGAATTACTCCCAAAACCCTGTTAGATGGAGCAAGTAAAGGCAAATCTTTTTGTTGAATGGTACGTAGAGCCTTTGCGGAAGCAGTATTGCAAGCGAGAATAACGAGAGAGCACCCTTGCTTAAAGAACCACTCAACTGCTTGTAAAGTATATTGATGAACTGTATCGAAACTGCGAGGCCCATAAGGCGCGCGGGCATTATCGCCGAGGTATAGATAACTGTATTCGGGCAATTGTTTTACAATCTCCTTCAATACGGTCAACCCGCCATAACCACTATCAAAAACACCGATGAAACCAGTTTCGTAAGTCGTAAGTCGTAAGTCGTAAGTCATAAGTAGCTATGTCTTTAATTTGAGTATTATGATGGTTTGACAGTCTTTTCTTTACTTACGACTTATCACTTACGACTAATAAAGGCTATCCGCAATATTAATAAAACTCTGTTGACCAGTATTTACCTTGCCAATCTTATTGAGGGTAAACCATTTAAAATTTTGATCGGCACGTAACCCTTGTCCGTATATCTTCTGACGAGGATTCTGCTGACTAATTATCACTGCCTTATCGGTGTAATAAAGCCCTAATGCCTGATCCCAATAGAGTTCCTTACACCATAGTGTATCTCTTTTTCTATTGAAAACAATAACACTATCACTCAAAAATACCTTATTATCATTCTCTAGATAACGTCCAAACCTAGCAAACAACTGACTCTCTACTGTAGTCAGACTATCGTAAAAATCAACATGTAACGACTTGGGGAACTCCACTTTAGAGATTTCTGTTTGATAGCGTAACATCAAGGGGGCAGTAAGTTTAGCGGTGGTCTTGCCGCCATTGGTCATTATACTTTCAATGTTTTTTCCTTCTTCTACCCCTACCTTATGGTCGCCCAACGCTTTTACCATCTTAATGTCGTTCTCGCAACTTAAAATCAATACGCTGACCATTGCCACCGAAAGCATTTTAAATGAAATAACTATTTTGCGAAAAAGAAGCATAGAGAGAAATTAACACACGCCACAAATAAACGAACTAGTAACGGAAAAAGTAAATAAGGTTTAGTTACACTCGCTTACCGCGTACAATCCTTTGAATAAAAGGTCTGGGTCTGCCAATAATTTATTTCGCAGATGTGGCAAAAAGAAAGGCATATCTCCACCTGTCATCAACACTTCTAGGTTATTATACTTCTCTTTGTAAGCCTCTATTATGCCGTCTATTTCTTTGCTTATACCTAATATCACACCGCTTTGCAGGTTAGTATTGGTGTCATATCCTACCAAAGGAAAGTTATGTTGCGCCTTTACCAAAGGCAATAAAGCTGTCTGTTCGTGCATCGCCCTAAACCTCATGTGCAATCCTGGCGATATCCCTCCACCTAGAAACTCATGGTATTTATTGGTGAAGTTATAAGTAATACAAGTGCCTAGCCCGATGGAAAGCGTATGATTATTTGGAAACAAACTTACCGAAGCCGCACACAATGCCAGCCTATCTGCACCAATGGTTTCGGGTTTGCCAACGGGTGTTGCAAAAGGAAGTTTACTGGTGTAATTCAGTTTATGAAAACGAGTTGTTTCCGAAAGCAATGTTTCGATAGTTGAATTATGATTGATAACAGAAGAAAGTATCGACTTAGTTGGTTTATATTGATTGATTAATTGCTCAATCGATGGTAAACTATCATCCGTCAAAACAGCTACAGTATGCAGTTTTCCATCATTAAAAACAGCACATTTAAGGCGCGTATTACCAAAATCAAAGCATAGTGTTGTCTGCATGTCTTATACTTTTTTACCACTAAGTTCACAAGAAAGAAGAACACAAAGAACACCAATACATTTTAATCTTTGTGCCTCTTCGTGAAATCTTTTGTGTTACTTGTGGTTAATTTATTCAATCACAAATCGAAATTAAACCCTTCCAGTTCCCTGAAATGCCCATTCAGTTGTATCTTCTCTTTCAAGCCTTCCGCATCCTTTATGATGGGGATAGTCTTCTGCAAATGCCTTCTTATATATTCTAATCGTTGCGTTTCGTATAACAATCCATGCAGTTCGTATTCTTCCTTAACTGGCAATACTATATGATGCGCTATATCATAACTAATCAATTCCGAGTCCGGCTTCTTAAAATCCTTCTGAACATTTAGTAGTCTATGTAGTTCCTTCAAAAGGGGCAATACCACATCCATCATCACCGTGTTTCTCGAAGTTATGTTGGAAGGATAATTCACTATCGCACCACTATACAACTTGTCAGGGATGCTTTTTACCAACTCTAACAACTTAAATACCTTCAACCCTTTAGTCCTGATATCCAACTTCCCGTTCTCATAAACCTCTACTATCTCTGTTATCTCAACAAGGGTTCCCATGTCGTTTACCCCATTCTCTAAAACGGTAGGAATACCAAAAGGTTTTGCCTCGGCGTAGCAATCGTTCACCAATTGTTTATAGCGTGGCTCAAAAATGTGCAGGTTTAGTACCTCATCAGGAAATACGACAACCCCCAAAGGGAATATGGGAATAAAGTTTATCATTTTTTAATGTTTACCGTTAACAGTAGTACCGTTAAAAGTCAACCGTTTACCGATATACCGTATTACCATTGCGCCACTATCGACTAACGGTACATCGGTCAACAGTACTACGGTCAACCGAAAACGTCTATCTCACCTCTTGCATCTCTATCAATTTCCTATACATACCGTCTATTGCCAACAATTCCTCGTGACTACCACGCTCTACAATCGATCCTTTCTGCAACACAATTATCTCATCTGCGTGCCTTATCGTACTCAATCGGTGCGCAATCACAATGCTGGTGCGGTTCTTCATCATATTATTAATGGCGTCCTGCACCAATCTCTCGCTTTCTGTATCCAACGAAGAAGTCGCTTCATCCAATATCAATATCGGCGGATTCTTCAACAATGCCCTCGCAATCGTCAATCGTTGCCTTTCGCCACCGCTTAGCTTACTTCCTCTATCGCCTATATTCGTCTCAAAACCTTCTTCTTTTTGCTTAATAAAGTTATAGGCATTCGCAACTTTAGCCGCTTCTTCCATCTCTTCGTAAGGCGCGTCTTGCTTTCCTAATAGAATATTATTAGCAATCGTATCATTAAACAAAATAGGGTCTTGTGTTACCACACTAATCTGGTTGCGCACACTCTCTAGCGAATAATCCTTTATGTTAATGCCATCAATCAATAGTTCGCCGCTACTAACATCATGAAAACGAGGAACAAGGTCGGCAAGCGTACTCTTACCCGCACCACTACTACCCACAAGGGCTACCGTTTTCCCTTTCTCTATCTTCAAATTAATGTCTTTCAGTATCACTACATCATTGTAGGCAAAGCTTACGTTTTTAAACTCTATCGTACTGCCAAAATGCGCTAGTTTTAGCGCATTGGGCTTGTCCACAATCGTGTTCGTACTCTGCAAAATCTCTTCAATCCTTCTCAATGCCGCCGTGCCGCGTTGCATATTATAAAAGGCAGTACTCAAACTTTTTGAAGGATTTATTATCTGACTAAATATAGCGATATACATAATAAACGCCGCCCCATTCAGCCCAAAGTTCTTGTTCTCTAATATCAATCTACCGCCAAACCATAGGATAACACACAGTACTATAATACCCAACACCTCACTAACAGGGCTTGCCAAGTCGCGCTTAAAGTTCATCTTGTTCTTTACATGAAACAGCTCATCATTTACCGAAAGAAACTTATTCTGAATAAACTTCTCGGCAGTAAAAGCCTTTATAATCCTCATGCCGCTCAGTGTCTCTTCCAAAATACTCAACCCATCCGAGTTCTTTTCGGCAGCAGTATTACTTTGTTTTTTCAGGCTTTTACTAATCTTGCCAATAATAAAACCAGCAATGGGCAGCAACACCAGCAATACCAACGACAACTGCGGACTAAGAAACACCAGAAACCCCAAAAAGAATATAATATTTACAGGTTCCTTTATCAGCCCATCCATCGTGTTGGTTACAGCCACTTCTAGGTCGCTCATATCGTTCGTCATGCGGCTCATCAAGTCGCCCTTTTTCTGTTCGGTAAAGAAACCAATGGGTAGGGTAAGAATTTTGTCGTAAAGGTTATTCTTTAGTTGCATCAGCATCCCATTTCGCATAGGGCTCATCACATAATAACTCATATACACAGCCGCATTTTTTATCAGGATAGCAAAAATGATAAACACACACACCAGCGACAGTGCAAACAGTTTGTCATGCTCAATAATAATCTTACTAAGGTAATATTGTAAGGTATTAATAACGGAAGTAGAGGAAAAAGTAAGCGCTGGTTTAATGGTAACGAGCTTATCGCCATTGAAAATGATCTGCAAAAACGGAAAAAGCATCGTGATAGAGATAACACTAAACAGCACCGAGAGCAGGATAAAGAGGAAATAAAGAAAAACATTTCGTCGATACGGTCTGAGATATTTCAGTAAACCAAGATAATTCTTCATGTATTTATTTACAGTAAATGTTAATAGTATAAAAAGCGATAAAGGTATAGTTTAGAGATGTTATTATTGAATATGAAGTGTTATAACTATTATTTTCCTTGGTTATCTTATATTTTGTGTAAAAAATATTAACCGCAAGGTACACAAGGAATAAGAAACACAAGGCACGCTGAATATGACCTATCTAAGAATACAGTAGCGTTTCCGTATAGCCTTGTTTCCTTTAAGTGAAATGCCATGCCTAAATAATATCCAAAATACTTGGCGTACTTTGTGTAAATCCTTTTGCCGCTTGTGTTCCTTGTGGTGAAATTCCCTTTTAGCCGACGTTGGTATTTTTCACCAATGTCGTTCAATAATATGGATTGGATTAATTATATTACATTAACAAGCAAAATAGATGTTCGTAAAAAATACCAACATCGGCGATAGGGAAGACCAACAAATGCGAAAGAAAACTATTCTAAGTGCCTTGTTATTCTATACTCAGCAGACAGAAGCGGCCACCTATTATGAACAGAAGGTCACTTCCACAACTTTTAAGTGACCTATTTATATGCACAGGTCACTTCCACAGCTTTTAAGTGACCTATTTATATGCACAGGTCACTTCCACAACTTTTAAGTGACCTATTTATATGCACAGGTCACTTCCACAACTTTTA
>JANYEX010000225.1 GCA_025359725.1 Chitinophagaceae bacterium | reverse complement strand
AGGAATAAAACAAAGGGTGAAAACAAGAAGCAGTAGTAAAAAACAAAGCTGTATCCTTGCATAAGTAATAACCCAAATTACAGTAAACAAATATTAATATTAACACCAAAAACTGTCAAGTAATTTCAGGAGGGGGCAGTTCTAAAAGACAAAACATACACTTTTGTACGCAAACACTACGGTTTTAGATGTAAACACTATGGTTTGTGGTTCAAACGAATGTGTTTAGTGGGAAAACGGTAATATTTTGATAGAAAAGACTACTGTTTTGAGTATAAAGACACGTGTTTTGGCAATAAAGACATGTATTTGTTGTTAAAAAACTAGTGTTTGGTTAGTAAACCGTAGTGTTTGCGTAAAAGAAGGTATTTAATGAATGTAAAAGGGATGTTTTAACTCGCCTTAGTTTGTATTTTAAGCCAACAAATCTACAGTGATACCTAAATTTGTAAAGAAAGAGCTGGTAATTTAAACACACCCCAACTGGCTATATCAACATCACCAATAATACCAACCAAGTATGCCGTCACATCACTATATTTGAATCTTATCAATTGTTCTATTTATGATAGATAGCAGCATTCTAATCTCTCTTTTTAGCACAATAGCTGCAATAGTGGCTACACTTACTGGTTTGATTGGTGCTTTTGCTACCTTCAAATTACAGAAGCTGGAGTCTAAACTAGATTTTTTAAAGGATTATACCCTGCACAAAGAACTGGACGAAACCAAGACCCTCAACAATAAAATCAGGGAATACAAATATCCTTCCATCCGAAAAATATATGTACACAGCATGGATGCTATCGAGGAATTAAAAGCTTGCATCAACGAGCTGGATTACCACAACCATACCAACGAATATGGGTATGACTTGGAGAACATTACCCAGTTTCAACTGCAATATGACACCATCAGGGATAACTCGATAAGAGAATTTATTAAATCATTGGGGTTTGTATTTCTGAATTTGGTGGGGCTGCTGTTTGCCAATGCTATGCTAGGTGCGCCACTTCAATTGGTGGTTGTTTTGATTGATTTCTTTTTTGTTGCGTATATCTTCCTAGTTTTTGCAAAACAAATCAAATTGTTAATGTCCTGAAATAGTGCTGTTGTTGGTGTAAGGCTTTCTGGCGATGAGCGTACTAGCTTCTAAAATAAACAATGAGTCGACTAATAAAACAAGTTCTAGCTTCAATTGCCATCTTTTGCTGCTTTTCGATGCAGGCGCAAATAGTTTCGGTAGATAAAGTAACGGTTACTGTTTCCGATGTAGATGCTATCAAATCATTTTACACTGGCTTATTCCATGCAAAAGAGGTTGCCTCTTGTACCTACACTGGTAAAGGCATTGCCCAGTTGTATAATTTGAAAGACACCAACACGATTGTAAAAACGGTTGAATTGGAGATTGGAAATGAAGTATTGGAATTGCAATCATTTAAAGGGAAAGACAATCCGCAATGGCAGGAAAACGACAACCTTTTTGAAGGGATAGACCATACTGCCATTGGGGTTTCGAACACGGATGAACAATACAAATTTTATCGAGACCTATTGGGAATGACTATTGGCGGACACAGTGAAAACTATGGCACAGAACAAGAACACTTAAACCAAGTATTTGGTGCAAGGTTATGGATAACAGGAATGAAAGCACCAAATGGAGTTGGGGTTGAGTTTCTTCAATACGCGGCACCGCCTGGAGGAAGGAAATATCCAATTGATTCGAAGGTGACAGATATATGGCATTGGAGCACCACCTTAAAAGTGGATAACATAGAAACCGTTTACAGCCATTGCAAGGCTTCTGCGTTTACTGTTGTTTCCAAAGGACTTTTACATTGCAATTTGAAAGGAACGAGTTACACAAAAGCGTTTATGGCTAGGGACTTTGACGGACATGCCGTATTGATAACAAATTAATAATGCATAACCTGCGTATTTAAAGTATTTAATACGTAAGTTGCAACTCATGTTCAAATAAATAACACACATTAATAAAACAATCAATACAACATGAAAAAAAAATTAGAAGGGCAAATAGCCATTGTTACTGGTGCAAGTAGTGGGATTGGTGCTGGTTGCGCCAAAGAGTTAGCCAAAAACGGTGCTACCGTTGTGCTGAACTATCCTTTTGAAGGCGCAAAGGAAGCGGCTGAGCAAGTAGTTGCAGAAATAATTGAAGAAGGAGGCATTGCCTCTTCTAGCCAATGCGACGTGAGCAAAGAAGCAGATGTGATTGCGATGTTTGCTGATACAGTTGCCAAGTATGGCACTGTGGACATATTGATAAACAATGCAGGGTTGCAGAAAGATGCTAAGTTTACTGAAATGACCCTCGACCAATGGAATACGGTGATTGGCATTAACCTCACAGGTCAGTTTTTGTGCGCCAGAGAAGCAATTAAAGAGTTTCTAAGAAGGGGGGTGGTTGAAGGTGTAAGCAAATCGGCAGGTAAGATTATCTGTATGAGTAGCGTACACGAAGTGATTCCTTGGGCTGGTCACGCTAATTATGCTGCCAGCAAAGGCGGCGTGATGCTGATGATGAAAACGATTGCACAAGAGTTTGCACCTAAGAAAATACGCGTAAACTCTATTTGCCCGGGTGCTATTGCCACCCCCATCAACCACGATGCTTGGGATACACCTTCGCACTTGGAAAAACTGTTGACCTTGATACCTGAAAAGAGAATCGGTCTTCCTGAAGACATTGGCAAAGCAGCCGTTTGGTTGTGCAGCGATGATTCCGATTATGTAAATGGCACTTCCCTTTTTGTTGATGGCGGTATGACTTTGTATCCAGGCTTTGAAGGGAATGGATAACAACACGGCTTTTTTCACTTTACTAATATATAGATCTATTAGCATGAAAGTTAATTTCATCAAGTTGTTTGTTGTGTTGACACTCGGCATTGGCAGTTGTTTGCATTGTTTTGCACAGGTACCTGCCAAAAGTAAAGACGGTAAGTACACGTTGAGCCTAGACAAAAATGGCTGTATGGCTCAAGGCTATGACGTGGTAACTATGTTTACCCAATCAGATACTTCCATCAAAGGAAATAGCCAATATGAATCTGTTTATCAAAATGCAAAGTATTGGTTTGCAACCGCGGGAAAAAAGGTTTATTTGGCGGAAATTCCAATTGGCGTGGGTCTGTTTGGAGGCCTATGAACTATTATGCTTATCCATTCTTTGTTCACTTATTCAACATATTATAGAGAAAGGGTTAAGGCTGAATTTTCTACTGGCACTGGACATTCGCTAAACTTGAAAGAAGTAGCAACTGCACTTTCCAAAAGGATTGTGAGTGTGTTTACCCCAAACAGCGAGGGGCAACGACTATTGCACGGCACACAACAGTTATATCAAAATGACCCTTATTTCAAGGATTTGATATTGTTCTACGAATATTTCCACGGCGACAATGTGCGTGGGGTTGGTGCAACCCACCAAACAGGTTGGACAGGGCTAGTGGCTGATTTGATTGATAAAGTGAACACACTTTAGTACACGAACATTACATACTTTTTTGTGTACAAATAAAACAACACATTTATGAACAACTACGACATCATCATCATCGGTACGGGTTCCGGTGGATTAACAATGGCTTATAAATTAGCCCCAACAGGCAAAAAGATTTTGATACTGGAAAGGGGTGGCTTTGTTCCCAAAGAAAAAGAAAACTGGGATGCAAAAGAAGTGGTTGCCAAGGGGAGATACCGCCCAAACGAGACTTGGTACGACAAAGAGGACAAGCCTTTTAAGCCCTTTATTCACTACAATGTAGGGGGGGAACTCCAAGTTTTATGGTGCGGCAATGTTCCGTTTTAGAGAGCGTGATTTCAAGGAAGTGAAACACTATGGCGGCAAGTCAACAGCTTGGCCTTTTGGTTATGAAACGTTGGAGAAATATTATGATGAATCGGAGAAACTGTTCAGTGTACACGGATTGAGGGGATCTGACCCAACAGAATCCCCTACTTCAATGGAATACCCACGTCCACATTTGCCGTTTGAACCGTTGACGCTTGAATTGAGCAGTCAATTGAAATCAATTGGTTTGAACCCTTTTCCATTGCCGATGGCAATAAGGCTGCCACAAGATGACAATAAAAATGCTTCGCCTGTATTATTGGAAAACTTCGATGGCTTCCCTGATCCTACTGATAGTAAAGCAAATGGACAAACAAGTTGCTTGAATAAAGCATTGGCTTACTTTAATGTTACCCTAATTACAAATGCTTTTGTAAACAGAATTTTGACTAATGTGGAAGGGAATCTTGCTACGGGTGTTGAGGTAGTAATTGAGGATGAGAAAGTTGTTTTTGATGCAGGATTGGTTTTTACGGCTTGTGGTGCAATCAACTCCGCCGCCCTTTTCTTGCGGAGTGCCAACGAAAAACATCCCAACGGATTAGCGAATAGCAGTGGCTTGGTGGGCAAGAACCTGATGCTTCACCACAATGGTTGTTTAGTGGCTTTTACCAAAAAGAATAACGATTGCAAGTTTCAGAAGAGCTTTGGTTTGGCTGATTTTTATAACGGTGCTACCGATAGTGAATATCCATTGGGAGAAATACAATTGATGGGGCGCAATGACCCTGACACCATACTTTGGATGGGTTCTACTTTGTATCCCGACAAAAGTTATGAGGAGTTAAGGGCTTCGTCCATAGACTTTTGGTTGACTGCGGAAGACCTTCCTTCAACCAACAATCAGGTTTCCTTGAAAGAGGATGGTTCCATAAAAGTGAGTTATGACCGAACAAATTATACCGCTTACGAAAGATTAAAAGACAAGCTAAAAGAAACTTTTGTACGCCTTGGTGAGATTGATTCAGACTATAAAGATGTTCAATGGGGCGGGTACGATTTGGATGTGAGTGGAGTGAGCCATCAAAACGGCACATTGAAAATGGGAACAGACCCATCTGAAAGTGTGGTGAATATTCACTGCCAGACACACGATATTCCCAATTTGTTTGTGTGCGATGCCAGCTTTTTTCCAAGTTGTGGTGCATTCAATCCAGCACTTACTCTTATTGCCAATTCGCTGAGGGTGGGGGATTATGTAGTTGAGCATTATAAATTATAACAAAAGAAAAGTATGAAACAGCTAACTGTGTTGATTGCCAGCATACCTGAAGGCACCGAACCAAACGAGCCTATCTATATGGCGAGCAATATGAATGGGTGGAAAACCAATGACCCTGCCTTTCAATTGGTTTGGCAACCAGAAAGTGGGTATTTTATTTTGCCTTTGGATAACTGCCCAGATAGGTTAGAATTTAAGTTTGCCAGAGGCAGTTGGGCTACCGAAGAAATAGATGCCAATAACAATAGGATGCTCAACAGATTGTGGGTACGCAGTTCTGGCAATAAATTCTACATCACATCAATTGCCAATTGGAAAGATATTCCTAACGTTGGGGAAAAGAAAGCGGTAGGTAAAGTATACCTGTGGCAAAAAGATTTGTTGATGCCGCAATTGGAATAGGCGCAGGAACGTTTGGGTGTACTTGCCACCTAATTATGACGAGAGTAAATCATTCCCAGTCATTTATATGCACGATGCACAAAACGTATTCGAAGGAATCCCCTCTGCTTATGGCAAGTGGAATGCATTCCATTCGCTGAATAGGTTGTATCATCAAACTGGTTGGAGTTGTGTTGTTGTTGCAATTGAGCACGGAAACGAATTGCGTCATTCGGAATACTCGCCTTGGCCCCACAAAACCAGGGGCGGCGGCGAAGGGAAAGCCTATATGGAATTTGTAGTAAAGACCTTGAAACCACTGGTGGATAGCAGCTTTAAAACATTGCCTACTGCAAAAAACACTTGCATAATGGGCAGCTCGATGGGCGGGTTGATTTCTACTTATGCCGCATTGGAATACGGGGATGTTTTTGGCAAGGTGGGTGCATTTAGCCCAGCATATTGGTGGTGTGAAGAAATTTATGAGTTTGCTGCAAACCAGCCATTTAATAATGTACAGAAATTAGTATTGTTGGCAGGGGGGAAAGAAAATGAATGGTATTTGCCAGATACTTTGGCTATGTATAACACGCTGGTTGACAACAATTATTTTGAATACAAGATAATGCTAGACTTTTTTGAGTGGGGCGGTCACGAAGAAGCTTTTTGGGCAATGGAGTTCGATAATGCTCTTGACTTTTTGTTTGAGGATGAGATTGGTTTACCTTTTAACAGAGGAACTTATATTGTGAATTTTGACAAGAATAACTTTCAAATAACAATTGAAGAAGCTTTTGAGAGGTTCGAATTATTAAATCCTTATGGCAAAATTATTTTAAAGAGAATGGGTGGTGAACCAACGACAATACCCTTGAAAAAACATTGGAGGGGCAACTATATCTATAAATGCTATTTGGACAGTGGCAAAATCCTAACAAGAAAAATAAGTTTATAAACCAATGTGGCAAATCCATGTAAAACATAACTCGGCGGCAATTAAAATGAACTACAAACTTTACCTAATGGAGGCATTTGGCTTATCTATCTTCATGATTTCAGCTTGTTTCTTTGCAGGGGAGTTGTGGCATACAGGGGCGATATTGAATTTAATATTCAAAGCTTCTTTGGAAAAGAACTTGGTAATGGGCGTAGCTATGGGGCTAACAGCTTTATGTATATTTTACTCACCGCTTACTGCGCCGTCGGGTGCACACATAAATCCAGCAGTTACCCTTGCACAGCTCTATTTGGGAAACATCAGCCTTTTGAATGCTTTGTTTTATATCATTTTCCAATTTGCTGGCGGCTTGATTGGGGTACTAGTTATGTCCAGTTTAATAGGTACTGTATTGACTGCTGCGCCTGTGGGATATGTGGCAACTGTTCCAGGAGAGGGTATATCACCTTTTGAGGCCGCAGGTTGTGAATTGCTCATTGGATTCGTGATGATGACAATGGTATTAAATGTATCAAAATCAACACTAAAAAAATACACTCGTGTGTTTGCAGCTTGTTTGGTTAGTGTTTACGTTTTTTTTGCAGGTCCTATAAGTGGTTTCGGAATGAACCCTGCCCGAAGTTTTGCGAGTGCATTACCCTCACACAATTTTAATTCATTTTGGATTTATCTTTTCTGCCCAGTTATAAGTATGTTCACCGCAGCGTGGCTGTACAAAAGATTTCCTTTGATAAAAAATAGTGTACAATGATTATTATAAACTGTCTTTACATCTACCTTTTAATAGGCGTTGCCTTCGCCTTTTATTTTTTGACAAATGGGGTGAAAAAAATCCATCACGATATTCGAGGTGGTGGATGGGGTTTGGTATTACTGCTAATTCCTGCAACAATACTACTGTGGCCATTTTTATTGGAGCGAATAAAACAAAAACAATGATAAAAGAAATCAGGAATACGCATTTTGGTATATGGCTATTCATTTTGGCTATCCTTCCTTTGGTAATCATCATTGCGTATTTGATACGGATAAATTGAATCACTGATTAAATGATTTGGATGATAAAATGATTGATCCCAACATTATATCTTTCGTGTATCATATTCTTTGGGTATAGAAAACCAATGCGAATATTTTAATCATTCGATTCATTTTAATCACTCTAATTATCATTAAAACAACTATTTATGAGTGCAGGCTTTCAGGCAGTTTTATGGAACAGGCATAAGAAAAAGTACGACATTGTGTTGGCAAATATCATACTTGTTTATATCGGGGCTTTTTTCGGAATTAATACTTGGCAATATACTCTCACTTTCGAAACGATGCTTATCCGCTCTTTTGGTACGTTGGCTATTTTGATGCTTCATGTCATTTTATCAATTGGTCCATTGGCTCGTCTCAATAAAAAGTTCTTGGTATTATTGTACAATCGAAGGCATTTGGGTGTAACAATGTTTTTGGTGGCAAGTGTTCACGCCCTTTTTAGCATCCTACAATTTCACGGAAATGGCAACATCAACCCTATCCTTTCCATTTTCCTCAGCAATACCCATTACAATTCCTTCTTATTTTTCCCCTTCCAAACACTTGGCTTATTTGCTTATTTGATATTGATGTTGATGGCATTCACTAGCCACGATTTTTGGCTTTCAGTCTTGTCACCAAAAGTTTGGAAAACACTACATATACTCGTTTACCTAGCTTATTTTTTGTTGGTAATGCACGTTTTGTTAGGGATCATCCAATTGGAAAGTTCGCCCATTTATTACCTAATGCTATGGCTTGGTGTAGTATGGATTTCTACCCTTCATGTTATGGCTGGCTACAAAGAATGGATGTTTGATCGGCAACAAAAACAATTGGATAATGAGGGTTGGGTTTATGTGGCCCAACTCAACGAGATGAGTAACAACAAGGCAAAGATGATTTTTGCTAATGGTGAAAGGGTAGCCATTTTTAAATATGACAATAAAATAAGTGCCGTCCACAATGTTTGCAAACACCAGAATGGCCCTTTGGGTGTGGGAAAAATTGTGGATGGCTGCATCACTTGTCCTTGGCATGGCTACCAATATGAGCCAGCAAATGGTTGTGCACCTGCCCCGTTTACCGAAAAAGTAGCAACTTATCATACCAAAATAATCAAAGGTGTGGTTTGGTTAAACCCAAATCCATTACCAGAGGGAACATTTGTTGAGCCAACAGCATTTACAGAAGAATCAACTAAAAAACAATTATCAACCGAGTTGCCATTTTACATTGGCTGGCAAGCCAAAGCAGATGCTTTGTTTGGAATTTTTGCAAAAAGGATAAGCTTGGCCATCTTATTAGTTGCTTTGGCTTGTCTATCCTTGATTTCCTTCAACCAGAAGCATATTCAAGCATCGTATTTTACAGAAGGGACTCCTCCTAAATATGAAGGGCAATTAATTGAAACCCCATTCCCTGCATTGCGAACCATCAATAGAAAGGACGTTTATGGTAACCCAATTGTTGAAACCTATCCATTGGTTAATGCTTGGAAGTTTGGGGCGAAGGAAGTTGTTGCAGACTTTTTAAGAAAGCATGGCAAGGATGCACAAGTAGCCATCACCGGTGCTACGCTTGAAAGTGAAGGTGTAAAATTGATACAATTGGATGAAGGGGGATCTTCTATTTCTTGTGGGAAGGCAAATGGAAAATGGAAGGATGACCCATGTTGCAAACCTAAATCAGCAACCTCATTATCATCAATGAAATCAATGGGAGTTGATGCTTCCATTCCCGAACTAGCTATCAAACACATTAAAAATATTACAGTCGCAGGTGAAATCATTGACCCTAAATGTTATTTCGGAGCAATGAACCCAGGTTTTGGAAAGCCCCATCGTTCCTGTGCCATCCGTTGTATTAAGGGTGGGGTAATGCCGGTACTTAAATATAAAAACAATAAAGGAGAAAATGAATTTGCAGTATTGGTGGGTGAAAACGGCGAACCTCTCAACGATAAAATAGGTTTTGCGGTAGGAGAACCTATCCAAATTACTGGCGAATTATCAAGAGTGGATAATTGGAAAATTATTTATTTGAAGTTAAGTGACATAAAAAGGTTGCTTAAATCAGCATTAACTAAATGTTTGTAATTCTAACTAATAAATTATTTACTTTTCTTACTTCAGGTGTAAAAAATTAAAAGGGAGTAACTTTACACAAAATACCTTTGCTGACACAAAACATTATCTACCTAAATAAGAAATATGTATTCATACCTCAAAGCACTTCACATTATATTCATTGTTACTTGGTTTGCTGGTCTGTTTTACATGCCTCGTTTATTTATTTATAATGTTGAAGCCCTCCAAAAACCAGAAGAGGTAAGAGTAGCATTACAACAACAGTTTACCATAATGATGAAACGTTTGTGGTATGGCATCACTTGGCCATCGGCAATAATCACACTTTTTTTAGGAACTACTATTTTGTTTACTGGTGGCTGGAACAACATAATATTTCTGGAAGAAGGACGCTGGTTACTTATAAAACTTTGTTTCGTAGTGTTTTTATACGCCTATCATTTGTCTTTACATATAATACTTAGGCAACAAGTAAAAGGGGTTTTCAACTACACTTCCCAACAATTACGCCTTTGGAACGAGGTAGCCACTGTTTTTCTATTTGCTATCGTAATGCTTGTAGTAGTAAAACAGAGCATCAGTGTTGTATGGGGATTGGTAGGTTTGGTTGCTTTTATTGCCTTACTAACGGGGGCTATAAAGATTTATAAACTGATAAGAAAAGGATAGATAGCATCTGTATACAATAACTATCAAAGGTTTCTATTGGTCAACCAATTCTTCTAGATTATACATAAATATTTTACCCTGCTTCAAATACTTTGATTATCATTGTAGTCAATTAGGTATAACCCGGCAACCCTTAATACAGTGAAAGAAAGTAAATATTCAATAAACTATAATTTATTAGTAGCTTGTTGCAAAATAGACATTTTCGCCTTCTTCTCCCCCTTTAACAAAACAAATAAACTTACTCAAAGCATACCATCGTGTAAGAAGCAATAATCTCGTGTAACTAGTGGATTAGCTTAAGATACTTTGTTTTATCGTTGGCTATGTGCCTCATGTTGGATAATAAAACTTGAAATAATACGTTTTAAAAAGAAATAATGGGATTTAGGTGGCGAAGCTATGTTTTTAAGTTATAAGATTGTATTTAAGCCCTAAAATCACCACACTAACAAATACATTATGAAAATAAAATTAATTGGTCTTCTTGCCATAATTCTCTTCTTGGTATCTTGTTCAAACCAAAAGCATCTGGGCGAGAAAATGATATACTTCGAAGACAGTACAAGCAATAGCACCAATGTTAAAAGCATTGAAACGGGATATATTTTAGAACCAGGCGATATTTTATCTGTAAAAATTAGTTCTCTTAATAAAGCCTACGCAAAAGATTTTCTATTTGATAATACGGAAATTGGTACTGTTCAAGGATATACATTGGATGAGGAAGGAAACTTGCGATTGCCACAGTTAGATAAAATTAAGCTAAGCGAGTTAACGATTGCTAAATCAGAAGCCAAAATTGAAAAAAAATTAAAAGAATATATAAAAGACCCAGTTGTACAGATAAGATTACTGAATTTTAAAGTGTACGTATTGGGCGAAGTAAATAAGCCCGGGACAATAAATGTATCTGATGGAAAGATTAATTTAGTGGAAGCTATCTCCCAATGTGGCGACCTAACCGTTTTTGCTAAGAGAGATAATATCACAGTTGTAAGAACTGCCAAGGATAGCAGCAAAGTGTTTGGCAGGGTAGATCTTACAAAAAGAAGTGTGTTTACATCGCCGTTCTACAATTTAAAGCAAGGTGATGTTGTATATGTTGAGTTTAAAAAAGAAAAGCTATTGGCAAATGATGTTGTACAAAACAATCGCTATAGGGACTATACTATGATAATGGCTACCATATCTACATTGGCAATCCTAATAAATGTTTTCAAAAGATAACTCTACTATTTCAAAAGAACCGGTTCAATATAAAAAGCAGTGAAGCAAGAACAGAATTTTAAAATAAACAATTCTTTGTTAGACTATAGGGTTTACACTAGTAAATGGTATTATTATGTGCTATCCTTGATTTTTATTTTGTTGTTGACAAAGTTATTTATTGAAAATAGATCCTTAAGTTTTCAAGCATCCGCTAGAATTCTGGTAAAGCCCAATAGTGCAAACAATGGAAAATTGGACGACGCGGCAGAAGCTGCAACACCTATAGCTAGTCTTTCAAAACCTAATTTAGACAATGAGATAGAGATGCTTAAATCTATTAAATTGATTGAATCAGTCATAAATAGACTCAGTTGCAACACGGTAATTAAAGAAAAAACTGTAATAGGCGAGCGTGAGTTGTATCAGGATTTGCTTTTCCAAAATATTAGGTTCGAATCTATAAAAGATTCCACTTTAACTTACAAAGTAGTTTTAACGAATGAAGATAACGAATGGCTAAATCTTGAATTTGGAGGAAAGAAATACCATGTAAAAAATAACAGCTTATTTCAGGCTGATAAATTTTCAATAAGACTAAATATTGATGTTAAATTTCGAAAGAGGCAATTATATATATATTGGTTTCCTACTTCTAATATTGCAAAAGCCACTTTGTATAAGATGTCTGCAAAGGCAATCAGTGACAACGCTTCAGTTATAAGTGTCTCATTGCTGGATAATATAGAACAACGAGATACGCTACTACTCAATGCTATAATTGATGAATATCAAAAACAAAATCTGAATATAAAAAATAAGAACTTAGAAAATTCTATCAGTTTTTTAAATGATAGAATTGACGAAATAAAAATTGATTTAGGCAAGTTAGAAACAGACATAAAAGATTATAAAATTTCTAACAAGGTTTACAACATCAAAGACCAAAGTACATCTGACGAAGCACTTTCTGTGGCGGATAAAAACAAATTGGAGCAGCTTGCTCTAAAGGAAATGATTTGTAATCAGATATTAGATTACACAAACAACCCATCAAAAAAATACTCATTAATCCCTTCCTCTCTAGGTTTAGAAGACGCAACTCTACTAGAAATGATTAAGCTTTATAATACCAATGCTTTACTTAGAGAAGATGTATTAAAGGAAACAGAGCCAAAGAATAACGCTGTTAAGATTATAGAAAACAGATTGAATTCTTTAGTATCAAAGATAAACGAGAACATTGAGAATATAAAAAAATCACTTAGGCTGTCAATCAAACAAACCGAAGGTGAATACGGCGCAATGCAAAATAATTTGAGTAGTTTGCCAGAGAAGGAGAGAGACCTTGCATCTATAGAAAGACTTCAAGCAATAAAAGAAAAGCTTTATTTGTACCTGCTACAAAAGAAAGAAGAACTGAACCTTTCGCTTGCGGGCTCAGAAAGCAATAGCTATGTAATACAAACAGCAAGTATAGAAAATCAATTGGGTGCAAGTGAGGGTACACTTTGGTCTGTATCTATACTACTAGCACTTATGTTACCGACTTTGATTATTTATTTAGCAGTGTCACTGTATCAGAAAATTCTGAGTAAGTCAGATCTCGAATTTGCTAGTGACATTTCTATTATTGGGGAAATATCAAGGAATTCAAATAAGAAATATTTGGCAGTAAACGGAATTGATAGAGATAATATCAATGAGGATTTTCGCTTGTTAAGAACTAATCTTTTGTTTGAGCTTAAGAGCAAAAGCGGAAAATGTATTTTGGTAACATCAACCACACCCAATGAAGGAAAGTCATTTATATCTATCAATCTGGGGATTGTTATGGCGTTGACTAATAAAAAAGTACTGTTATTAGAAATGGATCTCAGAAAGCCAAAGTTGTCAGAAATTTTAGGAATTAATCAAAAGGAGAAGGGAATAGTCTATTATCTTAACAATGACAATATAGTTCTCAGCGAAATAATACATTCAACCGAAATTAACCCCAATCTTTTCATTATCTCTTGTGGCTTTTTACCACCTAATCCTTCTGAACTTTTACTGTCAGAAAAATTAAAACTATTGTTTGAGGAGATAAAAAAGCAGTATGATTATATTATAATTGACACACCCCCAGTTGGAATACTCAGTGATGCTAAAGTAATTGCAAGTTATGCAGATATAGAATTGTATATCGTTAGACAAAGATTTACATCTAAAAAATCTATTCCTGAGATTGATAAATTAGTCAACAATGGAAATTTCACCAATCTTTCTGTTGTGATTAATGATATATCCCAAAATGGCAGTTACGACTATAATGGGTATAAATATTCTAAGTACAGTTATCAGTATATAAATGAAAATGAAAACTGGTTAAGGAAAACATTTAAAAGAGCAGGCTTTAAAAAATAATTCCACTTAAAATTAATTCTAAAATAAACCGACTAATTTGAGGGTTAACTTTAGCGAAAAATATTGGAGCTTACTAGCATTACTAAGATTTGTGCTGTCTAACATTGTATTCATTTATCACCTGTATTACTTCGGACCTCAAGATAAAACTCAATTAGGTATAAGAAATTTGGGTGGGGTAACAGCTGTAATTTGCTTTCTGTTTTTATCAGGTCTATCGATTGGATATTCATTTGCTAATTCGCCAAAAGAGTTTATAAAAAGAAGGCTTATAAGAATTTATCCATTATACTTTTTTGCGGTATTATTTGCAGTCATATTACAAGCTACTATCTCGCCTGTACAAGGTTATAGAATAATCTATATCCCAGCAGGCTTACTAACAAGCGTAGCAAACACATTCATGTTACAGGGGATTGTAGCAATTCCTATGACGTTTAATTCTCCCTTATGGTCATTATCGGTAGAGTTTACCTTTTATATTTTGACACCATTAATTTGTAAGATTCCTAACTATTTATTGAATATTATCATTGGGATTTCATTGGTTATATTTCTTCTTACTTATCCCAACATAGATACACTTTACGGATTAAGAATAGTACAGTTTTCGTGGGCTTGGATAATTGGTTTTGCCTTTTCCCAAAATAAAAAACATCCAATTTTGCAGGTTACATTTTTCTTTTCATGCTTTATTATAGGTGTATATCATTTAGTTGCCATTAAGGAAGAATCACTTGCTTATATTACACTGGGCATGCTAATTTTAGTATTTACATCTTACAAACTGCCTCTAAAATTGTCTGAGAAACAAAAAAACATTTTTAATTTTCTTGGAAA
This sequence comes from Chitinophagaceae bacterium, assembly GCA_025359725.1. Taxonomy (GTDB): domain Bacteria; phylum Bacteroidota; class Bacteroidia; order Chitinophagales; family Chitinophagaceae; genus Parasediminibacterium. The sequence continues at coordinate 3,475 of JANYEX010000225.1, read as the reverse complement.
TTTGTCATACCCCCTGTATGTTTTTCATTGGCCAATGGCACTACTTCTGTACCATATCGGGATCAGGGGGACATGGAACTTCTATTTTATAATACTGTTGTCAATGCCACCGATATATTATTTTTTTGATGTGTACCTTAAAAGATTATTCTGGAAACCAACATTTAATTATCTATTCAACATTGATTTAAAAAAGAACATTTTGCATGTTGATTAAAAAAGTAAAATATCAAGGTGGTATAACAAAAAGAATCGCAATCTTAATAGGTGATGTAAACAAAACTCGTTTCCAAAAAATACTGACCACCTCTACACTAGATGAAATTTTAATTGAATTAAAAAAAACTAGCACTCAAAAATTAGAAATTGAATTAGTGAGCTTCTCTTCATCAAGAGACTTTTGTGAGCAGATATTTTCCATTTTGTCTTTTTTAAGATATGCAGGTGAACCTGTAAAATGGACAATTTATTCTGACGGTACGCATTCTAACGACCAGCTTGAACTTCTACAATTGAAATTTAAATTTGTAGAATTGGTTCTTGAAGATGTAAACAATACAAAAGAACTATCCTATTTAAATGACAAAAGATTAACTGAATTTGCCAACGAACTATTGCATTATGCAAGAACAAAACCATTGGGTAGGAAAGTTCTTAATTATTTGAATCATCCAATTACAATTCCAACGATATTTTTAGATTCTGACATTGTATTTTATTCGGGAATACGCAAAGGAATTGCTTTGCTGTTGGATGAGGATGTTGATGGTTGGTTTCTCCCCGACACAAACTGGGGTTGTTTAGACTCGCAGTATTTAGCCGATACTAAAGAACAATTGTATCAAGTTAATGGTGGATTTTACTTGGCAAAAAAGCCCCTTGCTACTATTGATGAAGCTTTGTTTTTCTTGAGAAGCCTTAATCAGTCATACGAATATTTTACAGATCAAACTATGATGCATATCTATTGTAAGGCTTGTAAATTCTATCCACTCGATTCAAGAAAATTTATTATAAATACCGAAGATCAATTTGATTTTTCCTACAAATTCAAGCCCGAAGAAATTGCAATGAGGCATTATACTGGACCTGTTAGGCACAAAATGTGGCAGAAATCTTTTACGTGGCATCTTTCTTTAAAGAATGAGTACTAACGAAGTAAAGATGAGTACAAAAAGGGGGATTTTATTGGTAGCAAACAAGGTTAGCGAGCTACTAACAAGAAACCTAATTTATTCTATAAGAACAAGCGGCTGTAAACTCTCCATAAAAATCATTCATTTTGGAGGGGGAAAAATAACTGAAAGATATATTTTAGAAAACACAGAATACCTAACTTTAAATGACTTCTCAATAGATGCTCAACAATTTATTGAAGACATTCGCTACACGATTAAGGACTGCCCAAAAGGCTTTTTGTATAGATACCTAGGTCTTTTTCTTGATTGGGATGAGTTTTTATATTCGGATAATGATGTGGTAGCAATGAATAATTGGGAAACATTGTTTCCTTATCTTAATAACGCCGACTTAGTTCATGCGGATGAAGAGTACCTAACAGAAGGAAAGTACAATTACAACAAGCCTGAAGCAATTAAAGAACACTTCGGCGATAATGCATTGTTGACTGCAATCACTGCGGGTCACTTTCTTATGAAAAATAAAAAAGAATTAATTAATGATTTACTCGCTGCCATTAAATGGATAAAACAAAATCCAGATATAGCTAAATCACATGATCAGGCGTTGTTACATATTGCCTCTTTAATAGGGAAATGGAAAATAATAAATTTATGTAAAGATTGCCAATGGCTGAGTTCATGGGCTGGGGATTATCCCAATACATTAAGTTTAATTCAGAAGATACAAGCAAATAAAACTGCAATCTCGCATATTCATTACTCTGGCGGCACACCTACAGGTGCAAAAGCAATTGATGATTTGTTGTTTGCAGATTTAAATGAAAATGAAAGACTCAGCAAACTGAGTTTTATTAATTTAAAAAGAAGCTTTTATTTTTTTGAGTTTAAAAAGTTAGCTAAGAAAGTAAAACATAAATTTAATTTTTTTCCTAGCTAAAGATTCCAAAAGTTATTTAGTTAAGATCAAAATGCTATAAATTTTTTTTGACAACATCACTTAAGGAAAGAAAAATGAATATCATTTTTATTTGTGGATCTCTAGAAACTGGTAAAGATGGGGTAGGTGATTATACAAGGCGTTTGGCTGGGCAACTGATTCGCTTAGAGCACGAGGCAAGTATTGTCGCTATAATGGATAAATATACTAATGAGCCGAAAGAAGAAATTCAATATGACAACAACACGCCAATTTTATCATTAAGGATACCCTACAGCAATGACTGTAAGCTGAACTTTGAGTTAACTGACAAATGGCTATCTGATAAAAATTCTGATTGGTTAAGCTTTCAGTATGTCCCTTTCTCGTATAATTCAAAAGGTCTAAACTTCGGAATAGCTGAATATCTTAAACAAATAGCAAAAGGCAGAAAGATTCATATCATGTTTCATGAATTATGGGTCTGGAAAAGAAGTGATTATGATATTAAGTATTGGCTATGGGGTAAAATTCAAGAGAGAATAATAGCCTCATTTAGGAAAAAACTTACTCCCGAAGTAGTTCATACGCACACTAAATTTTATAAATATTCTTTGGAGAAGCTCAGCTACTCTGTGGAATTTCTTCCCTTGTTTTCAAACATTACATCTTCAATAAAGATAGAGCCATCATCGAAAATGGTTTCTCTAAAAGAAAAACTACTAAGAAATAGAAAAATTGACTTTGTAGTATTTGGCGAAATTCATCATGGCAGTCCTATTGATTCTTTCACCTCCGAATTGGCTATCTGGAGCAAATCTAACAAAGTGCCAGTTGGTATAAAGTTCGTTGGAAAGAATGGTAATGAAAGCTCATATTGGAAAAACTTTTGTATAAGTAACGATCTAGAAGTAGAAGACTTGGGTTGGCAATCGGATGAAACAGTGGCTAATGCACTATCAAATGCGGACATTGGTATAACTAGTACCCCGTTTTTGCTAATAGAAAAAAGTGGCTCTGTTGCTGCAATGCAAACTCTTGGTTTACCTGTAATATGCGTTGCGAGAAATTTAATTGTAAAGAATTCTGACAAAATCATTACAAGTCAAAAAGGAGTTTGGGAATATCAAACAGGACATTTTGCAGATTACATAAATGGCTTAACTGAGTCCTTTTATCCCTCAGAAGTCAGTTTGAAGGCAGTAGCAGAAAAATTTATTTTTGATTTACACCAAGTTTCTTAATGGCAAGTCTTAGATATTTGTGGATTAATCAGGCTAGTTTTAGTGTATTTTCTAAAAGCTTCTTTCGTGCTTGGGCTAAAAGAATTCTGACTTTGAATGAACTTTACAAACGTAATCACAGAAGAAAAAATCTAAACCGAAAAGGAGCATCTATAAACGAAACTGCTGAGATA
>JANYEX010000197.1 GCA_025359725.1 Chitinophagaceae bacterium | reverse complement strand
TATCTCATATCTCATATCTCATATCTCATATCTCATATCTCATATCTCATATCTCATATCTCATATCTCATATCTCATATCTCATATCTCATAGTTCCTTCCTCAGCCTCGCCACCGGAATATTCAACTGCTCCCTGTATTTGGCAACAGTCCTCCGTGCAATATTATACCCTTTCTCATTCAGCATATCTGTTAAAAATTCATCACTAATGGGCTTATGTTTATCCTCAGCATCAATCATATTGCTCAATATCTCTTTTACCTCCCTCGTACTCACCTCCTCGCCACTATCGGTACTAAGGCTTTCGCTAAAAAAGTATTTCAACCGATAAGTACCAAATTCAGTTTGCACGAACTTACTACTAGCAACACGGCTAACGGTACTAATATCCAACCCAGTCTTTTCCGCCACATCCTTTAGTATCATAGGTCGCATAGTAAGTACATCGCCCGAAAGAAAAAACTCTTCTTGGTGTTTAATGATGGCACCCATCGTAGATAATAGCGTATGTTGGCGCTGTAGTATCATTTCTATAAACCACTTGGCACTATCTATCTTCTGCTTGATGAAGATAACGGCTTCCTTCTGGCGTTTATCCTTTTTACTTCCTCTGTCGTACTGTTTCATCATCTCCCTGTAACCTTCACTAATCTTTAGTTCAGGAGCGTTGCGAGAGTTGAGTGAAAGCTCTAGAATACCGTTATTATTTATAACATAAAAATCGGGAATAATATAGGTCTCGGCTTTATTCATCTCGCCTATATTCCCACCAGGTTTAGGGTTTAGCTTTATTATCTGATGTATTACATCTTTTAATTGATCATCATTCAATCCTAGCCCTTTCTGAATCTTCTCGTAATGCTTCTTAATGAATTCATCATAGTATTTGGACATCACCTCTATAGCCAATCCAACCGCAATCCCCTCCGATTTCTTTCTTTTAAGCTGAATCAATAAGCACTCTTGCAAATCTCTTGCAGCCACCCCAGGAGGATCAAACTGCTGAATTTGTTTAATTATCTCCTCCACCTCTTTATCGTCAGTCATTACGTTCTGCCTAAAAGCAAGGTCATCGGCTATAGAACTCAATTCCCTTCTAAGGTATCCGTCGTCATCCAAACTACCCACTATCTGTTCAGCAATCTTAAACCTACGCTCATCCAGTTCCAACATCCCCAGTTGATCAAGCACTAAATCAAAAAAACTATTTTCTAATTTTATAGGCAGTGTCTGCTTATCATCCATCTCTGGGTAGTTATCATCCTTCATTTTATAGTCGGCAATCTCCCCGTCATCATCCACCACATATTCGCTAACATCCGGATTTTCGTATTCATCCTCACTACCGTCCAAGTCAAAGTTCTCTTCCTCTTCGGTCTCAAATTCATCTTTTATCTCGTCATCCGTCTCTCTATTTTCCTCATCTTCCCCTTGTTCCAATGCGGGATTATCTTCCAGTTCCTCCTTTATCCTTTCCTCAATACTAGCTGTTGGCACCTGCAACAGTTTCATCAATTGTATTTGCTGTGGAGATAATTTCTGTAAAAGTTTCTGTTGTAATGATTGTCCTAATGCCATATCTATATCCTAAAATCGAGAATAATACGCCGTAAAAATATGGATAAATGCAGATGGGTGTATAGGATTATTGAATGTGGGATATAACAGCGTTGGGTTTCGATAACATATTGCAGATTTGTATTATCAAAAATTAAAACACTCATATACAAATAACCATCTTCCTTCCTGTACCACATCAATGAAACAAAACACTTGTTCCACTTCCTTTTTTTCTCTTCCCACCACTCGTAGTGTATTCCAAAGTCCATACATAAGTGCCTACATCTTGCAAAGCACCATTAACCCGTCCATCCCAACCATTAATCAAATCATGCCCTTCAAACACAAGATTACCGTATCTATTATATACTCTGAACAAAATAAACTTTATAGTATTACCCCCAGAATAAGGATGCAATACATTTCCCCCGCTTACCGGATTAAAGGCAGTCGGTACATACAAGCTATCACAATTACCATCGGAGATGCGGGCTAGCTGGGAACGCTGCTACCGCAAGTGTGTCACTTGTGGCTTCGCTCAGATGGATAGCTAATGTTGTTTCAATATCATTTCTACAATAACTATTTGATTGTAGCGAAGCCACGCGTCACAGACGGCGCGGCAGCAGCGAAGATGGTAGCGAGTTTGGGCTAGACCCCGATTTTCAAACAGGACTGAACAAATTACATTCATAGGATAGATGGGGAGTTTGACGCGGACTAGCTGTGACTAGCTGGATGTTGACACACTTGATTTATGAGTAAGACTGGTTGTAGGTTATAGGTGGTAAGTAGTAAGTAAAAGAGGCTGGATAGGAAGTTTTAGTTTCTTGTTCAACCTTTTTTCAATTCATAACAGAAGATATAATACGTTTAAAAAAATCTCATCTCAATTATTTAGCTTAATAATCCCTCAATTTCAAGAGCAGAAATTATTTCTCTGACATCATATGCATTCAAGTAATCAATAAGTGCATATTTCTTTCCAAAGCCATTAAGAGAAGTTCCTAAAAACATTCCTTTAGATTTATAATCACTAATCCAAAATCGGTCATGAAAATTTTCTGTAACCCCTACAATTATTTTCAATGATGGTTTCTTGTTTATTAAAGAAGTAAGGATTGCTTTTTCATTTTCTAAACTATATTTTCCTCTATTAGATGAAGTGATGAATCTTATTTCGTCAAGACGCACAATGTATCTATCAAGTATTTCTCCTAAAAAAATGGAATAACCATTGTCAGCATAATTGGGAAAAATATATTGGTCAATTATCAAAAGCTTATTTGATGTTATTATTTTATCAAGATATTTCTGAAGTATCTCTTTAATGTCATCAGGTCGTTTATTTATTGTTCCAATAGCATTCTTATATTCTTCGGCATAAAAAGTTTCTGTTAGTCCTATTTCTAATAGATTTTTTCTGAAACCTTCAACTCCAACTTTTTTTTCTGGTGTATATTTTTTGAACTCAAAGCCCTTAAGTTTTGATAATTTTAATGAAAGTTCACTACTATCTTTAAAAGCATCCATTTGAACTTCTAAATATTCTACCTTATTCATTACATTGGAATTAAATGAACAATCGTTTCTAGTTATTTATTTTTTCTTTTTTAATTCAGTTATGCACCCAATTGCAATTTTGTTCATCACATCACTGAGTTCGTATGATGTTAAACCATTTATAGCTTGAGGTGTGTATTTTTTTGTTAGATTTTCTAGTGCGCAAGTAGTAATTTTTTCTTTAAAATCTTGAGAAATATTAAGGGGGGCATTATCTAAAATTTTTTTTATTCCATTGTACATCTCTTCTTTTGCAGTTTTTGTCCATCCGTTCTTTTCCTCTTCAGTCTTTACAATTGCCACCACTTGTACTTTAACAGTAACACCATAAAATGCAGATGGATTTCTAAACCCAATAAATTGCCATCCAGTTTGTCTTTCTTGGTCAGTTACTTCTACAATACCTGATATTGAATTTGTTTTGGAAAACTCTTTAACCATCATATATTTTTTTCCAAGATAATCCCCTTTTGTTTCAAAAACATCAACATCCTTTCTTGAATCAAGAAATATGGCATCACAAGCATTAAAACTAGGCGGTTTCCCAATTTGCTGCATTACATCAGATGCAATTCCAAATTTATCAACGTAATTTGAAAGCTTTCCAACTAAATTAAAAGCCTGTTCAATATTTTTTACATCTTCTGGATTCCTAGATGCAAAATATACATAGTACCATTTAACAGTATTCTCAGGTAGACTAAAGGAAATCACATGTCTCGAGTTTCCAGTTGCGGCTTTTAGACCAAATTCTTCATTTCCATTTTGGATTGGCGTAGGTGTATAAATGTAATTTTGAGAAAATAGTTTTGTTGAGACTATTAGAGTAAAAATCAAGTAATGAAGTTTCATATTTTTTTCTTTAAAATAACGACATTTTTAGGTTGAAAAATATTACAGGCGAAAATTACTAGAACATATTTAGGAATTATTCTAATTTCACTTAGAAGCTGTCTAAAAATGATTCCATAGTTTTTTTGCCCTTGTTGGTCTTCCATCGCCGTTGTTGTGTGTTCCTCACCAACAACAATCAATAAGGCAACATCAAAAATAAGGCAACCAACCTATGCCATACATTATTATTTATCAAAGTCAGCTCTTTTTGTATAATACCGTACAAGATATGTACTCCGCTTGTCAGGTTTTATGAAAAGACCGCTGACTTTATATAAAAGACTGCTGACTTTATGTAAAAGACTGCTGACTTTATGTAAAACTCTGCTAGGCGAGATGTTAGCGAAGCGCATCTCGCCTAGCAGATAA
>JANYEX010000185.1 GCA_025359725.1 Chitinophagaceae bacterium | reverse complement strand
GGGGTGTTCACCTCTTCCCATTCCGAACAGAGAAGTTAAGCCCCCCATGGCCGATGGTACTTGCGTCTTGCTGGGAGAGTAGGTAGTTGCCATATTCTTTATACCCAATCAGTTTTATCTGATTGGGTATTTTTTTGTGCCATAGCTATCCAAGTTGTAAAGACCGTCCAAATCCTATTGGGTTAACCGAATGACTTCCCCTTTTTCTCTTTTTGTGGTGTTTGTTTAGGCAAGCGTGTGATGCCTCTGGACAATCGCAACGTATCTTTAGGCAATCGCAGTGTCTATTTTGCAATCGCAGCGTCTATTTTGGTAATCGCAGGGTGTTTTTATGCAATCGCGGAGCAGACACTATCTTCTTCTCAGAAGACACTAGCGATAGGAAACCCAACGTCTCATCACGCTTAAACACCTGTGAGTAACTCGGTACTGGCCAGCCCCATCAAGTCGAAAAGGCTCGACACAAAGCCCCTGCCACCACGATAGGGAAGCTTATAAACATATTTAACTGTAAAGAAAAACAGTATTGCGGCTTCACTGTAAAACAATTGATCACCCTCCAACCTCAAGGCGTCTTCCTTGTAAGGCACCCACAATTGCGCTATTAAATCAGCAAAAATCCAGACATTTATACTACCCCGATTCTCCAAACTTTTGTTACAGAAACTCCAATTGATTAGCTTGTACTTATCTTCACTCATGGATGTAAACAAGATTAGATTATTTGCTCGTAGCTATAAAACTCTTTTTTACATCCTATTTAGTATAACATGCACGAGATAATGCCGTTTTTAATTGCTAAACAACAAATATTGAATGTCAGGTATCAATTATTATTTATCAATTTTCTTACTGCATAGATTCCAATTCCTTCTTTGCCTCATCTTTCATGGCTATATCTTCAAAACAGCGCGTAGGAAGCTTTACCATCTTGCTCAATATATCCATTTGCTTGGCGGGTTTCTCATCTTCTTTGTAAGCTTTGTTCAGGTAGTAATAAGTTAATACATAATAGGGGTCTAGTTGTTTTGCTTTTTCCAAATAAGCAGTTGCACTATCCAAACTAGCTGCTGGCAGATTGCTATTTATCAGCTTGGCGGCGGTGCGTTTTACACTATTTAGCGTAATCATCTCATAATGCCACCTACCCTCTACAAAAGTTGCCATCGCATGATTCGGGTTAATGGTTAATGCCCTGTTTGCATAGTTCTTTACATCTATTACGTAGCCAATCTTTTTCTTATTATCGGTTTCTATTTCAGTCATCTTGCCCGAAACCATCGCCATTGCATAGTTGGCATCTGCACTGTTATTATCTGCTGCCAATGCACGCTTTGCAAAAGCCATCGCACTTTCAAATTGCAGTCTTTTATCGTTTTTGTTCTCTGTTCTCTCCCCTATCGAGCAGCTTAGCTCGGCAGTTTTTACCAGTGCTTTTATGTTTTGAGGGTCTAATGCCAATACTTCTTTGTACTGATTGAGGGCTTCGGGTTCCTTTAGGTTGTGTTCGTAGTTCTCTGCTACTTTCATCAATACAGCTATATCTTGTGCTTGGCTAAAAGAGACAGTTGCTACTAAAACAACAACCATTAATACGTATCTAATCATAAATGTATAATTTAATTTCTTTTTAGTGAATAACTAACCCCTACCGAACCCCTAAAATCCGCAATTGGTGGATTCTCTTTTGTAAGGGTAATATGAATCTCTTCCGCCATCGAGAAGTCTTTTAAAACTGCTTCTGCTATCTCCATCACTATTGTTTCTAACAGAAGAGTAGGAATAGACATTCGTTGCTTAATCAACTCATAAACACTAGAATAATCAATCGTTTGGGCAATAGTAGTAATAGTTTCCTTAGGGGTAAACTTAACCGTGGCATTTAAGATAAATGTATTCCCATTAATACGTTCCTCCTCATACAAACCATGATACCCAAAGAAAGAAAGATTATTTAAATTGATTGAAAGCATTTTTTAAGTTATTAGTTATTAATTATTAGTTGTTTATGCTATCTACGAATGTTTAGTAAAAATTAATTTCTAGTAAAAAGTCTGTGAGTAATAACTAATAATTAATAACTAACAACTAATAACTAATCACTATCCTCTCCGCACCCTTCCTGCTGCCAGAAAGCGGGGTTGCCAATATTTATCGTTTAGATCGCTGATGGTAACACCCTCGCTACTAGAAGCATGTACAAACTTACTGTTACCTATATAAATGCCTACATGCGATACCTGCCTCCGATAAGTATGGAAAAACACTAGGTCACCCTCTTTTAATTCTGCTACTTCTACTTTATCACATACGCCATACTGGTCGCTTGCCGTTCGAGGAAGGTTTATATTGTACACATCCCTGAAGATATTGCCCGAAAAACCAGAGCAGTCAATACAATCTTTTGTCTCGCCACCAATGCAATATTTTGTTCCCCACCACTCATCTATCTTTTGCAACAGCGGAACATTGGTAAGGTTCTCCACCTCAATATTGGTGATGATAGCATATTTATATTGCAACCAATTGGCCTCTTCTAGTGTACTTCCCCCTTTTTCAGAGTAATGAAATACAGTACCCTGTGAGTTTATGCCACTTGTTTTATGCCTCGTTACCACTATGCCGCCGGGCAACATCTCGATATCTTCTATAAAGGTAAAGTCTTGCGTGGGTTTCTTTTTAAGTGTTTTAGCAGATCCAGAGCCATCTCGGTCGGTGAGGTTACGCAACGAGTGGCAGCTACTACCCAAAACTAGTAATAATGCAACAACGGTAAATAATTGTATTTGTTTTATCATCGTCTGCAAAGTAAAGCCCCTCATTGTTATTATAGGAATCTTTTACATTTTTTTAATCAATACGCTGTGAAATACTTGCAAAGATTAAATCTTAAAGCTCAGATTGATGGTACATAAAGCCAAACTCAAACTGCTATTGAAACAGTTAAGTAAATCGAGAGATACTTTAATGCACACTAGAGATCTTTTAACATCTTATCCAATGAATTACCTGACCTACAATTTGTCAATAACTTCTTTCTTAACCTCCAATCCATCTGCGCAATCATTTAATAACTCAATGATTGTTTTATGTAAAATAGGATGCACTAATTGCGGTGCAACCTCTGCAAGGGGCAATAATGCAAATCTGCGTTTGGAAAGATAAGGATGGGGAAGTATTAATAGTTGACTGTTGTTAGTGAGGTTATCTATCAGTTGAATGTCTATGTCTACAGTTCGAGGGCCATATTTGATGGTTCGCTTTCTACCCATGCTTTCCTCTATATCGAGTAGCTGTTGCATAAGTGTTTCGGGTAAAAGAGTTATTCGCAAAACGATCACCTGATTGTAAAACGATGGCTGATCCGTAACACCCCAAGCGGCAGTTTCATAAATGCTTGATTGTTGGATAATAGTGCCACAATATTTGCCGATAAGTTCTTTTGCCTGTTCGAGATAAGAATGACGGTTGCCCAAATTGCTGCCAAGTAGAAGATACGCTGTATGCATAGGTGCTCAAAACTAATAGATTTGATGCTTTATTTTACTACAAATAAAAATAATATGCAATAAGTTTACCATTCCAATTTCTGGACAAATGTACACATCAGGAAGCATATTCAGGCTGCCGGTACTGTTTCAAACGAAGTGTTGTCATTGCAATAAGGGATTTACAAAAAAAACTGTTTCAAAATGGGAAAGCCGTGATTTTATAGCCGCTGCATTCTGTGCATCCCATAATATCGCTCATGCCTCATGTGATACGGAGACGGCACTGGCTGTGAGCATCAGGCGTGCCACTTGGCTTGCCCTTGATGAGGTTTTTGAGACTTTTCTCTCCAAAAACAATACAATCCTGGGACACAAATACGATGACAAGGCAGCAATGGAAAAGGGACTGACCGAATTCCTGCTCTTTTACAATCTCTACAGGAGGCATGGGGCGTAGAGAAAGGAACTCAATGTAAAGACTCCTTATGAAGCAGTTGAAAAATGGTTCGAATTGAAACCAAGAATATCTAAAATAAACCCCAATGATTTCAAAAATAGAATACTACTTTTGAAAATTAATAATTAACAAACAGCTACAACCTTGTGAAACAAATTCATAAACTAAAAGCTACACTTTGCAAAAAGTTTGGAATAATATGATTGTGTGTCCAAACTATCTTGTCAGGGTCTTGCAATTGCTCTATCATGCTTGCCCATTTGGCCTCGCCATGTTCATTGATGACGGCTTTCTTTTTTTCTTCAGTCAATAAATGATGGCTCATGCCAATGGCATCTGCCTCTGGATGAAACTGTGTTCCAACAAAATATTTATTAAAACGCATAGCCATCACAGCACGGTCGTAAGGAACATGGGGTCTTTCTTTTTCGATAGATAAAACCTTTCCACCCATCTGCTCTAGCTTTTCATAATTAGGTTTTATCACCTGATAATCCCTACTATCAACTGCATAAAAAGGATCTCGCAAACCATCAAACACCTCTTCTTCAAAACCACTATCCACTATATGAACAGGGAAAACACCAAATGATGTACTCTTCCTCTTGCACACCAAACCAGCCTCAAAATAACGACAAGCCAACTGAAAACTATGACAGATAAAAAGAACAAACTTCTTTTTTAATTCATCACTATTGTTCCAATCTTCTATTGATTTTAGCCAAGAAAAGTATCTATGTTCCCAGTCCTGATTCACAGAATCCAATGGTGAACCAGGTCCGCCGCTGGAAATGTATCCATCGTAGGAAGTATCTGGCAATTGCAAATGTTGTCTTACATCAAACTCATTTACCTCAATATATAAATTATGTGCGGCAGCAAAATGCTTGATGATATCCCTTATGCAACGCATACCCTGATTGGGGTATCCATCATATAAATCGAGTATTGCTAGCCTAATTGGGGTATCATTCGTAAAGTTCATAGTAATAACGAAAGTAAGTAAAAGGCTGTCATGTTTTACAAGGTTGTAGCTGTTTGTTGATTATTGATTTTCAAAAGTAGTATTCTATTTTTGAAATCATTGGGGTTTATTTTAAATATTTCTGGTTTCAATTCGAGCTATTTTTCAACTGCTTCATAAGGAGTCTTTACATTGAGTTCCTTTCTCAATGCTCCATGCCTCCTGCAGAGATTGTAAAAGAGCAGGAATTCGGTCAGTCCCTTTTACCTACCCCAATATTGGCGTACCCTCAA
>JANYEX010000184.1 GCA_025359725.1 Chitinophagaceae bacterium | reverse complement strand
TATCCCAGCATTTAGCATTCCAATTTGTGCTGCTGCTGCTTTGGATAAATCAATTATGCGACCTGACACAAAAGGACCTCGGTCATTTACTTTAACTATTACCCATTTTCCGTTGCTAAGATTGGTTACTTTAACCATCGTCCCGAAAGGCAATTGTTTGTGTGCGGCTGTAAGTTTCGAGTTACTGAAAGCCACTCCACTTGCAGTAGAGTGTCCATTCATTTTGTCTGAATAATAAGTGGCAAAGCCAGTTTCGGTATGTAAAGCACCTTTACCAATTAACTCTGATTTAGGAATGGTCTTTCTATGACATGAAAATAGAAAAACAATTATGAAAAGACAGAATGAATATTTCTTGATAAATCGAAACATAATTGATGACGTATTGACAATTACAGTAAGCTCTTGTTCATAAAAGGAACATCCCCTACCAAATCTAAGAACTCTTTGGTTGCTATAAAAGCCTTGGTAGCATTCAAATGATTTTGGTGGTGCATATCTGTACCCAAAAACTCTATTATGTTAGCATCAATCAATTTCTCGCAAATTTTTTTTACATCTTTACCGTAATAGCCTGATAGTGAAAGTACATTTAATTGAAACAATATTCCCCTGTCTCTAAATGCTTCATAGAGTTTAAAATCACTATGCATGAATCTATATCTCTCTGGGTGAGCAAGTATTAATCTGTAACCACGCATCTGAAGTTCGAAAAGTACCTCTTTCAAATTGAAAGGTTCTGCCAAATAGGACATTTCTATCAAGAGATAATTCTCTCCAAAAGTTAATAATTTACTATCAGATTTTAAAAGTCTTTCAAACTCGTCATCTATCATGTATTCTGCAGCAGCTTCTATAGTTACTGGTACTTCCGCTTCCACTAATGCTTTTCTTGCTTTTTCCAACGCCGCACCAATCGTTTCTGGAGTATTATCATGTATACTAGACAATATGTGTGGCGTACAGATAAGCTTTTGATAGCCTAATGCGTGTAATTCCTTTACATAATTTACGGTTTCTTCGACTGTTTTCAAACCATCATCAATCCCTGGCAGTAAGTGAGAATGCATATCTACACCTATAAAAGAAAGGTCGGGGACAACAGCACGTTTTTTAAAGAAAGAAAAACTCATTATAGAAGTATTAAAGCGTGTAGCTGAATCAATTATCAATATCAGATACCAAAAAAAGAAAACTTGGAACTGAAATAACTATTTTCTAAATTTTTTAAAGATATTGATTAAAGCATTTGTAGAACTATCATGGCTAGAAATAGGTGTAACCACCTCTAGTTCTGGCAATATTTTATTTGCCAACTGTTTTCCTAATTCTACCCCCCATTGATCAAAGCTAAATATGTTCCAGATTACCCCTTGTATAAAGATTTTATGCTCATATAAAGCTATCAAGCTACCTAGTGTGTAAGGCGTTACTTCCTTTACCAATATGGAGTTTGTAGGTTTGTTACCCTCGAAAACTTTAAAAGGAACTAGTTTCTTATTTTCTTCTTCGGATTTACCTGCTTTCATCAACTCAATCTTCACTTCGTTCTCACTCTTGCCATTCATTAAAGCTTCTGTTTGTGCAAAGAAGTTAGACATTAACTTTAAATGGTGGTCACCAATTGGGTTATGGCTTACAGCAGGTGCAATAAAATCACAAGGGATAACCAAGGTACCCTGATGTATCAATTGATAAAAGGCATGCTGACCATTTGTACCTGGTTCTCCCCAAATAACAGGACCAGTTGAATAATCTATACTATTACCATTCCGGTCAACACTTTTACCATTACTCTCCATATTTCCTTGTTGGAAATAGGCTGCAAAACGGTGCATGTATTGGTCATAAGGTAGTATTGCTTCACTTTGAGCACCAAAGAAGTTTGTATACCAGATACCGATCAATGCCATCAGGACAGGAATATTCTTATCAAACTTTTCTTTTTGAACGTGCTTATCAACGGTGTATGCACCTTTAAGTAATTGTTCGAAGTTGTCGTATCCTATTGTTAAGGCAATAGACAACCCTATCGCACTCCACAAGCTGTAACGTCCACCAACCCAATCCC
>JANYEX010000182.1 GCA_025359725.1 Chitinophagaceae bacterium | reverse complement strand
TAAATTTTTTAAAGTTATTAACTAAATAGGCTCTCGAATAAAAAAATGAAAATACAACAAATACAGCCACTACTTTTGCCGCATGAACAAATGGTATTTATTACTGGCTATTATTTTCTTTGCCTACTGCAAAAACAACCCCAATAAAAATGCTAAGGTGGATGGAAAGCAAGCATCAGAAGTATTGGTAAAGGAATTGGCTAATCAGGTATCGCAAAGACCAGATAGTGTTGGTTTACGGTTTAACTACATTACGGCATTGGATAGTACGGGCGATTATAAAACTGCATTATCACAATTAGATTCCCTAATTGTTTATGACAAAGGCAACTATGGTCTATGGTTTAAAAAAGGACAAGTCAGCGAACATGCTAGCGATACCGTTTCTGCCATTAGATATTATAATACTGCCGCCACAATATATCCTGCACCAGAGGCATTGCTGGATTTGGCTAATTTATATGCAGAAACAAAAGACATTAAAGCACTATCTATGTGTCAAAAACTAGACGAGTTGCATTTGGGGCGTGAGAACGATGCTTACACTGCTTTTTTTGCAGGTGTTTACTTTTCCCGAACGGGCAATAAAGAAAAAGCTCTTGCATTTTTTGATAAAAGCATTGATAATAACTACACTTTCATGGAGGCTTATCTGGAAAAAGGGTATGTTTATTTTGATACCAAAAGGTACAATAAAGCCCTGGAAGTATTTAATCTGAGCACTGAAATAAATAATAGATTTGCTGATGGATATTACTGGCAAGGCAAATGTTACGAGGCATTGAATAAAAAAGCAGATGCGTTAACTAAATACCAGACAGCATACAATATAAACAATACTTTGGTAGAAGCAGAAGCAGCCATCAAGCGTTTGCAATAAACAGCGCGTGCTTCTACTCGATTCTTCTCAATATAAAATAAAAAATAAATGGCCATTATTGCCCCCTCATTGTTAGCATCTAACTTTTTAAGGTTAGAGGATGAATGTAAAATGCTCAACCATAGCGAAGCAGATTGGTTTCACCTCGATGTTATGGATGGAAGGTTTGTTCCCAATATTAGTTATGGATTGCCCGTTATAGAGCAAATAAGAACTGCCACCACAAAGCCTTTGGATGTACACCTAATGATAGAAGAACCAGAGAAATATGCTGAAGCATTTGCAAAGGCAGGTGCTAACATCCTTACTGTTCATGTAGAAGCATGCAGAAACCTACATCGCAATATTCAACAGATAAAAGACTTAGGCATGAAGGCGGGTGTAGCTATAAACCCACATACTCCCATCCATTTGTTAGTGGATATAATCGAAGATGTTGACCTAATAAACTTGATGAGTGTAAACCCTGGCTTTGGTGGACAAAAGTTTATCCCTTACACATTAAAGAAGATACAACAACTGAAAAGATTGATAGCAGAGCGAGGCGCGAGTGTCGATATTGAAATTGATGGCGGGGTAACTATTGCCAATGCACAGGAAATTATAGATGCCGGAGCAACAGTTTTGGTAGCAGGCAACACAGTCTTTAAATCTGCCACCCCAATAGAAACTATCGCAACTTTGAAGAAGATGTAGTTTAAGAGAAATATGAGTTATGAATTCATACTTCATAACTCATATTTCATATTTAAAAAGAAGTATTCAACTCTAGATATTTAAGAAACTCGTTCTTTGCCTTTTCCTCCTTGAATGCTCCTTCGTAGAAAGCTGTTATCGTGCTGCTGGTATCATCCTTAACTCCTCGGCTAGATACACACAAGTGCTTTGCATCTATCATTACCGCAACATCATCAGTACCTAGTATTTCTTGTAGTTTCTTACCAATCTGCATAGTCAATCTCTCTTGAACTTGCGGACGTTTTGCAAAATACTCAACTATACGATTAAGTTTACTGAGGCCTATCACCCTGCCATTGCTGATGTAGGCAATATGTGCCTTACCCATAATTGGTACAAAATGATGCTCGCAATTACTGTAGAAAGAGATATTCTTTTCTACTAGCATTTCATTGTACTTATACTTGTTTTCGAACAAGGCAATCTTTGGCATATTGGCAGGATTCAATCCACTAAAGATTTCTTTCACATACATTTTTGCTACACGCTTGGGTGTTCCTTTAAGACTATCATCGGTTAAATCCAAGCCTAAAGTATCCATTATTGCCTTGAAATGCTTTTCAATTTCAGCAATTTTTTCATCGTCACTAAGTTGAAAAGCATCATTCCTCATAGGAGTATCTACCGAAGTAAGGATGTGGTTATCTCCTATTTCATCTATCATAATATCAGTATCGGTTAAAACCAATTTGTTGTTTTTATTAAGATGGATATTCGACAAAATTTCGTTCTGTTTCATAAAGTCTAATTTTTAAATCTAATGTGTTATCAATTTTTGCCCTTAGCAAGTTGTAAATCACAATTACAATGTTTTCTGCTGTGGGATTAAGTGTTTCAAATTCTTTTGTATCAAGATTGAGGTTTTTGTGGTCAAAACGTTCTAATATTTCTGTGCTTATCAATTCACTGAGTATTTTCATGTCCATAACATAACCAGTCTTCGGGTCGGGAATACCAGTAACCTGCACTATCAAATCATAGTTATGACCATGATAGTTTTTGTTGTTACATTTTCCAAAAATCACCTCGTTCTCCGCTTCACTCAATGCAGGATTGTGAAGACGGTGTGCGGCATTAAAATGTTCTTTTCTAAAAACGGCTACTTTATTCATAATCAATAACTACTGAACATGTTTTTAGCTTTGTCGCTAAATAACAATGAATCCTTACAAAAAGTCAAGCATCATACCTTGTTCAATTATTATTTAAACAAGGAATTAAAAAACTACATTGCAAATAAATCAAAAACCAACCATTACTAACCGTCAAGCACTGTGTAAAAAGTGTGTTTACCAAGTCGCTATTTAAATTATAAAGAGCAAAAAAGCTAGTAATAACGCTTCGAGCGGTGATTCAAAATTAAAGAACTGTTTTAAAACTAGTATTAGAACTTTCATTCAATTCCAAACCACAGGATATATAAACCGCCGAAGTCTTTTTTTTGTTTAATTAAAAGAAATAAAAAAATAAACATTTTCTTATTTCAAAAACCCCTTTCCTATCCTACTAAAGGTTAGTCTTCATTGCTATTCGCCAAAGTACTCTACATAAATCCTTTGGGTTTCGTACAGTTTAATGCAGTGCAATTGTACTACTGGCGGAATGTGAGGTGCTAATTCGTTCCAAATTCCCATTGCCAAGTTTTCAGTGCTACACATCTTCCCCTTCAGAAAATCTACATCTAAGTTCAGATTCTTGTGATCTAGTTTCTTGATAACATGCGCTTGAATAATCTTACTCAATTGTTTTACATCAATCAAAAAACCTGTTTCGGTATCTGGCTTGCCTTTTACGGTAACAAACAAATCAAAATTATGCCCATGCCAGTTTTCGTTGGCGCAAACGCCAAATACTTCATCGTTCTTTTCCTTACTCCAGTTGGGATTATAAAGTTTGTGTGCTGCATTAAAGTGTTCCAACCGCGTTAAATAAACCATCTCTAAACGTTCAAATTTCCCACAAAGGTAATGGTTAACAGTTTCTTGGCATAGTGTGTTATGCTTAGAAAGGTTTTTAGGGGGTGCTTTTGATTATCTAAATCTGCGGTTTTTATGGATTTTATATGCAAATAACCTTTTTCCATACCTCTGGAATAATATTCCAGAGGTATGGAAAATAATTCCAGAGCCACAAGTATTCTTTCCATAGGGATAGAAAACATTTCCAGAGCCATAACAAATCGTTCCAGTGTATAAAAGTTATACTTCATACAAAACCAATTGCAAAAAGAAAATCGAGGAAGGGTATAAAGTAGGTGTGCAGGGGTTGGAAGTTGGTAAACTGTAGGTTCATGCCCTTGTGCAACCAATTTATTTTGCACACCAACTATTTTGTAACCAATAATACTGCACCTTTAAGCAATGGAAAGAGTTTTCCGTTGAAAACAAGCTAATGTGAACCCTCCTTTCTGTAAAGTTTATTTTGGAGGAAGTGAGGGTTGGGACAAGTGGTGGAGTAAGAAATCCCTTTCATCGCAAGTTCGGGATGCACTTCGCTTAACATCCGCGACCAGAATAGAAAAAATTGACAAGCATATTCAAAACCCTAGGACGTTTGCATTCCATGCTAAGTCATTAGAAATGGTACCCTGCTTTAATACCGAAGTTAAAATTCAGGATACTTTGTTGGATGGTTGAAGTGCTTTCTAATATTGTGTTTGAGGTGCCATTTGTACCGGCTGCATATCTTTTTCCACTTACATTTCTTAAACCTATTGAGGTTGTATATTCAAAAGTTAATTTATCATAAATAGTTTGTCTGCCAAAATGAACCATAAAGTCACTTATATTATCGTATTCTGATTTGTCTGCCCCATTTTGTTTAAAATTATTTGCACTGCCAATTATACCAGGAACAGAATAGTTATATCTATAATTATCAAACGATAAACCTAAAAAGTTTCCGTCAGGAGCGTCACTGTCAAAATAAAATCGAGGTTGAATACTAAACATGGTTCCTATTTTAGCTTTTCTAATATCAAAGTTATAAGGAGCTGCAGAAATATCAGTGTAACTATCACCCCAAGAATATTGAGGGTGAACGCCATCTCCACTACTTTGAATCGCGTTTCTAAAATAGTTTTTACTAGTAAGACCCGCAGAGATTTGAACTGAGAAAAAATCTTTAAACTTACGTTCATAAATAATTGGAAAAGTGCCACTTATAAAACCTAAGGGTGCAATTTTGATAATATCTTCATCATTGCTTTTCTTTTTCTTGTAAGGATGTAGAAGAGGATGATTGGTTGAAAATAATGACAGTGCTGCTGTCTTTTATTACTTTTCGGCTTTGCGCATTTAGGTTCAAGGTAACGGTTAAAAATAATGTAAAGAAGAAAAAATTAAATAAAGCTCTCATATTTTATGTTTTTTGGTGCGAAAATAGTTTCTTCGCCCCAAAAAAATTCTATTATGAAGAAAAGTCTGTTAATTACCTTCTCAATTTTAACTCTAAACATTGCTCGAGCGCAAAAAGTGCAGATTACTTGGGGAGAAGAAAGCAAAACAGAACTCGCCTTTAATTCGTTTGTAAAAGGAAAAGAGGGCGACATGATTAAACTAGCCTTTGAGGAACATGGTGGAGGCATGTTTTCTAAAAAAACGGTGACGCCAGTACTTGTTCGTTACACAGAAAAGTTGGAGGAAGCAGCGGTTAGAAGTTTTGAAGTTCAAGATAAAGATATCAAGTTTAATAACATCTTAAGCGTAAAAAACAAGCTTTACATTTTTACAAGCCAATATGATAAAGAAAGTAAATCAACAAGCTTTTTTGCACAACAAATTGATATTATTTCTCTTAATCCAACAGGGAAATCAATATCACTTGGTACTTTTGAAGCAATCAATAAAAGCTCTACTACCACTGTTGGTTATTCTGTTTCGGGGGATTCATCTAAAATATTAATGTTTGGAGAGGCGCCTTTTCTAAAAAAGAAAATCAAAAATATTACATAGGCGTGTATGATACAGACCTGAAGAAACTATGGGAACAAACTGTTGAATTACCTTATTTGGACAAGTATATAGACATACTTGATCATGTTGTAACAAATGAAGGAAAGGTCGGTGTCTTGATAAAACATTATGACCAAGAAGTAAAAAAGGAAGCAATTTCTTCTGATGGAGAGAAAATTCCTGCGTACAAAACAGAGTTCATCTTCTATGATAAAAACAAAGTAAAACCCATAGAATTTACGCTTGACTTTAATGGTAAATTTATACATAAATTGAAGGTTACTACAGATAATGGTAAAAACTTAAGTCTTTTTGGGCTATACAAGAATAGATATAATGGATATATCGCGGGTTTCTTAGTGGCCAACATTGATAAGGAAACCAATCAGGTTACTACAACCAATCAATCAACATTTCCTCAAGAACTTATCGATCAAGTAAAAAAAGATAATCAAGGTAGTAACAGATCAAAAGATCCTGGATTGGGAAGTGAATTTACACTTGCACAGATTGTTGATAAAACTGATGGTAGTAAGGATTATTTATTAGAATATAGCTCGGAAGTGTTTGTGCAAGGTTCTTCATATTATGATAATGGCATGTGGCATCAAAACCCTTCTTTTTGGAGATACAATTACGGTAACATTATTGATTTAGCAGTTAAGACCAACGGCAATGTGGTAATAACACGTATTCCTAAAATGCAGAGTACAATAAATGTTCGTTTCTTCAGCAACTTTAAGGCATTGTCATACAAAGACAAAATTCTTCTTTTCTACAATGATGAGGATAATAATTTAACGAGAGATATTACTAAGAAGCCCGAATCGGTTAGCCGTTTTGAAAAAAGCGTATTAGTTATGGCCACTATTGACGACAAGGGTTCTCTCGAAAGAAGTGTTATTCAAGAAAATAAAGATGCAAAGCTAGTTACTGCAATTCGTGAGTGTACTTTAATAGATAATTTCACTATTGGTTTATATGCACAAAGGGGTGTAGGTTTTTTTACTGCCGCAAAAGATATGGCGGGCATTTTGAAAATTAAAAAACAGGAATAAAACACAGGGTGAAAACAAGAAGCAGTATTAAAAAACAAAGCTGTATTCTTGCATAAGTAATAACCCAAATTACAGTAAACAAATATTAATATTGACACCAAAAACTGTCAAGTAATTTCAGGAGGGGTCATCTCATCAAACGGAAGACAAATCTCATCAAACAAATGCCGTGAAATTCTCTCACGAAAACATTTGAGGAAGAAGTGTTAAAGAAGTAAAAGTCGCACAAGCACTTACAATAAAATCGAAAGCCTTAGATAACTTTCTGAATGGGCTACAACATTTGGGTTAAATCTTATTTTTAAAGACAGTTAGAAAGATTGAAAAAAGTTGAATATTAAGCCCTACGGATACATAGCTGGCAACTGCAAATAATTCCCTGTTTGCGTATTCAAAATTTTCCCCTACTTTCGCTGTCTATTTCCCAAAGGGCTCAACAAGTTCTCGTCTGTTCGAGACGCCAGTAGGGTGTAATCTTATTACAAGATTATTTTATGCCAAAAGGTAAAACAAATTCAAGTGCAAAAAAGAGGTTTAAATTAACCGGCACTGGTGAAATCACTTTTCAAAAGGCTTTCAAACGCCACATCTTAACCAAGAAATCTACAAAACGCAAACGTG
>JANYEX010000106.1 GCA_025359725.1 Chitinophagaceae bacterium | reverse complement strand
AATTCAGATTGCCTGTAGCACAACGAAGACTATTACTGATGTATCGTACAGACTGACTCTTGGCAAATTGACAGAATAGCATCGAAACCAAATGTCTACTAAAGCCTTTTGGGTGTTTGTCCGTCTGATGTTTGGCTAGCAGTTTTTTTAACTTAGCACTATCCAACTTGCCGAAAATCTGGGCAACCAATGTTATTGTTGACATGGGAGAAAGCTTTGTTTGTTGTGCAACTTCAAAGCTAATTGAGTTACAAATAAACTTTCTCTCTCTTTTTTTACCGTTTAGGACGCTCTTGATTGAATATTGGAAAAACTATTGATTAAGGCTGTCAATCTTAAGCCCGTAACCTACAGCAGATAATTAAAAGCGAACTAAATACTTAATCCTAAAGAAAATGTTTTAAAATTTGTTGTTGAAAGCACTACAATTAGTCTTACTAAGCCAACTAAATAGCCTTTTTTTATAAAACCCTAAGTCTAATGCCATCCTCAGTTCGCTTACTGAGGTGCAAAATGTGAGTTAATTATATTAAGTAAACTTTTTATTGTAGCAAAGCCAGACGAAACGTGTGCGGTAGCCACAAAGATTGTAGCGGGGTTTATCACTTAGGTATATCCAGTTGTACCTACTTAATAAATAAAATACCATACACCAGTTCTTCCATTATTAAATGAGAAAGGCAGCCATGGGGAGAAATAGAAAAGGGTAGAAGAGTATGTTTCCTATAGTTTTGAAAAATAATTTAATAGAGATAAACGTAGAAGATATATGTCATCATTTATAATTACTTGCCCGAAGTGTAATAACCAGTTTGAACCAGGGGATACCATGCGGGATGAGATAGAAAAAGAATTGCGCAGCAAAATGCTCGACTGGCAAAAAAAGAAAGACGAAGAGTTTAGGGGGAAAGAGGCTGGCTACCAACAGCAATTGCAACTGAAAGAGGAAGAAACAGCTAAGTTATTGCAAAAAGAAAGGCAAAAATTACAGTCCGAGTTGCAGGAATCTATTACCAAAACCATTGCTTCTGACTATGAAAATAAGCTAAAACTGTTGCAGCAGTCGGCAAGTGATACCGAAGATAAACTTAAAGAGGCAAGGAAAAAAGAGTTAGCGTTTTTGCAAATGGAACAAGCACTAAAGACCCGCGAGCAAGAATTGGAACTTAATGTGCAGATTCAATTGCAAAAAGAAAGGGAAAAACTAACCGAAGACATCAGGAAGATAGAGGAACAAAGGGTGGCAGCGAAGGAAAGCGACTATCAGATGAAGCTGAAAGAGTTGGAAAAACAACTAGAAGATCAGAAGAAACTGGCAGACGAGATGAGGCGTAAATCTGAACAGGGAAGTATGCAATTGCAGGGCGAGGTACAAGAATTACTGCTAGAGGAGTTGCTGCAAACAACTTTTCCTTTCGATTCGATACAAGAAGTAGGGAAGGGGGTTCGTGGGGCAGATTGTGTGCAGGTGGTGAGGAATAAATTTGGGGTAGAAGCAGGAAAGATAATTTATGAAAGCAAGCGTACAAAAGACTTTGGGGGCGATTGGATAGAGAAACTAAAAGCCGACATGAGAAATCTTGGGGCTGATATGGCGGTGATAGTAACGCAGACGCTTCCAAAGGATATGGATCGCTTTGGAGAAAAGAACGGAGTATATATATGTACGTTTGGCGAAGTAAAGAGTGTGGCATTGTTACTAAGAAATGCGTTGTTGAAGATATTTGAAGTGAGGAAAAGCCAAGATAATAAGGGGGATAAGATGGTGCTGCTGTATGATTATTTGGTGGGGAATGAATTTAGCGAACAATGGAAAGCACTACGAGATGGGTTTATGATGATGCGACAAAGCATTCAAAACGAACGCAATGCCATGGAGAAACTTTGGAAGGCAAGAGAGAAAGCATTGGAAAGGGTATTGCTGAGTGCAGTACACATAAAGGGTTCTATAGAGGGAATTGCAGGTGCTGATGCGGTAAATCTGAACCTTGTAGAAGACGATGATGCGTTGTTATTAGAGTAAAAGAAGGGGTTTTAGGAGCGTACGATAGAAACTTATTGGGGTGCAACTAAACTATCTAAGGCTTTAGACCTTAATTTTGTCGTCCTACAAGAAAAACAAGGGTTGTTATGAAGAAGATAGAGTTAGAAATTGTTGCCTTGTCGCACAGCATTACGCAAACACATTCCTACGCCGTTGTATTGGGCGAGGTGAACGGGTTGCGCAGATTGCCAATAGTTATCGGTGGCTTTGAAGCCCAAGCCATTGCTGTTGCGTTGGAAAAGATGAGTCCTAGCAGACCCCTTACTCACGATTTGATGAAGAATTTCATGAATGCATTTGATGTTCAACTTCAGGAAATAATAATAAACGATCTACAGGAAGGTATCTTCTATTCAAAGCTTGTTTGTTTTACCGAACATGATACTGTAGAAATTGATAGCCGTACAAGCGATGCGCTAGCCTTAGCTGTTAGGTTCGGTTGCCCTATTTATACTTTCGAAAATATATTGGATAGTGCAGGAATATTGATGGGGGATACTACACCCAAAAAGACAAAGGAAGATGTTATTGGCATAGAAGAAACTGGTGGGGAAAGAGAAGACTTAACAGCCATGAGCCTTGATGACTTAGAAACTTTGTTGAACGAAGTACTAGAAAGCGAAGATTATATCAGGGCAATTGCCATTAGGGATGAAATAAATAAGAGAAAATAAGCCTTAATGATTAATGACTAGAGTTCAATGATTAAAAAGAGAGTTTATGATGGTAGAATTGATTATTAATCACTAAACATTAATCACTAATTAAATGGTCGTTTTTCCCAATTGTAAAATAAACCTCGGGCTGAATATCCTTTGTAAGCGGGAAGATGGCTACCACGATTTAGAGACCGTATTTTATCCTATCCTACTGAATGATGCGCTGGAAGTGGTAAGGGAGCAGTTAACCGCTGACCGTTTACAGATTACTGATGATTCAAGCGAAGATGAAGTAAACATCAAGTCCACTCTACATAATGAACGGTTAACCGTTAACCGTTTACAGATTACCGATGATTTAAGCGAAGATATTATTACAAATACTCAATCCACTCTACATAATCAGCAGTTAACGGTCAACGGTATTCGGTTAACAACTTCTGGTCTTCCAATAAACGGCGACGACGACAACAACCTCTGCGTAAAAGCTTATTATCTTCTCAAAAAAGACTTTCCTTTCTTACCCTTGATACAAATGCATTTGCACAAGGTAATACCAATGGGGGCTGGGCTTGGCGGCGGAAGTGCTGATGGTGCTTTTGCTTTGAAGCTGCTAAATGATACTTTTCATTTAAACTTATCTTCTGAACAATTGATTGCTTACGCCTTACAATTAGGCAGCGACTGTCCTTTCTTCATTTTGAATAAACCTTGCTTTGCTACAGGTAGGGGAGAAGTGATGGAAGCAATAGAACTGGACTTATCCGCTTATCAGTTTGTTATAGTTAATCCCCAAATACATATAGGCACTGGGTGGGCTTTTGGCAATATCACTCCAAAGATTCCTGAACAATCTATTAAAGATATTATCTATCAGCCAATTAATACTTGGAAAGACTTATTGATAAATGATTTTGAACAGCCGGCCATCAATCACTATCCAAAGATAGGCAATATTAAGGCAGAACTATATAACCACGGGGCAATCTACAGTAGCATGACGGGTAGTGGTAGCACTGTTTTTGGTATCTACGAAAAGGGAAGAGAGATTGAGTTGTCGTTTCCAAAGCATTATTTTGTTCATACGAGTAACGTAAATCGGTAGGAACGGAATTGCGAGTTGGTTGCTTACTTGCGATTCACGTTCCTGCAGATTCCCGATAAAGAAAGAAAATGAAACTAATCCGCTTTATATACACCCTTTATGCTCTAATTATCTTCATCTTACTGATGTTTCTTGCTATTCCCTTTGTGTTTGCTAGTCTGGCTTTTGGCAAAGATAGAAGTGGTGATATCATCTATAAAGTGTGCAAGGTGTGGGCTGCCATTTGGTATTTCTTTGTAGGGATAAGGCATCAGTCAATTATAGAAGAAGCACCTGACCCCAACCAACAATACATTTTCATAGCCAATCACATTTCCTACATAGATATTCCTACAACTATGTTGGCGATGAGCCAACCCTACCGTGTGTTGGGCAAGGAAGAGATGGTACACTATCCCATTTTTGGATGGATATACAAGCAGGCTGTCATTCCCGTAAACCGCGACCATGGTTATGGACGAAGTAAAAGTGTTCGTGCCTTGAATGCTGCTTTGGCAAAAGGTATATCTGTGTTTATCTTTCCCGAAGGAACTTTTAATGAAACAAGCAAACCCCTAAAACACTTTTATGACGGGGCATTCCGTCTTGCCATACAAACTAATACACCAATTAAACCACTTCTCTTTTTAGACAATCACCAACGGATGCACTACGATAGTATCTTTTCGCTAACCCCCGGAATAAGTAGGGTTGTGTATCTACCCGCTATTTCCACCGATGGCTACACCACAAAGGATGTAGCGGCATTAAAAGAAAAAGTCTTTGCATTGATGGAAGAAGGATTAAAACAGTATGTCAACAGTTGATTCAATTGATTCATTTAATAATGATGAGCAGGATACTTTATTTTCGCAGACTAATCATTAATTTTGAGTAATGAAAATTGCATTTGAATACGTTAACGACACCAATGGTAATACACAGGCAGTTAAGTTGCCATTGACTGAATGGGAAAGGGTGCTTAATAGACTAAAGAAGTATGAACAAGCTTTCAAACTGCGGTCTGATTTGAAGGAAGCCTTTCAGCAAGTTGAAACACTTAAACAATCAAAAGAACCCAAGCAAACACTAAATGACTTTCTGAATGAGCTTTAGTGTAATTCCGAGTGATAAGTTTAAAAAAGAAGCAAAGCGGCTGATTAAGAAATATCCATCTTTAAAGCAAGAACTTATTTACTTAGGTGATATACTAGGCAACAATCCAGAAACAGGTACATCATTGGGCAATAATACATTCAAGATAAGGCTTGCAATTAAGAGTAAAGGGAAGGGTAGAGGCGGTGGTGCTCGAGTAATTACTAATCTTCTAACAGATAACAAGGAGGTTTACTTGTTGACAATGTATGATAAATCAGAATTTGATAGTCTTAATGATAAGACACTTCAAATGATTATCAATAGCCTAAATTCCAGTAAGAAATAAGTAACTATCTAAACCATTTATCATTTCAATAACGTAATTATAATAATAGATTTGGCAGACATCATTCATTTATTACCCGACAATATAGCCAACCAGATAGCAGCAGGTGAGGTGATACAGCGCCCTGCAAGTGCTGTGAAGGAACTATTAGAAAATGCAGTGGATGCTGGTGCCACCAACATACAATTGATTGTTGCTGATGCAGGTAAAGCCCTAGTTCAAGTGATTGACAATGGCAAAGGGATGAGTGAAACCGATGCCCGAATGAGTTTTGAACGACACGCCACCAGCAAGATAAGGAATATAGACGACCTGTTTAGTATTAAGACGATGGGCTTTAGGGGTGAGGCACTGGCAAGCATTGCCGCTGTGGCGCAGGTGGAGTTAAAGACTAAAAGGGCAGAAGACGAGCTAGGTTCTTTCATTGCCGTTGAGAATAGTGTGGTTACTCGTCAGGAGCCTTGTGCTTGCAATGCGGGAACAAGTATCAGTATGAAGAATCTTTTCTTTAATGTGCCTGCTCGTAGAAACTTTCTCAAGACTAATGCCGTAGAAACCAAGCATATTATAGATGAATTTATAAGGGTGGCAATGGCCTATCCGCAGTTGTTCTTTTCGTTGACCATCAACGGAATGGAACAGTTTCATTTGGAAGCGGGCAGCATTAAGCAACGTATCATTCAGGTGTTGGGTAATAATTATAATACCAAGCTGGTGAGTGTGAAGGAAGATATGGACTATATGGATGTGTATGGTTTTGTGGGCAAGCCCGAAACGGCGAAGAAGACACGTGGAGACCAATACTTCTTTGTCAACAACCGTTTTATCAAGAGTGCTTACCTCAACCATGCCGTTAGTAGTGCCTTTAGCGACATGATTGCCAAGGATAGTTTTGCCAGTTATGTGTTGTTTATAGACCTTGATCCTTCGCAGATAGATATCAACGTACACCCCACAAAGCAAGAGATAAAGTTTGAGGACGAACGTATTGTCTATGCTTTCGTACAGTCTGCCGTAAAGCATGCGTTGGCGCAATTCAGCATTGCCCCTTCCCTAGATTTCACGTTGAACCCAGAGATTCAAGGACTAGATGCTGTCAGCAAACCCTTTACTGACCGCCAACAGGAAGAAACTTCTTCGTCCAGACTCTTTAATACGTTTACCCAAAAAGGGCAGGCGCATTTTGTAGAACCTACCAATAAGAGCGAGCTAAGGCATTGGAAAGACTTCTTCAAGCCCAGCGAGATTAGTCAGGAGGTTACAATTGGCAGTGGTTCTTATGTAGTTAAGTCATCTGGCGTTGATGCTTTTCAGTTACCAATAGATGATGAGTTACCCCTTGCTACCACTACATCTCCATTGTCGCATCACACCCCAACGCACTGCATCCAGTTGCACAACACCTACATCTTGGCTACTGCCCAAAGCGGCTTTTTGTTGGTACACCAGCAGCTTGCCCACGAACGTATTTTGTACGATATGTACAGTGCTGCATCGCACGGAACGCAGATGATTACGCAGCAAAGTCTCTTTCCCGTTACACTAGAGTTGTCTGCCCCCGATGCTGCTTTGTTGCAGGATTTGTTGCCGTCTATACAGGTTATCGGCTATGCCATAGAGCCTTTTGGCAACAATACTTTCATTATTCAGGGTGTGCCCGCCGATGTATTGAAGGGTAATGAGAAAAATACTATCGAGTTATTACTAGAGCAGTTTAAGCATTTCAATAGCGACGTAAAGTTCAGCAACCGCGAGAAGCTAGTCCGTTGCATGTCTCGCCAGCAGGCAATAAAAGCAGGGCAACCACTGTCCGAACAAGAGATGATAAAGCTGGTAGAATCGTTATTCGTCTGCGCAACCCCCAACGTGACCCCATCGGGAAGCCCTACTTATGTTGCCTACACAGAAAACCAACTAGATAGGATGTTTCAAAGATTAATGTAAGAGAACTATGAAATATGAAATATGAATTTGCACAATACTCACATTTCATAGTTTATAGTTCATAGTTCTCTTCTATTGCTTCACCATCCCAACCGCACTAACCTTGCCATCACTTGTTTGGATACGCAAATGATAAAGACCTGCTTGTAAACCACTAACAGATAGTATAGGATTGGTTGCATCCTTCAACGTAATAACCTTTATAATCCTTCCAGCATTATCTATCACTTCTACAGAAGCAATATGATTACCTTTAACCGTAACAACATCTTTGGTGGGGTTAGGAAAAGTCGTAAGTCGTGAGTCATAAGTCGTAAGTGAAGCACTCACTACTTTACTAAAAGATGTTGCCCCATCTTTATCTACACTTTTTAGTCTGTAGTAGTTAGTGCCATTGGTTGGTTGGTTATCTATAAAACTATACCCATTTGCCCTGCCTGTTGCGGGTACTGTGCCTATGTCTGTAAAGGAACTACCATCTGTGCTGTGTTGAACAATAAAGTGGCTGGTGTTTAGTTCTGTAGAGGTATGCCATTTGATTGCAATGTCCTTATTTTCTTGTGCTGCAGATATGCTAGAAAGCTTTACAGGTAATGTTTGAGTATATTTTGCTACATAATAATAAATATTATAAGAAGACCCTTTTGTAAAGTTGCCGGCAGCATATACATAACCAGTTTTATCAGTAATAATACTATTAATCCAAGAATTAAAAGTAGATGTTTTGTTCCCTCCTAATTCGTTCCAAGAAGTTCCATCCCATTTTGCAACATAGTTGTTTCCACTAGGAAAAATTTCATTTGTAAATAAGCCAGCAGCATATACATTATTGTTTATATCTGTGGCAATACTAAGAACGGTAGCATTAAAAGAGGAAGTATTTATACCACCCATTTCTGTCCATGCAGTTCCATCCCATTTTGCTACATATTCTTTCCCATTTCCATTAACAAACCTACCAGCAGCATAAACATTCCCTTTAATATCAGTGGTGAAAGTATAGATTGGATAATTAAATGTAGTGTCATTACTTAATTTAACCCATTTAGAAACATCGTTTATCCAACAAAACTTTATTAAGCATCATCTTTTTTTCCTTTTCGTTTTACCAATGATTTTAAGGCATCAATGCTTATTTATCCAATTTGGAAAAGCATTTTGTAGCAACGAATAGTAGCCGCAAAAGCAGCTTTCTGTTTGTAAAAACAAAGAATCTCATTTGCTATAGGTTAGGTTCCTTACATAGGGCAAACGGTCTCGTTTGCAGTAGGTTAGGTTTCTTACACAGGTAAAACGGGGAAATTTGCCAATTACGGAGTTCCTTACACACAGCAAACGATTTATTTACATTCAAAATCAATATTAATTAATCTTTAAATTAAAAAAAATGAATCATCCTTGGAAGTACATCTTAGATCAGATGGAAGTAGAAACAGCTAGAAACGTAAAGAAAGCTATGATATTGAGTCGATACCACAATTCGGCGTTAAATACCATGTCTGGTTTAATCCCAGGATTGATGCCGCTTTACATTAGATACAATTTGGTGCATATTGCGTTTGAGGATGGTTATAGTACGCTAGAAAGTGTGGACGGAGGGAAGCAGGGGGATAAAATATCGGTTGAGGAAATGTTGGTATCTACCAAAGTATTGCTTGTAGATAACTGGCTTCCTGCCATATTGGTGCTGTATCCTAAGCACTCTGC
>JANYEX010000079.1 GCA_025359725.1 Chitinophagaceae bacterium | reverse complement strand
GGGGCATTTATAGTTGCCGTTTCGTTTGTATTTGCCATATATGATTATCGAAATAAGAGCCGCAAAAGTATTGTAAACAAGTTTATTAAATAGGCTTAGATAATATCGTATTTAATAAGAGTTTGAGTTAGGGAACTGAATTAGTAAGAAATGGTTAATCTTAGAGATAAGTTGTAAGTCTATTTTGATAACAAAAAGGCAGTTAACCCATATTCTAAAATAAATGTACTTAAAGTTATAAGTCCCCAGATTATTCTGTTTGTTCTTGTATAACCTTCAAAATTGTCAATCATACTTTCCACTTTTGGTTGAGAATAATACTTTACGATGAAACGAAACACAATAAAAGCAAATAGATAAAAAACTATTTGATAATTTACCAAACTGCTTCTTGTTCTTGCATCTATGTAAAAAATCTTACAGACAATTGATAAAAAAAGAAAAAAGATACCAAGAATATGAGCCCCTACAACCATTGCTGCCACAAACCTTGCACTTGACTCGCTGTTATTATTTGAATAATATCTAAATATGATCGCAAAAATATTATTATAGAACTTCATAGAATCAATTTAACACCTTTCCCACCCACAAATCTACCTTCTTTCGGCATATCCTGTGGTTTAAACCTGTCAGGACTCGAAGACCTGACAGGTTTTGCTATTTATTTTTACAAAATACCTGCTCAAAATCTCACTCCTCATGGTTTCACCGCCAAACCATGAGGAGTAACGCCCAAACTACACGGTTTAAAACCAATACCTCATGGTTTGGAGTTTAAACTGGCTAGTTTAAACCTTACTCCTCATGGTTTCGCATTCAAACTTGCTAGTTTGAACCCAACTCCTCATGGTTTGGCGGTGAAACCATGAGGAGTTGGGTTCAAAGCATGTAAAGTGATTTCTTTTCCTTGAAAAAAGATTAATGAATTATAAAAAACAAATAAAGTCTTGTTTATTTTGATTGATTGATTGATTGCATCCAAGTAATGTTGGATTCGGTTTTCGACATAAACCAGATATTCTTTTGCAGGATTTAAGAATATCAATACATCATCAACCTCCAAAATCATACAGTCGTTACAGTCGTCCTCAATTCTTTCTTGCATCAATTTTCCAAAAAATGAAGCCTGAGAAGCATCAAATTCGTTGGTGAGTACAAAATGCTGGTGTAAGATGGTTATGTGTTTTAGGAATTAAATCTTTGGTAAGTAATAAGGCTTTGGTAGCGTGGAAGCAACTGTAGTAAAGCCTGTTGATGGCGGTATTGTAAAAAGAATTGTCTATTAAAACATTTGCTTCATTGAATAACTGCTTTGCTTTTGCTAGTTTTAGCTGTATGATTTCTTGGTTTGGGTTCATATAGCTATCAATTCATTGGCGATAGACTTCTTCAATGAATAATAGCCAGGATAATTTTCCCAAGCATCCTTTTGTACTATCAAAGGACTTATGAAGGAAGCTATTTCTAAGCTGACGGGATATACTGCATCCCAAACGGCATCTTTTAGGCTACGATTTACTTCTTGAGAAGTTAAAATTAGTATATATCCCAATCACTTTCGTCGTGCCAATCACCACGCGCCCTACTTCCGTATAGCAATACTTGCGCATCGGGAAGTACCGTATGCACTTTTGAAGAGATGTCATTTAATATAATTTGCGGTGGTAGCATTTTGCCGAATGTAGTTATCAAATTCCAAAAACAAAAGTTTTAATAGAGACGAGTAGTTAGTACGAACCATATCTAGAGTCAATTTACAGTTGTGATACCCAGAGTAATGTTTGTTTAAGACATTTTTCTTAAATAAAAAAGCCCCTCTTACATAAACAAGAGAGGCATTTATATCTAAGAAAAGGTATTCTTTAGAACTTGAATACTGCCGAAATTGAAATTCCGCTACCTCTACCAACACTCGTACCGTAAACGTCCGCGTACAAACCACCCCAGATAGAGGTGTTTTCATTGATTGTTCTGCCAATATTGAAGGCAGCACGAACGTAATCGAATGATTTGTTGTAGTTGTAAAATACTTGTGTGGTAGAAGTTGCAGCAGCACTGAATGAGTTTACACCGCTTATGGTGCCACTAATTTTCCAGTAATCATCGAGAGGAACGCCCCCGGTTGCGCTACCAAAAATTTGTGTAGGTCCATCGGTAGCAAAGTATTGCCTTACGCCAAACTCTATATCGTAATAAGGATTGCGGAAACCACCGGTGGCACTACCTGAAAAACCAAGTTTCACCTCGGCACCTGCGGCTTGATAACCAATATTTGGATATGGTTTCCCCCTGTTAGAGTATAACGGAATTATCAAAGAACCTGTTAAAGAAACGTGGTTTAGTGCATCGAAATCATTAAAATAGTAACTCAACCCAATCATCGCATCACCCAAACCTCCAGTTAGATAAGTCTTGTTTGTGTTAGAAGTATTGTTGTCATCCTGAATAACAACTGGGAGATTGAACATAAAATTAAGGTTACGACTTAACCCATAACCGCCATACAAACTAAAATAATGCGAACTAAAATTACCGGCGGGATAGGCAGAATAGTTGCTGTATTTATCCCAATACCCTTTGGCATTGTAGTAGTTGTAACCAGGAACAAGCATCCAACGTCCATATCCAATAGGGAAACCCGCCCATGAAAACTGGACAAAAGAGATGGTGGCGACAAGTAGCAAAATAACTTTTTTCATTTTTTCTATTTAAATTATAAGGGTGTTATAGCGGTATCCGTAAAGTTTCTTTAATCCAATTATTCTCAAAAACATAAAACGAAGCATCAATGCCAGTTTCATTATCAGGACAACTATACACCTCTCTTTTGTTGCTTAATACCTGATTATAAAAGTTGTAAGCAGACTGCGGTGGACTAGTTGCGCTCTTCAAAGAAATTCCTACAAGGATAGGGCATTTTATCATAGGGGCAAAACTTAGCGGGTCGAAGTAGTCGTAAATCTTAAAGAAATTATCTAAGCTTAACCTGTTGCTAGAGAAATAACTTTTGAAAGCATTGATAGGCCAAGGCACTTGTTGTTTTACCTCGCCTATGGCAAACATGGTTCGCATATCCATCAGGGTTGGTCGTTCTAATATCGCCCCCTTTACCCTGTTATCAAATGCTGCAACAACTGCTGCCAAAGTTGCTCCCTGACCAACACCAGTAACTATAATCTTGCTCGCATCGAGTTTTAAATCGGAACTATTTTTAAAAATAAAATCGACACCACGTAGGCAATCCATGTATTGCGCCCTGTAAATATAATTTTCTTTGCTGTTCAATCCCTTTACCAGATAGCTGCTGTAATCTAGCTTTCCCATGTCGGCACTATTACCAAAACCCCTCGCATCTAAACAGAAAACTGCCATATCATTTCTAGATTCGGGTGCGGCGGTAGTGCCATAATCTGGCAAACGATACAAGATAGGATTCGATTTGTGCCTTTTAGGAACACTCAACCATCCTCTGATAGCAACATTGCCAATAGACTGGAACTCTATCAGGTAAATATCATTGGACGAGGTAGAAATATCCCCCCTGCGGGTGATTTTGTAAGATGGGTTTAAGTTAGTTAGTTCATTGCGGGCATTATCCCAGAAGGTAGTAAAGTCTAGCGGACGGATGCCTGTAGGTTTTATCTTATCTGGCTCTACCGCAAAAACATAATAGAGGTATTGAGCGTAATGATTGGTTGAAATACTAAACCCGATGTTATAAAAACCGGTAGGCAACTTGGCTATATCTATCTCAATCTCTTTGTCGTAAGTGCCCGTTGGCTTGATGAATAACGGGATATCCTCATTATACACTTCTGCCCCGAGGTCATTATAGACCTTTACAAAAATATTCCCCTTCTGATTGTCTTGAATATTGTTTTTAAGTTTGAGGATATATGCCACCTTACTATCTGATGAACCATAAAGCCCATTCTCACGATAGCTTTTTACCCTGTAACTGATTGAAGTTTGATCTTGCGAGAAAACAACCAAGGAAAGAGATACTAAAAGGCAGCACCAAACAGCACGCATGAGCATGCTGTAATGGAATATGCCTTTATGTAACATTGGCTGTTGCATTCAAAAAATAGTACGGTTATATTAATAACGAAATCAACATTAAGAAATTATGTTTGGGGATAAGTTTAGGAAACCAGTTATTAATGATTAACGTTTAGTGATAAATGGAAAATTCCAAACATGAATAATTAATCATTTAACATTAAACATTATCACCCACCTTTAGCCTCTTCGCATAATTAATGCCATACCTTAGTTCGGTGTAGGTATAATTGCTCCCCAAATGTTCTAGCAAAACAGTGGCACTATCCGATTGGGTAGTGTCTAATGCCTTCAATATATCCATCACCTTTTCTTCGGGTATCAGTTTAAACACATCTACCTTATTCAGTTTTACCATCTGTGCCAGATGCCCCTCAATGGTACTGATAGCGAAGTTCCTTTCCTTGGCTATTGCGGCAACACTCATTCCTTCATTAAAGAGTTTGGCAGTCTTTGCTTGGGTACTATCACTTTCTTCACCAGTACTTTTTTCTCGCTTAGGTGCTTTTTGTTCCATCAAAGAAGTGAGCCCATTCTCTTTGGAATATTCTTGTATTATTTCCAAAAACTGTTGTCCATACTTTCTAATCTTTACCTCGCCAAAGCCATTTATTTTCTTTAGTTCATCCAGAGTTTGAGGTAAGTATTTTACCATATCATCTAAGGTAGTAGTGCCTAACACATAATAGATAGGCACCTCTTCTTCTGCCACAAACTTATCGCGCAGCTCCCTCAAATCTTTATATAACTGCTGATGTGGCTTGCTCGAATCTTTATAAACACTTGTAGAAGATTTGTTGGTTGCCCCTGCATAAGCATTTACATTCAGCACTGGTACTTTAAGTTCTGCCTTTTGCAATTGAAAAATAACCATATCGAACCCATTGGTACAGGTGGCTATCAATTGGTGTTTGGTATATATCTCTGCATGTAGCGTTTTTAAATCTGCAAAGTATTCCTTTGCATAATTGCGACTATCCGTTACTGCTGGCGATTGTGCTATACTATCCAACAACACTTGCAGATGCCCCAGAAAATATCCCGAGGCTTTTATTACCCTATCCTTAATTGCTGCCTCATCAATGGTTTGAAATAATTGTTTTAACTGAATCTCAAACTTAGCTGCTACCTGTTGTAAGCCTCTTACACGAGTGGATATATCGGTTAGCCAAGGCAAAGTTTCTTTGTTGAAAGAAGTGTTGTGTTCTTCTAGTAATTTAAACAAACTATCAATACTAGTTATTGCCTTATCAAAATTAAACAGCTCTAGTATGGTCTTTTCTACAAACAATTGTTTACTAAATAAGAGGTTGTTTTGAAGCGCATCAGCATTGCTTTTACTTCTATCGAATGCTAAAATTCGTTCATCAGTAAACAAACTATTACCTGTAATATGACTCTGCAACACCAACCCATCTAAGGAAGTACACCTACTCAGCGCTACATAAACCTGCCCGGGTGCAAAGGCACTTCCTGCATCTATCACTGCTTTTTCAAACGTCAGCCCTTGGCTTTTATGGATGGTTATTGCCCATGCCAACCGCAATGGGTATTGCGTAAACGAACCAATAACTTCTTCCTCTATCTTCTGCGTGGTTTGGTTGAGGGTATAACGAATGTTTTCCCATTTCTCGCGCATCACGGCAATAGGTTCTGGCTCATCCTTACATTGAACCAAGATGGTGTCAAAATCCATCTTAGTTATCACCCCAATCTTTCCATTAAAAAAACGCCTTACCTTTTCCTTGTCGTTCTTTATAAACATTACCTGCGCCCCCACTTTTAGGTGAAGTTCTACCTCGGCAGGGTAGGCTTTATCGCTAAACTCTCCTTCCACTATTGCTTTGTAAACAGTATCTGGAGCAATGATATTCTGCAAGCCCGACTGGTTTAGAGTAAACGCCTTGTTGTTATGCGTGGTAAGGGTAATGTAGCCCTCATTATCTCTGGTAGAAAAAGAAGGATTGTACCTGCTTTGCAATATCTCCATCGCTTCGTTATCCATCTGATGGTTGCGCACCTTGTTCAGTACATCAATAAACCGAGGATCACTTTGCCTATAAATCTTTTCTAGTTCTATATAAACAGGCGGTTGCATTTCGGAAACCTTACTGCTAAAGAAATATGGACTATCATAAAACTGCTTCAATATCTCCCATTCTTCGGTAGGTATAACAGGCGGCAACTGGTGCATATCGCCAATAAGTAACACCTGCGCCCCGCCAAAAGGTTCGTGGTATCTGCTTCTAAAATGGCGCATCACCGTATCTATCGCATCCAAGGTATCGCAGCGCACCATGCTTATCTCATCAATTATCAATAGTTCTACCCCTCTTATGGTATCTCTTTTTTCACGATTAAGTTTTATCCTACCCAACAGATGATGCTTATCCATCATCTTCTCGCTCTGCTGATTTACATCCCGCAGGTCAAAACTATTTCTTACAGGACCAGGAATAAATGGGGTAAAAGGAAGCTGGAAAAACGAGTGGATGGTAGTGCCGCCCGCATTGATGGCAGCAACACCCGTAGGCGCAACGATGGCACATTGCTTACCACTATTTTCCTTTATGTATCGAAGAAAAGTAGTCTTTCCCGTACCCGCCTTACCCGTTAAAAAGATGTTTTCGTTGGTAAACTGTACGTAATCTGCCGCAAGTTGAAACAAGGTGTTATGTTCGGTAGCCATTGTGCGGGTAAAAGTAAACAATTATCCATCCTTTGTTTCCCCTTATTTGAAGGATGCAGGGAAAGTATGAGCTAATCTTCTTAAAACCCCTTTCCGAAAGAAATATATAAAGTTCTCTATTGGGAAGCCTTTTGCTACATTTACTTGTGTTCATAACCTTTTATAATACCCATAGCGAATATGATAAGATAGATGTAACTATTATTCAACCTAAAAAGAAATAACGATGGAACTAAAGATAATAAAGACAAAGAAACAATAGCAAGAATACCTTGATTGGGTAAATGAACTGTTTGACAAAAAGATTAAACCCAATACTCCAGCGGGTGAAAAACTAGAAGTTGCTCTGTTATTGATAAAACAATATGAGGACATACATTTTCCTATCCCCTTGCCTGATGCAATAGATGCCATCAAGATAAAAATGGAAGAAAAAGGATTAAAAAACAAAGATTTAGTTGGAAAAATAGGTACAAAAGGATATGTATCTGCCTTGCTAAATAAACGTAAGCCGCTAACATTAGAGCTTGCTAAGTTCTTTCATAACGAATTAAGAATCCCTGCTGAGGTTTTGTTAGCGTAGTCGTTTACAGTAGGTATAATTCTTTTCATAAAACCTGACAAGCGGAATACCAATCACGCCCAGACTACCCCTACTCTTGTCAGGTTTTCTCGCCGTTGTTGGTCTTCTTGACCAACAACAATAAAAGCAGAAGCGCTATATTTGAATAATTAAACTTGCTAGTGTTTGTCGTTGGTAAAGAATACCAACAACGGCGAAACGGCGAATCGTTCGAAGCTAGTTTTTGCGAGAAAGCTTCGCCATTAAAGGTCAAAGGGTTTTTCTTAACAATAGAATCTATTTTTAGCCGAAAAGCAATAAAAAACACCCAAAAAGTGCTTTTATAAGCCAAAAGCGACGCTTTTTACCCTTTTTGACTGATTTAACTTTAACGTTTTGCAACCTTATTTAGCTCAAAAGAGCT
>JANYEX010000072.1 GCA_025359725.1 Chitinophagaceae bacterium | reverse complement strand
CCTCTTTCACGTTTATAACCAATAGAAATAGCTATTGTAGCACCCAAAATGGGGGCTGCAGTGGAGAAATAAGAGAAAACTGCTATTCTATTCATAAGGCGTACTACTTGGCTTGGTAATTATTTTGTTTTTTTAATTCTGTTGAAGGTTCAAAGGAATCATCCACATTTCCTAATTAAATAAAAAATAGTTTTTGGATGTCTATCTCGTTTAAAAAGGAAGATTCCTTATATTTTTATTTAAATTATCAACTTCGGTTATCGACTGACGGAATGCTAATGCCCCAACCTGCATAAAACCCTGCTCGTTATGCACAAGGCTAGTGCGACTATAAGCAGGGCTAACTTTTCAGCTAGCGCAGGTGTGTAACGGCTACTCGAGCAGGTCTCTGACCTGTTGGTCAGCCGTTACTTATTTTTAAGTGCGCTCTGGTTCGTGTTTTCATGAAACATTATTTATGTGTTTCGTGAAGACGCAAACTAGGGCGAAGTTTTAGTGTATATTATTTTATTATAAGCGAATTCCAGTTGCAAACTGGTTCGACTAGCACATACAAGTGATGCTTCGCAACACTTGCGTGAGTGGAAGCAACTCGACTTCTATAATTTCTTTTAGCTTTGGTGGTCTGCAACCGAAACAACTTTGCCACCTATATTTTAAATACTTGTTTGTTGTACATCATTTTAAAGTACATTCCATTCAAATAAATAAAGAGTATATAACAAAAAGCCCGAAACAACAGCTTCAGGCTTTTTTGTTATATAAACCAATAATTAAATTCTTAATTTTCTAGTGGTGTCCTTTTACCAGAGGTAAGCTTTTCTACCACAGATTCTAGTCGTCTTTGTTTTGTTTCGCCTCTTTTAGAATCTTCTAAGTAAGAAACATATTCATTTTGATGAGTAACGGATAAAGAGGTAAAGAATTCTTTTGCTTCCTTATGTTTCTTGAAAATCTTTTCTAGCTCTACAGGAGGTAAAACTAATGTCTTTTCAAAGTTCTCAGCAATATCAATAGAAATTACCTCTCTTTCATGCAAGATAGCTACAGTAGCGGGTTTGCTTTTGGCAGAAAGTGGCAAATCTGCTACTTCACTTTTCTTAAAACAAATTGCATCCCAAACATTATCAATAGAAACTTGGTTGGTGTTCTCAAATCCGCTTTGCACAAGTAAATCCCAGCTGCACTGCCTGTTGAGGTCGCTAACTATCTTACTTGTCTTTTTTGGATAAGCTACCCAGAGCTTACTTTTGGAATGTAAAGCAACAAAAACTTCCCTTAATATGTTATTAAGCTGATTTTGATTGACTGCAAAAAGCAATGCGAAATCAATCTTTTTAGATTTAAGTAGAGGAGTTACGTTTTTTGCGTAAGACAACTTTACAAACTGCTTTTCAATGGAAGAGGGAAGACCTTGTATTAGAAGGGTTCTTTCGTCTTTTAACTCTAAACTTTCAAATAAACTGTTCGACATGCCTAAAAATTGTATTAGGTGATCTTAATGAAGAATGCGAAGATAAATGATGTTCACCGAATAATACATTTAAAAAAGTATATTATAAGTTTTAACAACTTATTTGGCTATAATTAGTAATAAAAAAGATTTTTAGAGCTGATTGCGCCTTTGTTTTTTTCTATCTCTGTATTTCAAAATAGGTACTTTGCTTTCAGTTCCTTTCAAAATTCGGGTTATATTTTTTTGATGGGTCAATACAATCATCAGTGCAACCAAAACAGCAAATATTCTATAAAGGGTCTCATGCTCATTAAAA
The DNA here is from genome assembly GCA_025359725.1 of Chitinophagaceae bacterium. Classification (GTDB taxonomy): domain Bacteria; phylum Bacteroidota; class Bacteroidia; order Chitinophagales; family Chitinophagaceae; genus Parasediminibacterium. The sequence goes on along the minus strand of JANYEX010000072.1, from coordinate 6,156 downwards.
ATAAACAAAATGAAAACCATAAAAGAAACACCTGCCAATATTGAACTCAAAGAAACAAAGCGAGTAAGATAGAGAACTGCCAAGAAAACACCTACACAACACAAGGCCACCAAAGGTTGAATAGCGACCGCCATTCCGAATAAGGTTGCCACACCCTTTCCGCCTTTAAATTCAGCCCATATTGGGAAAATATGTCCTGCAACAGCGGCTAGTCCTAAACCAATCATAAAGTTTGTTCTTTGCAACTCATGAGTAAGGTAATAAGGAATGAAAACATATAGTGAAGTGCCTACTACACCTTTAAGCATATCTACAACCATTACCAAGGTTCCCCACTTTTTTCCAAGGATTCTGTAGGTATTTGTGGCACCAGCATTGCCGCTACCATAATCTCTTATGTCGATTTCAAAAAAGTATTTGCTAACCCAAACAGATGTAGGAACAGAGCCGATAAGGTAAGATAAAAATATTAATAAAACCTCAGTCATTATGCTAATTAGTTTGTTCGGTATCCACAAATATATAAGAATTATTAGTTAATCTGTTAATGACATTGCTAAAATTTAAGCTGGCATTGAGAATTTAAGCGCAATCCAGTTGTTTTTTGTAACAGTTTCCAAGTGTTTCCAACCTTCTTTCTCAGAAGCGGCAACTATATCTTTTTCATCTTCTACTAACAAACCACTCAAAAGAATAAAGCCGTTAGGGACAGTATCCTTTGATAAAGCCTCAATATTGGCAAGGATAATATTCTTGTTTATGTTAGCCAACACAACATCAAATTTTTGTCCTGTGGCAGCATTATCTGCTTTTTCAATCCTTATGTGCTTGCAATTGTTTGCCTCTATATTTTCTTGCGCATTTTCTATGCACCAATCATCATAATCTATTGCAAGTAAGTTATCGCTGCCAAGTTTTTCAGCTAATATGGCAAGAATGCCAGTGCCAGAACCAAAATCTAGTACTTTCTTATTTTTAAAATCAATATCCTTCATTAATTGCATCATCATGTAAGTAGTGGCATGATGACCAGTGCCAAAACTCATCTTTGGCGTTATAATAATCTCGTGTTGTACGTTGGTAATTGCTGGATGGAATGACGCCCTTACGCCTATAAAATCATCTACTGACATTGGACTAAAATTACTTTCCCATAATTCATTCCAATTTTGCTGGGGAATACTTTCTTGTTTGTAAGAAATATTATGATTGGCAACTATTGCCTTTAGTGCTATTTCATTAAACCTGTTTTCAGAAGAAAACGCCTTTATGCTGTTGTTTGTTTCTTCAAAACCATCAAAACCGATGGCAGAAAGTTCGGCAACGAGTAAGTCTTTTAGAGCAGCATCTTCGGTATCAATTGTTATTTCAGTATAATTCATTTAGTGTTTACTTTATTTATTTGTCAATTCGAAAAGGCTGCAAAGATACTTCCCTTGACAAAGAAATTTATTTGTAATTGTAATGAGTAATTTAAAGCGAAAAAACAATTATGACGATGCTGTCCAAAGATTAAGTTTTGGTGTTTTTCTCTTAATTGTGAAAAAGATATTTTCAGTTAAAATATTACTGCAACTTTGCCACCTTGCTATGATTGCAAATTTAGGTTATAAAGCAAGTTACCCTTTCAATTTTATTTTATTATGAAACAGATATTACTTTTTCTAGCTGTAGCTATCAGTACAGTTTCTTTTGCCCAAAATAAGATGACACCCGAACTTCTTTGGAAGCTGGGTAGGATTGGTGGAATTGGTATTACAAAAGACAAAGCTTACGTGGTTTTTGTGGTTAATCAACCAGACATTCAAGGGAATATTTCCAATAATAAATACTACAAAATTCCAATTGGAGGCGGTAAGGGAATAGAGGTAGAAGATGCGGTAGATAGCATTTTAGTGAATGATAAAATTTCTCCTGATGGCAAATATGTGTTAACTACTGACGAAGTTCAAATAAAAAAAGTTCATTCCACAGACCTTTATCCCGATTTACCTAAGGCAAATGCTTGCGTTTACGAATCACTTAACTATAGGCATTGGGATACTTGGGAAGATGGTAAGTTTGGGCATGTTTTCTACTCGCCTATCATCAATGGCAGACTAGAAGATGCAAAAGACATTATGCCAAATGAACCATTCGACTGCCCTCAAAAGCCTTCTGGGGGTGGTGAGGATTTTATCTGGAATCCTGATAGCAAACATATCCTTTATGTAACTAAAAAAAAGTTTGGAACCGCCTACACCTTAAGTACCAACACCGATTTGTACGAATATGACATTACTACTGGCGCAACAAAAGATCTTACAGAAAATAATAAGGGTTATGATATTGCTCCTGCTTACAACAGTAAAGGAATATTGGCTTGGTTACAAATGAAGCATGATGGCTACGAATCGGACAAGCAGGATTTAGTTGTTTATAATGGCAAAACAACCATCAATCTTACCAAGGATAATGACAAAATTCAAGTTGAAGGCTTTAAATGGTCGGAGGATAATAGGAGCTTATTCTTTTGGGCTCCCATCAATGGCACTATTCAATTATTTACCGTAAATCTTTCATTTGATGCGAATACAAAACCCATTATCAAGCAGCTAACTAAGGGTGAATATGACATATCGGGCGTTGTGGCGCAAAAAAATGACACGCTTGTTTTAGCTAGAAATGATATGAACCATGCTAGTGAATTATACACTTACATTCTTGGCGCTGGCGAAATGAAACAATTGACCCATGTAAATGATGGCATCTATAAAACGATAGACCTCTGCAAAACAGAACGTAAATACGTTACTACCACTGATGGTTTGAAGATGTTAGTTTGGATAATTTATCCTCCCAAATTTGATTCTTCCAAAAAATATCCTACTCTTTTGTACTGTCAGGGCGGGCCTCAAGTGGCACTTACCCAGTTTTATTCTTATCGTTGGAACATGCAGTTAATAGCCTCTCAGGGGTATATTGTTGTGGCACCTTGCAGAAGGGGAATGCCTGGTTTTGGTACAAAATGGAACGAACAGGTGAGCAAAGATTGGGGCGGACAAGTAATTAAAGACTATTTAAGTGCGATTGATGCGGCGAGTAAAGCGAGCTATGTTGATAAAAATCGCCTTGGTTGCGTTGGTGCAAGCTTTGGTGGCTTCTCGGTTTATGCTTTGGAAAGTGCACACCAAGGACGCTTCAAAACTTTTATTGCGCATGATGGCATCTTCGATTTTAAGAGTATGTACGGCACTACAGACGAAATGTTTTTTGAAAATTGGGAGAGTGGCGGTTCTTATTGGGATAATAACAATGCCGTAGCGCAACGTTCTTTTAGCCAAAGCCCAAGCAATTTTGTAGAAAAATGGAATACTCCAATAATGATAGTTCAGGGTGGAAAAGATTTCAGAGTGCCTATTGGGCAGGGTCAGGAAGCTTTTCAGGCGGCACAATTAAAAGGGATAAAAAGTAAATTCTTATACATTCCCGATGAAAACCATTGGGTACTTAGTCCTCAGAATGCATTGGTTTGGCAAAGAGAGTTTTTTAAATGGTTGGATGAAACCTTACCTCCCGCAGGCAGGTAAGAAATAAACTTTTTCTAGTTTATTGGATTTCGATTATTCATTAGGTTATACCTTAAAAAGAATAATTGTAAGTCCCCTCGCACATTTAATGTATTGCTATTGGCTCATGCCAAACATCTATTATTACTTAGGCTATATTGCTTTCGTGGCAAAACAATAAAACATGGCTGGCATCTACGTACACATACCTTTTTGTAGGAAAGCTTGCCATTATTGCAACTTCCATTTTTCTACAACACATAGCTTATTACCTAAAATGGTTGAAAGCATTGTGGGGGAAATTAGCCTTCAGAAGGGTTATCTCTCTACCGAAGTTTCTACTATCTACTTTGGTGGAGGCACGCCAAGTATTTGTAGCAATGAGCAACTAGGCACTTTAATTAATGAATTAAAAAATACCTTTTTCCTTGCTTCGTTCGTAGAAATGACCCTAGAAGCTAACCCTGATGATATAACTAAAGAGAAACTTTTACACTGGAAAAGCTTAGGCATCAACCGCCTAAGCATTGGTGTGCAGTCGTTTAGGGCGGAAGATTTACTATGGATGAACCGTGCACACAGTGCATATCAAGCTATTGATGCAATCCTTTTGGCTAAAGAGAATGGTTTTGAAAATATTAGCATCGATCTTATTTATGGCACACCTACTTTGTCTGACGAGCAGTGGTATCATAATGTGCAGACTGCCATTGATTTGAAAGTACCACACCTAAGTTGTTATGCCTTAACGGTTGAATCGAAGACGGCACTGAATAAGATGATTGAGAAAAAAAAGATGGAAGCCCCAGACCCAGAGAAGCAAGCTCGTCATTTTGAGTTGTTGATGCAATGGATGGAAACTGCTGGCTACGAACACTACGAGATAAGCAACTTTGCCAAGCCAGGTATGCGTAGTAAACACAACAGCAGCTATTGGCAAGGCGAGCACTATGTAGGTTTAGGTCCTGCGGCGCATTCATTTAATGGGTACAGTCGCCAATGGAATATTGCCAATAATGCCTTGTACATTCAAGGGATTGCCACTGGCACTGTTCCATTTGAAATGGAAAAACTTACACCCACCCAAGCATTGAACGAGTACATTATGACAAGCTTAAGAACAAGTGAGGGGTTGTCTTTTGAATATATAAAGTATAATTGGGACGAAGAGAGTGCTAATGAGATTAAAAAAAAATCCTCTGTCCATATTCTTCAAGAAAATGCTTTGATTAATAATGAACATTTGCAACTGACCAAAAGTGGAAAGCTGCTAGCAGATGGTATTGCATCTGACTTATTTAATTGTGAGTAAGAGGATTTGGAGTTTATATCACTTCTTCCAACATTTATATATCATTTTTCAAATTTTATATATAAACCTGAAACTTTTAGGTATAAATACCTCAGGGATTGATTTAGGTTCTTTTCTTGTTTTCTCAGTGGTCTCTGTGGCAACGATTCATCCAATTTTTTGAGTCAAATGACGCATTGTCAAGACGACATCCATCCCATATCGCTACAATATAAATCACTTTAGTCACCATTCATCAGGCTAAACTTATCTCCATCAAATAAACCCTTATCACTCAGTTTAAGATGTGGTATTACCAACAAAGCCATAAAACTTAGCGTCATAAAAGGTGCTGCGAGCGTACTTCCCAATGTTTCTTTTACAAACGCATCTATGGCGGTGTAAGTCTTGGCAACCTCATATCCGTCTCCATCACTCATCAACCCTGCAACAGGCAATCCAAGTACCAGCTCTTTACTCTTTGATACCGCACTCACCCCGCCTTGATCTTTTATAACTAAATTTATTGCCCTAGCCAAACTAACATCGTCTACACCCACCGCAACAATATTGTGGCTATCATGCGCTACCGAAGAAGCTATTGCTCCTTCTTTCAAATTAAAATTCTTAATAAACGCCTTAGCAATAGGCGCAGTGTGATACCTATTTACCACCACCATCTTCAGTACATCATCAGCCAGAGTACTTACCAATTTATCATCTTCTACAGTAGGTGCTATCAATGATTTATTGGTAATAAGCTGCCCTTCCAATGCTTCTATAATGGGTATCTTTCCTTCTTCCGCTGGAAAATCTTTTAGCTTAATTTCTAATTGATTAGCAGTTATTTCTTCGCAATCAAACTGATTAATAGGTGTACATTTTTTGGTTTGGATAAAAGAAACACCCTCTTCTGCTACTAGTTCTCCATTTATGTAAGTCTGTTTTATTTTGAAATTAATTAAATCTTCGGCAACGATAAAGTCTGCATAATCGCCTACTCTCAATAAACCTACATCCAATTTATAATGCTCTACAGGATTTACGCAAGCCGCCTGCAATACCTTAAAAACATCAATCCCTTTTGCCACTACTCTAGCACAAAGTTGGTTTATATGGCCTTCTACCAGGCTATCGGGATGTTTATCATCACTACAAAAAAGTATTCTATCGGGATAATCATGTAGTAAATCAATCAGTGCCTCAAAATTCTTAGCCGCACTGCCTTCCCTGATAACTATTTTCATCCCAAAACCCAATTTATCCAACGCCTCTTCCTTGGTAAAACATTCATGGTCTGTGCTGATGCCCGCATCA
>JANYEX010000069.1 GCA_025359725.1 Chitinophagaceae bacterium | reverse complement strand
CAAAAGAACCTACATCGCCGATGTAAAATATTTTGCAATTTATATAACGCCATTCAGTCGTGACATAAACGATCTTGATAAAAAGGAAGTGTACTACAAGGTAAAGGAAGCATTGCTAAAGCGCAATATTCCTTCTCAGGTAATCGATCCTGTCAAGATGAATGCACAGGGGCATAGCTTTTCAAATAGTTTAACAAATATTGCCATAGCCATTGTTGCCAAACTAGGGGGCATTCCTTGGCGTTTAAATACGCCAATTAAGAATGAATTGGTAGTAGGAGTTGGGGCTTTTAAGGATACATCTTTAGGTGTGCAGTATATTGGTAGTGCATTCAGTTTCAATAATAATGGCACTTTTAACCATTTCGAACTGTTTATGAAACACGAAGTGGATATTTTGGCAGGGTCTATTTCTAGGCAAATAAGGGAATATGTAACCGCAAACAAAACACCCGAAAGGCTTATTATTCACTTCTATAAAACAATGTCCGAGGAAGAATTGCAGCCTATTCTACACGCATTAAATAATTTAGGCTTGCAAATACCCGTTTTTATTATTACCATAAACAAGACAGTTTCAAGCGATTTAGTTGCTTTCGATTATTCTTTAGAAGGGCTGATGCCACTTAGTGGCACTTACATACACATCGGAAACAATAAATATTTATTGTTCAATAATGTGCGCTATACAAATGCTATAATTAAAGATACCGAAGGTTGGCAGTTCCCCATTAAACTTAAAATTGAAAGTACACATCCCGATCAATTAAAAGAAGCAAAAGTTATCAGCGATTTAATACAACAGGTTTATGAGTTCAGTCGTATGTATTGGAAATCAGTTAGCCATCAAAACTTACCAGTCACAATCAAATATCCCGAAATGTTGGCACAAATTGCCCCCCATTTCAATGTAGATGATATACATTATGGCAAAGACAACCTTTGGTTTTTATAATTTAGGTATATTGAAATACATAGTTTGCAATAATGATAGTAAAACAAGGGAACTTTTTTGCTTTTTTCAAACTCTGATTAACCCCAATATTATTATCTCAAAAATTCAATCTGCTTACAATAAAGCCTAACAAAAGATTAATCTTCATATTAAGATAGATTCCAACTTGGTGTCATTTTATAAAATAATTTGTATCTTTTTCCTGGTTATAAAAAAATAAAGTTAAGCATTTCTATAAAGTTCATTAGTACTTTTAAAAAATGGCAAAACGTTTCGTATATATTTGCGTTTATCGAAATTAGGCTTTCCTTTATAATAAATAAATCACTATATGAATCTTATTGCTAACTCGGGTATTCAATATCTTACAATTCCTTTGGAAATTAGCATGAATGATAACTTCAAAATGTATTTCCATGAGTGGTTTGATGTAGCAAGCGAACAATTGAAATTGGAAATTGCACATAATTTTACAGAGGATGAATTATGGGTTAAGAAGCGAGATTTGTCATTACTAGGCTATTTAACTAATGGTAAAGTAGGCAGAATGGAGGATGAAAAATTCATTTCATATAAATGGGATGAAATAGAAAAGGATTTTTATTCTGAGGGAAACAAAACAATCACGCCTATGCAAGACGATGATGGAGGTTCGGATTGCTTTACAATATCTTTAAATAAATGCCGTTTTGAAAAATTCGAAAATCATTGGCTGCCTTTCCCATTTTTCAATATTAGTGAAAATGGCAAATCCAATTTTGGGCCTACTAATTGGTGTCGATTTAAATTAATCCCAGATAATTCAGACGGTAATATAAAGAAGTACAATCTTTTATTAGCTTTTGATACTCGAGCAATTTATGAGAGTGAAAATTATGAAGAAGAAGACTTAAATGAAATGCCTGTTTTTGTAAGTGAATATTACAAATCGAAAGAGTTTGCCTTATGTAACAATGAATTTTCATTAATTGATTTTTGTTCCCAATCACCACGTAATTGTGATTGGGTGGATGAGTACATCTTTAAACTATTCTACCCTACGAATAAAAATATTAATGAACTAAGATTACAAAAACCCAAGCTGAATTATCTTGCCCAGTATATTTATTTTCTTGGTTACATACAACAACTAGATGTTATTCCAAAA
>JANYEX010000032.1 GCA_025359725.1 Chitinophagaceae bacterium | reverse complement strand
TCTTATTAATGTATTGGCAACTCTACCCTTTACGGTCATGTGTGCGAGGTTGCGCATGTTCTTTTCGGATTCTTGCAATTCATCTGCAAAAAACATCATCAACTGCAAAGCATAAGCGTGGTTTACTGTAAGTGAAGAAATAAAAAAATCCAAATCTATAAAACAAGCAGTAACATTGTCTATTGCTGTAGCAGAAATAGGATACAATGGATTATTTCCTAAACCCCTGTGTCCAAAAATATCCCCTTTCTTGGCAAACCTAAGAATCAATTCTTTATCATACCCCCATTTTTTGTGAACCTTTACTACACCCGAGAACACAAAGTATATACCCTCTACCTTTTCTCCTTCTGTAAAAATCACTTCCCCCTTTTTATATTCAAAGGTCTTTCTGTTTAAATTAATAGCTGGCAACCACTCCTTCAAACACAATTTACAAAATACACAACTCTTCAAATCACAACCTTTTTTGCTCTCTCTCATTCTATTTATTATAGCATTTCCTACTTAAATGCAATATTAAAAGAAAATTACCATCCAGTATTTGGTTTTTATTCCAAGCTTTATTCATAATCTATTACACGATTTATTGTTGTGAGGTATCTTGTTGGACATAATTAACTATTTACTACCAAACTAACTTGATAAGAAAAAAAATTATAGAAGATCCAAAGGGAAGTTCGAGTGATTTGAGACGTACTAATTACCAACAATTAGTGGGCTATTTTCTTTTTAAAATTCAAAGATTGAAGATTAAGACCATTTTAATCTAGATTAAAAATTGAAAAACAAGCATTAAAAGGTACTCCCCTTGACAAATAAAATTTTTACGCATACTTATGGGCTTACAACAAAGCATAAAGGAGTTTTTTTTGCACTAGAATGGCAGAAAACTATAATTATAGCTAATTATGATAGCGTTAATGAATTTTAATCCAGAGTAAAATTGTTTTGTAATAAAAAAAATATCTATTAAAAATATAAACCAGAAATAACATCAACTTGGCTTTTATTAAATAAAAAATAAATAAGAATTAAAAATAATAAAATAGACATAGATGTATTAAAAATAACTAAATATTTAATAAAAATATTTAGTTATTTTTCAATAAAAATCTATTTATTCAAAAAAAGCACTTACTTTTATGACTTCTGTAATATAATTATACATAAATAACAAGTTTTATTACTTTTAAATATTATATATAATTAATTACAATAACAATTACTTGCCATCTGCTTTTATTAACACTTTCATTTAAACAACATGAAAATAGTAGTTATTGGCAATGGCATGGTTGGTTATAAGTTCTGCGAGAAGTTAGTAACCAAGTCGCAGCCGCAACAATTTGAAATTGTAGTTTTTGGTGAAGAAATTCGACCAGCCTACGACCGTGTGCATCTCTCCGAGTTCTTCTCTGGTAAGACTGCAGAAGATTTGTCTATGTCCCCCATGGATTGGTATGAAAATAACCATATCAAGCTGCACCTTTCCGATCCTGTACAAAGTATTGATAGAACTGCTAAAACAGTACATTCTTACCATGGCATCACCGAAAGTTATGATGTACTTGTATTGGCAACAGGGTCTGCTGCTTTTGTTCCCCCCATTCCTGGTGTGGATAAAGAGGGTGTATTCATATATAGAACAATAGAAGATTTAGAGATGATGCAGGCTTATGCCAAGAAGGCTAAGAAAGGAGCCGTAATTGGGGGTGGTTTACTAGGATTGGAAGCTGCCAAAGCGATGATTGATTTAGGTATTACAGATACTGCTGTTATTGAGTTTGCACCTCGTTTGATGCCTCGCCAAATAGATGAGGCAGCTTCTGGAATTTTGAAGAATAAGTTAGAAACTTTTGGGTTAAAGATATTTACTAGTAAAAATACTTCTACCATCCTTGGTGATGATTGTATTACTGGGATGCAGTTTTCTGATGATACAAAGATTGATGTAGATATGCTGGTTATCTCTGCCGGCATTAAACCAAGAGATGAGTTAGCTAAGCTTTGTGGATTGGAAGTTGGACACAGAGGTGGTATTGTTGTGAATGACAAAATGCAGACTGCTGACCATTCTATTTATGCTATAGGAGAATGCGCCTTGCATCATGGAATGATTTACGGATTGGTTGCACCAGGTTATGAAATGGCTGAAGTAGTAACTAATAATCTAACGGCAGATGAAAGTAAATCTTTCTTAGGATTTGATATGAGTACCAAACTAAAGTTGATTGGTATTGATGTAGCAAGCTTTGGGGATCCATTTATCAATACAAACGAGACAAGAACTGTTGTTTTTGAAG
>JANYEX010000280.1 GCA_025359725.1 Chitinophagaceae bacterium | reverse complement strand
TTCGGCTTATGATAATTTGCATTTGGCAATGGGATATGATGGCAACCTCAATGTTAAGGTATGTAGCGCGGGGATTGAGGAAGCAGAAAAAATTATCAATTGGGTAGAAGCAAAGCAGGAACTGGTAAGCAATTAGTTATGAACTATGAGTGATGAGTTGAAGATGGAAATTATTAAAAGGGTTGAAAGCTGGAGGTTGAGAGACTGAAGGCTTTTGACCTTTTTTTTGATGGGTTTATCCCTACATTTACCAAAACAAATTACTTATGGCAGATACAAAACCGATAGACCTATCGAAAACAATTAGTGAGGTTAATGAATTAAGAAACAAGGAGACAGTTAAACTAAATGCTGAATAAACAATTTTAATTTAGATGAATCAAAAATATGAAATTTAACGTACACACTTTTTTAAATGGAATAGGCTTAGAAAACTTTAGGGTATTTTCTGATAAGACCTATTTTGATTTAGCACCAATAACCATCTTCACAGGAACAAATAATAGTGGAAAGAGTAGTGTAGCAAAAGGATTAAATCTCTTAAAAAATTTCTTGATTAAACGAGAAGGAGCAATGAATGATGATGAAACATTAATAAATCCTGACATCGTGGATATTGAGGAGTTAATGGGGATATTGGGAGATTTTTCAAAGCTTACCAATCATAATTCACACAATGATATTACCTCTTTTTATTTTCCATTGGAAACATTTAGAGGTGTTTCAATAAAATTGGAGTTGAGAATTGACTTTAAGTTACTGAAAGGAAGTTTAAAACAGGGAAAGCTTGTAGGCTTAACTATTCTAAAAAGTGAAAATAAATCAGTTGTTTTTTCATGTAGTGAAATTGAAGAGTTAAAGTATAACATAAAAATAAATTATTTCTTCTTTTTACAGGAATACAAAAACTATTCAAATTATGTAAATGGTGACAGAGGGGCTATTCTTCTAAAGTCGAGTTTAACCTTGTATGAAGATTTGTATGAAGAAGACAACCTATTTCTAGATTATTTAGAACACTTACTTTATTCTGAAACGGATGAATTGCTGGTTTTTAACAATGGGATTGATAATTTTTGGAAATCGGGAACTGATTTTTTTGAACTGTCAAAAGACGAGTATAATGACATTGAAAAAGAATTTTTAGAAAAGTTTGAATATACAATTACCTATCATAATGCAACTGACCAAGAAGACTTAACGGGGATTAAGCCAATACAAAAATCACTAAGTGAACGTTGGTATGAAACGAAGAGAAAAACAAAAAGTATTGAAACCATTTATGAAAGTATTGCATACCCAAGTTTCTGTTTTGGCAACAGTGGTATGTTTTTTAAATTTGGTGAAGCGAATTTCTACTTTGACCAGCAAGCAAACTTGATAGAGCTACATCAAAACGGTTCGGATTTTATGTTAAAAGAATTTGCTTTTGATAATTATGATAATAACATGATAGCAAATCACTACAAAGAAGGACTTCTATATTTTAAGCCATCTTTCCGGGAATTAAAAGAGGCAGATAATGACTTGTCAATGAGCGAATTTTTCTTCAAATATTTTGTCTGTAACAATATTCGCTATTCTATTTTCGAAACACTATATAAGTCTTCAATCACATCCACACATTTCATTGGAGGAATTAAAAGTCCAGTCCAAAGACTTTATACTAAGGCCGAAAATCCTCTATTAACTGACATGTTAGGTAAAATTTTAGAAGCCAAGGAAGGTCAGAATCACAAGGATTGCATCGATTTTATTGATAGGTACTTAAAAATATTTGAGATAGGTACACATTTGGAAATAGAGAGAAATGCAGAAGGGCTTGGCACATACGTTTATTTGGTAAATAACGGCAAAAGGACAGCATTGGCTGATATGGGGTATGGGGTTTCTCAGGTATTACCGCTCATTTTAAAGATTGCTATTTTTGGATTTAACTGGGACGCCAGTTTCCTTTCAAGACTATTTGTTGAAGAACCAGAAGCAAACTTGCATCCTGCATTACAATCAAAACTAGCGGATATGTTTGTTGAAGCGAATGAAACATTTGCCATACGTTTTATTATTGAAACTCACAGTGAATACCTGATAAGGAAGTTTCAATATTTAACGGCTTCTAACAAAAGCCAACTAAAACCAGAAGATACTGTACTGTATTATTTCTATCACCCAGATAGAGTGCCATCGGGTGAGCCACAAGTGAAAAAGATAAATATCTTAGAAGATGGTAGTTTGTCAGATGATTTTGGTAGGGGTTTTTTTGATGAAGCGGACAATATTGCAATGGAAATTTTCTTATTAAATCAAAGCCAAAAGAATTAGTCTATGTATCCAACTGTATTTATTTCAGAAGCTTTTCTAGATCATTTTGATGAAACTGCTATTTCTATCAATAACCAACCGCAATTTTTTATTGATGAAAGTATTGAAAGAATTGAGGCAAAAAGAAGTTTTGAGAGAATGCGTAATCTATTTAAAAACGCAACCATTCACACCGATGTAAGGAATAATAAAATAACAAAATATATTAAAAGTGGGAGTAAGAATTATTCAACGTATAAGGAATGGTTTATTCATTTAGCTATAAAGGGCAATAGGATTTTCGCTGAACAGTGCATAGATAAGTTTGATGAGGTGAATTTTTCTTATTTTACTTCGCTGCCCTCAATTGATTCAGAACAACTTTCTTCTAAGACGGGTACATTGATTATTGGTCAGCCTTGCGTTAATAGTGCATTCTTTTTAGAACATTCCTTTGCATCTATAGAAACTACTGCTGAATTGAACGAGATAGATATTTGTAAGCACCCTTGCTCGAGTATGATTATTATAGACAAATATCTATTTGATGAGAAAGACAATAGTAAAATTAAAAATCTAATCTCTTTGCTTAAAAGATTTATTCCCGTTACACTTGACAAACCTTTTCAACTAGATGTTATAATTAAAAACCCTGAAAACAATAGTCTTTTAAATAACAAATTCAAGCAAATTATAGATGCTTTTGAACCTAAAAAGTTATCGGTTCATTTATATGCACCAATGAAGCTAAATGAAAGTGATAGATATTTTATAACTAATTATTCTGTTATTACAATTGGGCATCCATTAGACAGAAATAGTAATATATCAAGCAACTTTTATTTATCACATGACAATGAAACTGAAATAAAATCTGGATTCAAGTTTTGGAAAAACAAAATTGACTTTGTACAAAAAACAATAAAAGAGATACCTAAAAAAATGGGTCAAATTGATTGCATTATAAAGAACGATGAATTAAGTCATACTATTTATACCATGTAGCTCAAGTCCGCCCAGCTAGTGCGCGTGACTTCACAGCTAGTCCGCATCAAACTCCCCATCTATCCTATGAATGTAATTTGTTCAGTTCTGTTTGAAAATCGGGGTCTACTCGCTACCATCTTCGCTGCTACCGCATCGCCTGTGGCGTGTGGCTTCGCTACAATCAAATAGTTATTGTAGAAATGATATTGAAGCAACATTAGCTA
>JANYEX010000279.1 GCA_025359725.1 Chitinophagaceae bacterium | reverse complement strand
TTCGGCTTATGATAATTTGCATTTGGCAATGGGATATGATGGCAACCTCAATGTTAAGGTATGTAGCGCGGGGATTGAGGAAGCAGAAAAAATTATCAATTGGGTAGAAGCAAAGCAGGAACTGGTAAGCAATTAGTTATGGACTATGAGTGATGAGTTGAAGATGGAAATTATTAAAAGGGTTGAAAGCTGGAGGTTGAGAGACTGAAGGCTTTTGACCTTTTTTTGTTTTAGGAATATTATTAAATAGTGTCAATATCTTTTGTCCGCAAATCCGTCCGTGTCCGTAAATTTGTCCGCATTATGATTAATGTAAAGTTTTACCTCGATAAAGCAGACAAAAACAAGCATTGTCCAATACATCTTGTACTTCGTCAAAAGGATGCTAGGGTTAAGGTTGCTACTGGCGAAAAGATAAAGGAAGCTGATTGGAACAATGAGGCTCAAATTGTCAAAGAGACTTGCTATAATCACAAAGGGATAAACAAATTCCTTGTCTTTTTGAAACAAGAAGTTGAGAAACATTTTGATACTGCCTCGCATTCGCAACTAACTACCCAGAAGATTAAGGACAAGATTTTAGTACTTGTAAATAGTCGAAAAGAAAATACAGATACCACGATGGTCTGTGAAGAACCCGCTTATTACGAGGGTAAAGAAAAGGTAACGTTCTTGGATTTATTTGCGGGTGCAGGTGGGTTTAGCGAAGGCTTTTTGCAAGCAGAATATGGCAATAAATTCTATGATTTCTTATTAGCAAGTGATATTAATGAGAATTGTGAACTTACCCATATTGCCCGTTATAATTATCAGTTAGGACTTGATGCTGAATTTATAAAGCAAGACATAAGCGAACCTGACTTTTTGGACAACCTTATTAAAAAACTAAATGGCAAACAAGTGGATGTTATTTGTGGTGGACCACCTTGCCAAAGTTTTAGCCTTGCTGGAAAAAGAAAAAAATTTGATAAGAAGGATGATTTGTTTTCGCATTATTTAAAGGTTATTCGACAGTTGCGCCCTAAGTATTTCGTGATGGAGAATGTAAAAGGCATACTTACAAAGGACGAAGGGAAGATTAGGGAAATGATATTGCAAGAGATAAGGTCTATTGTTGATTTGCAAGAATTTAATCAACTAATACATTTTGTTGGGCAGTTGCGTAGACTTGAAAAAGAAGAATCTTTTATTCTTGATTGCTATAGCTTAAGATTGCAATTTGAAAGTGCAACGGAAAAGGAAGTAGAAGGAATAAAAGAAAAATATATTCAAAATGTAGAAACCCGTTTTAGGCTGCTTACGCCAAAGATTGTTAATTATAAAACAAGCAAGACAGATTTAAACATAAGTACAATCCGTCACGGATTTAACCTATTAAAAAGAGTTCAAGAACTTGCGTATGTAAGAAAGAAAGTAATTAATGAGAAAGCATTTTGTGATTTGGATAATGACTTATTTGTAGATGATTTTAATAACTTCCTTACTTCCATTAAACCTGAATCAATAGTAGAGAGGGTTAAGGTAGCTTTTAATAATTTGAATCCTGCTAAAGAGTATTCAAATTCAGTTTCTCAAATAATAAATGCTTTGGAAATATATACTTACTCGTTTGATGAATGTGTTGAAGGGTTGAAAGAGTATGTCGTAAAGGCTAACCTAGAAAATGAGTTTAATGAAATATTATCCCACATCAGATTATACAAAATTGATGAACCTTTTGTAGCACTTGCCTCAAATTACGGTGTGCCACAAAACAGGGAAAGAGTATTATTCATCGGTTGCAGGAAAGACCAGAAATTGATTAAAGAGATACCGCCTACAGTAACTGAAAATGAGAAAGTGACCATATTTGAGGCACTATACGATTTAGACTTTGTAGGAAATGATGATGAGAAATTTCATTACGAAGAAATAGATTTGAAAGCAAAGTATAATGGTACAACAAAGCAAATGGTGGCATTATTAAAGAAAAGGGCTATTGATGGAAGCGTAGATGCCCAGCAGGGTCTAACCTATGCAGAATGGTCTAAAAAGGGAAGACTAAATGGAAGGTTTGTGAATGCAAAGCATCCTTTTTATATTAGAAACTTTGAAGAGTTGGAAAATGGAATGTCGCATTTGGTAGCACCCTTACATAATCATAAGACAAGTAAACAAAACGATGATGTAGTAAAACGATTGGAAGTCATTCGTAAAGAAGGGGATTATGATTTGGCAAAAGAAAAATTGAAAGAAATAGGACTAGAATCTGAAAAGAGAAACTACAATGTTTTAAAACCACATTTGCAAAGTCCAACTGTAATGACTATTGCAGATGACTATATTCATTATTCAAATCCACGAGCCTTAACGGTAAGGGAAATGGCTAG
>JANYEX010000253.1 GCA_025359725.1 Chitinophagaceae bacterium | reverse complement strand
CCTATCAATACAATGAATAAGGTGGGGCTATTAAGGCTGTAATTGGCGTAATATTTTTTTTAGAAAAGAAAATATTCATTTTGATTAAACTAGAAAAGAGTACTCAAAAACTGGGAAATGACCATTCAACAATTAAGCATTATGTTTGGCGACAGGATGCCGAAACTTGGCTAAAGCCCTAATTGCAATTGACACAGTTTAAATAAATTCCCGTGTTTTGTTGCTTGAAATACGTGTTTCATTACTCGGAGGACGTATTTTGTCGCTCGGAGGACGTATTTTGTTGCTCGGAAGACGTATTTCGTTACTCGGAAGACGTGTTTTGTTGCTTGAAATATGTGATTTTTAGACCGAAACAAGCCAAATTGCTTTTGAGAAAGAACTAATTTACCAAGAAAGAAGCGGTTTTTATATCAGGATAGGCCGCTAAAAGCCCATTTTAGTGTGGAGAGTAGCGTTGGAGGACAGAAAAGAGAAAGAATGAGTGACCTATAAGAAGCTAATGCTTAACCCTCGCCTTCTTCATGTTTAATTTTATTCTCAATTCTACTATCAGGAATAAACCACATGCCCGCAACAATTACATAAGACGCAATCCCAAGCCAAGGATTTAGAAAACTAAGGGCAGTTCCAAACGCATAAATAATTACCGAAATCATTCCTTTCTTATCTTTTTCCAGGGCTATGGCTAGTGTAGAGTTTTTTCCATTTACAGCAATTAGGAATTTTGCCAAGATATAATAAGCCGTACGACATTAAAGAAACCACGCCATAAAGGGCAACGGGAATGGTTGTATAATTATTATCGCCCATAAAAGCGGTAACGAAAGGGAAGAGTGACATCCAGAAAAGCAGGTGGATATTAGCCCACAGCACGCTACCATTAACATGTTTGGCTGCGTGCATCATGTGGTGGTGGTTGTTCCAGTAGATACCCACATTAATAAAACTAAAAACGTAACTGAGAAAAACAGGCAGCATTGGTTTTAAAGCCGCCAGCGTATCGCCATGTGGCACTTTCATTTCTAACACCATTATCGTAATGATAATAGCGATAACGCCATCGCTGAAAGCCTCTAGTCTTCCTTTATCCATATATTTTTATTTTTTGTTACTACTCAGAAGTTTTAACCACAAGGGACACAAAGGATTCTACTAAGAAGCATAGGGGATTAGAAATAATACATGAACCGAGTGGAGTCAAACTTGACTTGAATTCATTGTGTTCCTTGCCTTTTTCTTGTGAACTTTGTGGTTAAGCTCCGATGCGGTTAGTCTTTTTCTTTTTTATTTAAATGGGGAAATCAACCGCCAATTCAAAGCCATTGCCTGGCGATGATTTAATAGATACCACTCCATGATGTAAAGCTGCCCTAGTGTTGATATTTTGTAAGCCGACACCATTTCGCTCCTCTGTCAAATCGCAACCACTACCGTCGTCTTTTACAAACAGTTTTAGGGTATTGTCATTCTTCCTCAAAGCGATGGTTACATTGGATGCTTGAGAGTGCTTTACAATATTATTTAGTTGCTCTTGCACTATACGATATATCATCAACTTTAGGTCGTCATGTATCATATCTTCGTCATACTCCTCAAATTCCGTGGTTACTTTTATATCATCAATAGTCCTGAAATTACTTATAATACCATACATGGCAGCAATAAGCCCAATGTTATCTAACGATGGCGGCACAAGACCTTTTGTAAGCTTTCTTATCTCTTTTATAGACTCAGAAAGTATTTGTTTTACATATTTAAGTCTTTCGAAATCCATTTTTTGGGTAGAGATAACATTGTCTAGAAATAACAAAGCGGTTACCAAAATCTGGTTGATGTTATCGTGCAATTCTCTACCTAGTTCTGCTCTTTCGTCTTCCTGAGCGGTAATAGTGGCTGCGGTAATAGACCGTTGTTTTTCTTCTTGTTGAATAACAAGTTCTTGTTGTAAACGTATCTTTTCGGTAACATCATTAATTTGTATTTGCCTGACCTCTTTTCCTCCCATATCAATATGATAGAAGGATATTTCTACCATAATTATTTCACCATCCTTTTTTCTGTGAGGCAATGGTTTAGACAGGAATTTCTTTAGCTCCTCTACATCTTGAATAACAGGTGCATTTTTGCTTTCTTCAGGTCGTAAATCTGTTATTTTAAGCTTTGTAAATTCTTCTCTGGTATATTTATAAGTCCTTACAGCCGCCTCGTTACACTCTAATATTTGCAGGGTATCATAGTCGTAGATGTACATGGGAGAAGGATTATTATCGAACACCTGACGATATTTAGCTTCGGAAGCTTGCAATTGTAATTCAGATTTTTTTCTCTCTAAACTATAACGAACAGTTTTTTCCAATACACGTTCATCAAACTCACCCTTAACCAAATAGTCTTCCGCACCCATAGCGAGTGCCTCCAACGTAATATTTATATCCGATAGTGAAGAAATGACAACTATTGCGGCAGTTTTAATCTTGTTCTGTATAAGTTTAAAAGACTCTAATCCATCACTGTCAGGAAGGAATAAATCGAGAAACACAATTCTAGGACGTTCTGAATCGAGTATATCCAGCGCCTCTGATATTGAGGTTGCACGAGAAATTGTACCAACCTTTAAGGAGGAAAAATTTAGGTATTGATCGAGTAGATATAGATGTATTTCGTTGTCTTCAACAATCAGAATATCAATAACCTCATTATGCCCCAATTTATTGTTTTGCATTTATTTTTGTTTTGGGATGGTGAGATAAAATGTGCTACCCAATTTTGGAGTAGACTCAACCCATATCCTCCCATTGTGTTTCTCAATAATTTTTTTGCAAATAGCTAACCCAATGCCTGTACCCGAAAATTGTGTTTTGCTATGTAACCTTTGGAAGATAATAAATATCTTTTCATAGAATTTCTCGTCAATACCAATCCCTTCGTCCGTAACAGAAAATTCCCATTCTGTTTCTTTTTCTTCTGCTTTAATAATAATATGCGGCGGTACAGATGGTTTTTGATATTTAATGGCATTACTTATCAGGTTCTGCATTATCTGTATCATCTGGGTTTTTACTGCATGAATTCTTGGCATATTATCCCCAACCTCAACAATTGTATCGCTAACTTTAATCTTACCAGAAAAATTAAAAAGAACGTCATTAATAACTTGCTTCATATCAACCTCTTCGTTAAGGTTTAGCTGTGTATTTACCCTCGAATATTCAAGCATATCCATTATTAACTGCTTCATTCTGTCTGCACCATCCGTAGCGTAGTTAATATACTCCTCGGCTGTTTTATCTATTTTATCAGCATACTTTCTTTTTAATAGTTGCAAAAAGCTAGTAATTGTACGCAACGGTTCCTGCAAATCGTGTGAGGCAACGTAAGCAAACCTTTCCAATTCAGTATTAGATACCGCCAACTGTTGCGCCCTTTCTTCTAAGGCCTCATTTAGTTGTCTAAGTTGCAACTCTTTCGTCTTTTGATCGGTAATATCTTGTATTGCCCCAATTAACCGCACTGCCCCGCCAGTTCTTGCATCATTAATAATGAATACCCTACTCTGCACATACTTATAAGTTCCGTCGGCACAAATACACCTAAATTCATCACTAAAGGTATTCCCCTTTCCTTTTAAGTATTCTGTAAGTTTTCCGTGTACTCGTTCTTTATCATCCGGATGCACAGCCTTCCATGCCCATTCTATCGAATCATCAATGTTTTCTAATTTAAAGCCAAATATGGAAGATATTCCATTGTTCCAGACTATTTTTCTGGTAGAAAGATCGCAATCGTAAATGGCATCGTTTGTAGCCATTGCTACAATATCATATCGTTCTTTACTAATTAGTATCTCATCTTCTGCTTTATTATTTATAAGAATAGTAGTAAGGATATTTCGTACCCTCTCCAAGCTGTTTAATTCGGAAGGATGGGGGACTTTAGTGGTTTTATAATAAACTCCAAAAGTAGCAAATACCTCTTTTTCTTTGTCAAATAAGGGTAAAGACCAGCAAGCCTTTAAGCCATATTCAGCTGCAATATTTTTATAGTCCTCCCATATATCACTCTTAGAAATGTCCTCTACTATTATCATTTCTTTTGTATAGGCTGCCGTTCCGCAGGAGCCTACTTTGGGGGAAATAGGTAACTTGTCTACAAGTTTTCTATATCCATCAGGCAGTTGAGCGCCATACCAATCAATCAAAAGACCTTTTTCAACCCTTAATAAGCTGCAAATCATTTCGGGATGAATCTCGAGAAGTCCATCCAATAAATATGCAACAATATCATCCGAAGTGTTGTCAATATTTGTATTTAGCTCTAACGCCCCCTTCTCTAAATTAAAAAGACGCTCAAGTCTTTTTTCCTCGTTAATAACCTTTACAATACTAGAGATTCCATTATCATTAGGGTAAGCAGTTATATCCAACCAGGTATTGAGTGGGGCGTAATACATCTCGAAATGTACACGAACCTTTGTCTCCATAGCTTTCTTAAACTCTATCAGTATGAGTGGGGCATTTGCTAGATCTATCAAATTCCAAAAATTATTCCCAACAATATGTTGTTTGGTAAGTCCTAGGATGGTTTCAATAATCCTATTACAATAAACAAAGTTCCAATCAATATCTATTGCAAAAAAGCCTTCGGTAATACTTTCTAGTATGTTATCTTTTTCAACGTAAGCCTTGGCCAAGTTATCCAATACATCCTTTATCTCAAGTTCTATCTTCAGTTTATTGGTAATATCTGTAGCAATACCGTACCCGCCAATAATTTCTCCATCAACATATATCGGCAAGCACCTGAGGGTTATATCCATTATTGTACCCTTTGCAGCAACTATTTTCAGTTGAAGTTCCTGTACTACCCCCTTTTTGATTTCATTAAAAGCTTCTTTAGATTTCTCTACATAATCAGGATGTGCAAAGGCAATAAAATCTAGCGTTGTGATTTCTTCAAGAGAACACTCTGTTTTTTTCAACATCACCTCGTTTGCACTAGTGAATTTTCCATCAAGGTTCAATGAAAAAATTGCCTCAGGGTTGTATTGAAACAGGGATTGATAGAACCGCAAATTTTTATTGTACGACTCTTCCATCTTTTTATAATGTAGAAAAATAGAGTCTGTATTGTTTGTGAGAGGGCTTTCTTTCATATTTGGAATGTTATTTTCAGGTGGAAATGTGTTACTTTTTTTCATTAACGCAATTATCATTAGTGTAAACAAAGCAAGTATTATATTAGTTTGAAATGTTGTCTAATCCAGAAATAAAAAAAGGATATTTTTCTTATTTATAAATATCAACCTCACAAGTGCCGTCACTTTTTTTGGCTGCCCGATACATGCCTGCGCTATTAAACACCATAGCATAATTCCCTTGGGCATCTATTCCTATCATTCCACCTTCGCCACCAATTGCCATCAATTTATGATGCACTACTTCGTTCATTGCTTCTTGTAATGACAAACCTTTATATTCCACCAAACAGCTTACATCGTATGCTGCTACACCTCTTATAAACAATTCGCCATGCCCAGTGCAACTGATAGCACAGGTTTTATTGTTTGCATACGTTCCGCAACCAATAATAGGACTATCGCCAACCCTTCCGTATTTTTTATTGGTCATCCCACCAGTACTTGTTGCAGCAGCAATATTTCCTTTGCTATCACAAGCAACGGCACCGACAGTTCCAAACTTTTTATCTTTCAATAACTCTTCTATTTGGTGGTTGGTATGGTCTAAAGAATAATTGTCACTATCGCGTAATGCTTTCCATTGGTCATATCTAAACTGAGAGTAAAAATATTCTTCTGGTTCCAGCTTTATGCCCTGCTTTATGGCAAAATCATTTGCCCCCTTGCCACTTAAAAATACATGGTTGCTATTTCGCATCACCTCCATTGCTAACTCTATTGGATTGCGCACATTTCTTACTCCCGCTACAGCCCCTGCGCTTAAATCGCTACCATCCATAATGGCAGCATCCATTTCCTGTACACCTTTTTTAGTAAAAACACTCCCCCTGCCTGCGTTAAACAATATGTTATCTTCTAACACTGCCAATGCTGCCTTCACCGCATTTACAGCTTCCCCTTCTTGTTCTAACACCGCATAACCAGCCTCTAGTGCTTCTTTTAAACCTTGCAAATAAGCCTCTTCCAACTCAGCAGTCATATCTTCTTTTACGATTGTTCCAGCACCCCCATGAATGGCTATTGAGAAAGTATTCATCACTTAATATATTTTAGTAAATATAGGCAATCAAACTATACTTTTTACATTCAGGGTTGCATTAATTACAATCCGACGATTAATACCTCCAAATATTTAATTTTATAATAGAGTTCACCGAAATTTTATACGGGAGATATAAAAGCTTCGTTAGAATGTCCAATATCTTCAATAGAATGCCCAAAAGCTTTAGTAGAATGTATAAAAACTTCAATAGAATGTGCAATATCTATGGTCTTTTATCCAAATACTTTTATTGTCTGACTGAAAACAACTGGTATTTGCATGTCCCGTATAAATTCTAGACATTCTATTAAAGATTTAGACAAAAAACACTTGAAACGACACATTCTATTGAAGATATTGGACATCTTACAATAGCTTTTGTATGTCCCGTAATAGAAATTGAATATCTTGCAATAAAGAAGAAATAATTGAAAATTAGGATAGGAAATTATCAATTGAAAGTCCTTTTTGGAAGGATATATTGTAGCAATTGAGATTCGGGTTAAGCAGCCCCAACTGATAGAATAAGTAACCATTAAATATTTAATTAGCAATAGCGAATGATTCTTTGAGTGAAAAGGGTAGGATAGGAGGGGACTTGAAATAAGATGATTAATGATTTTCTGTATTCAGAAAATCATGATGATTTCTAGAAAGCTTGTAATTAATATAGTGGGCGGTAATAATAGCAATAACAGCAGGGGGTAAAAGGTACAGTTCCCATTGATGCCATATTTGTTTAGCAAGAAGAAAACAGATGCCAATAGAAAATAAAAAAACGGGTAACAAACGATGATGACAAGTCCTGTAACCATGTGAAAGAGCCAAAATACCTACAATAAAAGCTATGGCAATCATGCCATATTCAAAAGCAAGGTTGTGTATAATGTTGATGCCAAACAAAGGAAGGCTTGATAGAAATAAAGGTAAAAAAGCACAATGGATTGCACAGGCAACAGAGGTTGTAATCCCTAAAGCATCCCAGTTTATTTTTAATCGCATTGGCTGCAAATATATATCTATGCAACTTTGTTGCAAAGTATTAAGTGTAGATTAACAAAAGAGAGGTCTTGGATAAAATTAATTTCCTGAAAATAAAAATTGGTATTATGGTTTTGCTTGTATATGATGCTGTAGGATTTATAAAAAACAATCAACAAAAACTGAGGCTTTAAAATAATCTAGATGTGGTATTATCAACGCATTATTTCAATAGAGATTTAGTAACACTTTTTTAATAGTTTCATAGTGCATCCAAGGAATAAAATGATTAGCACCTTGGATGGTCAGTGTATCAACTTTGGCAGCATTTGTAAAAACCTTTGCTCCAAAAGCAAGATTACCGTAATCAACCAATGGGTCTTTGTCTCCATGTAGAATATAAACGGGGCATCTAATCTCAGTAAAGCGTGGCTTCAATTTAATTAAATCTGTTTTCAAATACCACAGTTCATCATTGGATGGTCTTAACGCACCTGGTATCATATATCGTAAAGGAAATGATTTTAATGTTCTACGCCAATGTTCTGACTTTTCGAGGGATACATCTATTGCACCAGCCAATATTACCAAAGCATCTACAGAATTAGGATTGTCTGCTGCTAATTGCACTATCATTGGACCGCCTAAAGAATGACCAACTAAGTAAACGGGCTTTTTATTCTTGATGTAGGGAAACAAAGCAGATATAACGGTTGATTCGTCCTGCAAGTTGAGGGCTTTACCAAAATTACTGTATCCAAAACCAGGGCGGTCTATAGATATCATCCTATATTTCCTCAGCAAGTCTTTATCTTTCAAATAATCTTCAAAAGCATCCCAGCTGCCTGGGCTTCCATGAACAAAAACGATTGTAGGTAGAGTATCATTGCCTGTCATTACAAAATGTAAATCATGTTTGCCAACTTTTAATACCTTGATGGTTAAAGGAACTCCCGCAGTATTAAAAACTTTCGTTGCGTCAGAATCGCTTGTGCGAAATCTCATACAGCTTTGTGCCATTATTAACCATCCAGAAACAAATACTATCAAGCAGAGTATAGTTCTCATAAAAGGTATGTATGATTATTAAGAAAAATGTTTACAGAATAACCCCATAACCCATTAAATGTTTAAAATAAAAAAGCACCACTAATTAGGTGATGCTTTAGTAATAAAGTTTGTCCGTAAAGTAAATTTAAACTAATTCTTCCTTATCCTTTTCTTCTTGTTTTTGCATCTCTCTGCCAACCCTTGATCCGTAGATTAGGCTAACAGCAATTATGATACTTACACCACCTTCAATAGGTAGCTCATTATCATTTAAAATAAGAAGATTAGGGGCAGCAACTTTTGCAATTGCATAGCATTTGATAACAATCAAAACTAAAAAAACAGCGATTAACTTCTTCATTGTTTATGGGGTATTAACAAGCAATGCACAAAGATTGCATATTTTGCAGAATTATCCCGCAAAAGTTTAACAATTTTTCGAAATTATTTTTCTTATTTAGGTTAAATCGGGCTATTTCTACAAAAAGTAACATTAAATAAACATACCAACTAATAAAGATGATTTTAAATATCCAGTTTTACATCTTTATTGGAAGTTCTGTCACTTCGTAGGCATCTAATCTGTTAAGGTTTATGATGGTTCCTGTATTTTCTGCATTAGGATGGTACATAGGTAAAAACTTTGCGCCATAAACAAATTCCTCATAAGTGTAAGATGTTCTAGAAATAACTGTATTGGAAAAGCTTTCATCAAAACCCTGAACAAACACCAATACTTCTGCCTTGGAACTTTCAATGTCTTCTTTTGTTAGATTGTAAAAAGGACTTTCTTCATTTATAATATGTACCAACGTCCAATTGGATATCATAGTTGTAGCCTTTGAAATATCTAATGCCAATTGAAAAAACTTATTTTTCTGTATCCCATCCTCTACTACCTGCATACTCATGGTCAATTTTGCTTCTACATTAACTAGGTAGTTTTTTGTGTAGGGAACCATCCGCATCATAAAAGCAACCCCACCCCTAAATGGTACAAACAAAGCGTTAGTACTGTAATTTATATAGGCTTTTGGTCTTGCAAAACGCCCATATAACAAACCTGTTATCAATGCAAAGCTTAATAATCCAACCAAGGCCTCTAGTGCTGCTGCAAAGCTTGCCGCGAAACCAATGGGGTTTATCCTTCCATAGCCTACGGTTGTAAATGTTTGTGCGCTAAAAAAGAAAGCCTCTCCAAACTTTTGTGCAGGCGTTATTGCCACCATCCCATTTAGATGATCCATTCCTATCATCAAGTAAATGCCTGCAAAAATTAAGTTCATTGCAATGAATGAGAATACTATTATTGCCATAAACTTCCATTTAGGCAATGAAAGCAAAGTATGGTATAGGTTTAATCTTTCTAGCAAGGGTATACCACGCATTTCTATATTGGGGGAGCCGTCTTTGTTAAAAAAACGACCGCCATTACTATTACTATTGGTACCCAAACCGGTTTCTGTTTCTGTTTTCGCTTTTTTATTAACCGAATTTGTTATTCCCATACTATATCTTACAATGATTCAGTACTACAATGCAGTACTTTAGCCGCAAACTTACTGAATATGCAGTTCGAAAAACTTTTACAGCAAAGTCTTATATGGCGTGGATTTTATTTTACTGCTATTCTGCTGCTAAATATTATCCTTAGCCGCTACTTGCAGGCTGCTGGTGCTGGTTGGGTCTATTTTCTTACCAATCTATTTTCACTTTTTATTCTTATTGGAAGCTTTAATTTTGATAGTGGTTTTTCCTTTTATGGTGCCAATAAGTCCATTTCTTTTTCTGCTCTTTCTTGGTTGGGAATAGTTGTTGCAATTGTGGGAAGCCTCATTCTATTTCCTGCACTCAGATATTATTTTATCTATTTTCCGGTAAGTGGCGTTCCAACAAATACAGCCGTTTCTTACGGTGTATATTATGCGGTAGGTGTAATACTTGCCAATTTGTTTTCGGTACTTTTTTATGCAAAACATAATTTTGTTACACCCAATATTTGCCTCGGCACTATAAATTTTCTTTTGTGTGGCATTGTCTATTATCTTGGTAAAACGCATACCCAAACATCAACAGTAGTAAATACCTACTTCATTTTCTTTACCATACAAGGCATTGCTTTGGCTGCTTTGTTTTTTATTGAAAACAAGCTATTTTCGTCATTCCAATTACCTACTATATTGCAATTCCGTTGGTTGTTTAAGTATTCTTTAGTGGCTTTGGCGGGTAATTTTATTTTCTTCATGGTTTATAGAATAGACTTTTGGTTTGTAGAACACTATCGTTCACAGACCGAGCTTGGCAACTATATTCAGGCATCTAAAATGGGTCAGATGTTATTAATTATCCCTCAAATACTAGCTAGCGTTATTTTTCCACAAACGGCGGAGGGGTTAAACGAAGAGACCATTAAAAAGAACATTTTTATCATATCTAGGCTACTAATACAACTGTTTATTTTGCTGGTTATACTAGCAGCCCTTTTAGGGAAATTAGGGTTTAAATACGTTTTCGGTACTAGCTTTTCCATCATGCACATACCTTTTCTTTTGTTACTACCAGGAATATTGATGTTGGCTATATTAACCTTGTTCTCGGCATACTTTGGGGGGAAGAATATGGTTAAAGTAGACGTAACAGGCGCCACGATAGCATTAGTTTTTATGATTTCTGGGAATCTATTATTTACCAATAGATTTGGCATTAATGCGGCGGCAATTATAAGCACCATCAGCTATTCCATTAACTTAGTTTATTCCTTATTTATATTCTTCAAGAAAGAAAAATCTTTTATGCTAATTGATTTTTTACGTTGGTCGAAAGATGATTATCGCTGGGCAAAGCAGCTGATTATCAAGAAGTAAAAGTTACTTTAGTAAATAGGTTGTGAAACTTATTAAATAGCTATTAATTGTATCTATTTGAGGCATTATTTATACCATTCTATAGATAAATCCTTGGTACATTGTCTCTAAAATGGTATAAAAAGTGTTCAAAATGGTATGATAAGTGCTTGAAATGATATTTTCTGAGCCCCAAATAGTACTCGTAGCTAGTTGTCTTGGTTAAATTATCAGTGATATGGGAACAAAAATTTCACTATCAATGATGTTGACTCAACTAAAAAGAAGGAATGCCTATACAAACAATTTTATTAAAGCCCAAACAAAAGGAGTAGCCAACAAAAGGGAATCAAATCTATCTAGAAACCCACCATGTCCAGGCATAATACTACTGCTATCCTTTATTCCTGCCAATCGCTTTAGCTTACTCTCTAGCAAATCGCCATAAGTACCCACTATTGCTCCAGTAGATGAAATAATTAACAGTAGTTTTATGTTATTGATGTTCAGAAGGTATCTGCATCCTAATGTTACAGCGGTTATCGATAGAATGATACCCCCAATTGTTCCTTCTAAAGTTTTTTTGGGCGAGATAGTCGAGAAAGGTGTTTTCCCTATTAATGAACCTACAATGTAAGCCATCGTATCGTTTATCCAGATAGAAGCTATTAGGATTACGGGTAATAGATACCCTGGCGTAATTACGGTATTGCTCATGTTGATAGAAAGATCCCAAAGTCGCATCATCAAGCCCCAACTTAATGATATGTAAACTAACCCTGCCAGCGAAAAGCCTATCACTTTTAGGTTTAGTTGTTTCTTTAATACTATCTCATTCAGACAAAAAAGAATAGTACATAATTGCAAGCCATACCACCCAATACCTTTCAATGCAATATGCCCAAT
This sequence comes from Chitinophagaceae bacterium, assembly GCA_025359725.1. Taxonomy (GTDB): domain Bacteria; phylum Bacteroidota; class Bacteroidia; order Chitinophagales; family Chitinophagaceae; genus Parasediminibacterium. The sequence continues at coordinate 3,617 of JANYEX010000253.1, read as the reverse complement.
TTGATAAGTGCTGCTAGTATTTAAAAGCATAAAACACCACCCCAAAAGCATGATGCCATTGCGATGGAAGGTAGAAGTAGCTTTGTACTCTGGATTGATTAAGGCAACTATCTTTTGATATTCTATCCAACAACCAAAATGAATAATCGTAAAAAGAGCCAGAAAGCTCCATTGGTTGCAAAATAACCCCGCAAGCATTACTACCACAAAAACTATTGCAGTAACTGTTCGAGTTTTTAAAACTTGAAAATTTAAAGCCATTTATTTAATTGAAAATTAATAATTTAAAATTGATAATTGAGGTATCATGGCAGAATTTATTCAATTCCAAATTGTCAATTATCAATTAGTTTAATAGTCCTTTATCCATCAACCCTTTTGCCATATCCTTCAGGGTAACGGGAACGTATAGTTCTATGTCGCCAAAGTTTAGGTAACTGCTGTCTAGCTTGTTTAAAACCTGCACTGGTATGTTATTTTCTTCCAGCATTCCCTGTACAATGCTAGCTTCTGCCATGTTTCTGGTTTTTAGTATCAAGTACCATTCTTTCATTAGAGCGTAATATTATTTTGTAATAAATGGGTTTCTTTTTCAGCCAAAAAAGCTTCGCTTGTCTTTTTGAAATTGATAAGAAGATATATCAATAAAGTAGTTGCCACAATAGAAAGCCATATAGGAAAATGGTCGTCTAGGTCCTCTTTGGTAAGTTTTCCTTTCATGGATGAGAAATATAAAGACGTAACCGCAATTCCGTTATTAAGGAAATGTGCCAAGATATTTAACCAAATACTCTTTCCATAATAAAATAAAAAACCTAGTACTCCGCCTAACATTGCCCTAGTAAGAAAGCCAAAATAACTCATGTGGATGGCACTAAACAAAATACTGGTTATTAATATTGCTAGCCAAGGCTTACCAAACCAATTGGTAAAAAGTTGTTGCAATGCCCCCATAAAGAATGTTTCCTCAACGATAGCGGGTAGCAAAGCGATAATAAACATCGCAATTAGATAATCCTTAACGTTATTCATTTTGGCTATCGAAAAAACCTGTTCGTTGTATTCATCTTCAGCTTTTTGGAAAGATTCGCGCAGATGTTTAGGAATTGGAATTTGTTCGTTTAAATCGCTCAAAGCACTACCCACCAATAATGCCATACAAGCTATCAACACGACAAAGCCAATCTGTTTCCAAGAAACATTTTTATTAAAACTTAAATACTCAAATGGTTTTTTATAAGCCACTAACGCAAAAAGAAATGCAGGGATAAAGAACATTGCCACCGTAGTTACAATTTGCATAACCTTCATAGCATCAACATTTGCAGGATTTGCTAAGGCTTGGCTTAAGTTGGCAAGATTCTCATGTGGTAACATAATCTTTACAACTGCAATGGTGATAAAAGCACCCGCTATTATCCCACCTCCTATCAATGCTAATAATAATCCAAATTGCGACCAATAATTACGCTTTATTGGGAAATTGGTATATTCATTATCAATATAAATAGGTGTGGGCTCATTTATTTGTTCATGCCCTGGTCTAGGTACAAAATCTTCTTGTTCTTCCATAATATTTTTAGTTGTTAGTTATTAGTTATCAGTGGTTAGTAGGAATGATAGAATTTTATTTTCTAACCACTAATAACTAACCACTAATCACTAACACAGTTCTTTATATTTGCTTAAAAGTGGCGAATTTACAGGCAAATTGATTAATAAGTAGTCACTAAACTGATAACAAAAAATATGGTTTTAATAGACAAGATAGAATTACCCGATTTTCCGTTGTTGCTAGCACCCATGGAAGATGTTAGCGATCCGCCTTTTAGGGCGGTTTGTAAGGATAATGGCGCAGATTTGATGTACACTGAGTTTATAAGTAGCGAAGGGTTAATTCGTGATGCCATAAAAAGCAGACAAAAGCTTGATATATTCGATTATGAACGCCCAATAGGTATTCAGATATTTGGTGGAGATGAGGATAGTCTTGCCCTTGCTGCCAAAATAGTAGATGTTACTAACCCCGATTTGTTGGATATAAATTTTGGCTGCCCCGTTAAGAAAGTTGCTTGCCGTGGTGCAGGTGCTGGGGTGCTGAAGGATATAGATTTGATGGTTCGATTAACAACGGCTGTGGTTAAATCCACAAGTTTGCCCGTAACCGTAAAAACCCGTTTGGGATGGGATGATGATAGTAAAAACATTGAGGAAGTAGCCGAACGTTTGCAGGATTGTGGCATTAAAGCCCTTGCCATTCATGGTAGAACCCGTAGCCAAATGTATAAGGGCGAGGCAGATTGGACGTTGATTGCTAGGGTTAAAAATAACCCTAGGATACATATTCCCATTTTTGGTAATGGTGATATTGATAGTCCGCAGAAAGCACTGGAATATAAGAACAGGTATGGCGTAGATGGCATTATGATAGGGCGCGCTGCCATTGGGTATCCTTGGATATTTAGGGAGATAAAACATTATGTGCAAACAGGTGAATTGTTGCCTAGTCCTACCTTAAAAGAGCGTATAGAAGTAAGCAAAAAGCACCTTAGGAAATCGGTTGAATGGAAAGGAAATGTGGTAGGGATCAATGAAATGAGAAGGCATTATTCTAATTATCTAAAAGGATTACCCAACATAAAAGAGTTTAGAAACCGTTTGGTTACTTTAAAAGAAAGAGAAGAAGTAGAGGCGGTTTTGGATGAGGTAAAGGCTTATTATGATGGATACGAAATAGAAAGAAGCCCGATAGAACTAATTAATTACCACGAAAAATGTCCTGTGTAGGTTTTTAGAAGAAAAATTAAAGACAAGCCAGATGGGGTTTCGTGCAAGTTGTTAGTTTGTATGCTAGATAAGTGTCTTGTTGAAAAGTGATAGTAATGGATTCATTGAATATAAAAAATTAAACAATTAATCCTCTGATAAGTTACCAAACTCTTAATAATCCACTACAATCTCCAAGGCTTTAATGGTTTTAATTTCTTTGCCCCATAGCAAATACCGCTTGTTAGTCGCATCAAACTCATACCACCATCAAAGGGAAAAATTGGACTGCCATCACCCGTAGGACTACCCACCCCACCTGAGCTCGACGACATCTTGAGAAGCTGTTAGTGGATGTTAAGCGGCGCATTCCGAACGGCCTCTAAAAAAGAATCACTGATTTTTTACTTTGTATTGGGATTGAAAATCCCTATCATTTACTAGTTCGACATCCGCTGCGCTTAACATGGATGAACACTAAATTCGAAGACCCCGCTAGCTGGGCAGTTAATTATTTCATCCTTATCTATATAATTTGATGTAGTAGAGTTAGGCATTTAAAAGTACGCTGCAAGATATTCCGAACTATTAAAAAAACAAATATTTTGGTGCTAGTTTTCCATAATTTTTAATACAAGCCCTCGCTTATAGGATACACATGAATTAACGTTAATTCATGCCTAACGTTATAGGATACACATGAATTAAGATTAATTCATGCCTAACGTTATAGGATACACGTGTATGACTGCCAATTTGTACACACCCTTATAGGATACACATGTATGACTGCCAATATGTACACAACCCATAAGGGAGGACATGAATTAACATTAATTCACGTGTATCCT
>JANYEX010000255.1 GCA_025359725.1 Chitinophagaceae bacterium | reverse complement strand
CATAAGTTGTAGCGGATGGACTAAAAGCTTAAGCGAATGCCTCGTAAGTTGTAGCTTATTGAGACAAATCCTTCCATCTCCCTGTCTGTCACACTTTGTGCATAAGACCATAACTTTTCCAACTGGTTGACCACCTTCTCTTTGTTCGTCTTGATACCCTTACCCCATACAAAGGTGTACCTGTTGGCATCTGCCTCCAGCTTCGCACCATCAGTGAAAATGTCTTTGATACTCAAAAGTACCTCCTCTAACAACAGCTTCACTGACTCCACAAAAATGGACTTCAATGGCCCCTGTAGCTTCTTTCCCCTGAAATTATTGATGATATTGTGGTCGGGCGTATTCATACCACAAAGCCACATAAAGACAATGTTCTGTTGGGCTGCCCCTTCTGAGACAGCCTCTTTTTTTTATTGCTGTAATTGAGCATTTTTGAACGCATTCATGTCACCTTTTTACTACCCCTTATTCAAGGGATTTTTTAAGAGGTAATTTGTAAGCAATTTTACATCGTTGAATTAATTACGTTACTACAAATTAGATAACCATGTTTACAAATCTTAAAATGAATGTTGCGGCAATTGCAATGACAGGTTTAATTGTAACTGCTACCATCACAGCACCTTTTACCAAAATGTTTGGTAAGAATTTTAACCAAAAGAAAGACTATGCTTGTTGCAAGAAAGATCAATTGGTTATACACCATTACTATACAATTAATGTATTGTGGGTTGAGGTGGCTAATGGATACACAGAAGAAAATACTGGCAAGACAACTCTGGGTGGATGCGATATCAGGTGCAACGACTAATTAATATTTATTAATCGTTGTACTTTGATTTGGGATGTACAAGATTCCATTTACCAATCTTTTCCATTGTTACCTTCTTGTTTAAATCCCCTTTCCTGAATTTGCCTTCTCAAATTTTCTTCGTTACTACGAAGTTTTTCCATCTGCTGTTGAAGTTGCTTTTTGGAAATTTGCCCGTCTTGTGTTGACTCGTCTTTATAGGTCTGCCTTGTCCTTTTCCCCTTCAGCTTATTCAGCTCATTTATTACCATCTGTAAGTTCTCTCTTGCGTCTTCATCACTATTATTTAGTAGTAATACCTTTATGAAGGAAGCTTTTGCCTGCTCATAAAGTTGCATACGAACTTCTGCCAACCCTTTATTATACCAAGCTTTAGCCTTTATAGAAAATTCTGAGGTATTTTCTATCAATAAATTTAGCTGCTTTACTGACGTAGCATATTGCTCTTGATTGTACAAACAATTAGCATAATTAAAAAGAGCAACCTTGTTTTGAGTCTCGCTTTCTAACACCTTCTCATACTCACTCTGCGCCGCTTTATAATCACCTTTTTTGTATAGTTCATTTGCACCTTTAATAGCATTACTTTGAGAAAAGCTCGGAATAACAAAAAAGAGCATTACTATTGATCCCAAAGTAGCTTTATTGAACTTTATATTAGACTTTCTTTCAGAAATAAAAAGCTCTAGGACTAGTAATACAATCGCCAATCCTAAAAAAATAAAATAATACGATTGATACTCTAGATAACCCCAAGCATTCTCTATCCCTTTCTTTTTCATCGAATTAAGAGTGTCCGACAAATCTTTACTCACTGCTTCGGCATTATCTAGGTGATGATAGCTTCCCCCTGTTGTGCTAGCGATTTGCTCTAATAGCGAAGTATTTAGTTTTGTAATAACAATATTCCCATTTGCATCTCTTTTAAAGTTACTCGTTCCAGACTCTATTATCTCTGTTCCCGTTTCTTCCCCCACTCCTATTGTATGAACAATTACCCCTTTGTCTGCTAAAGCCTTCGCTGCTTCCAATGCCTTTGTATCCTGATCTTCGCCATCAGTAATTAGAATAGCTGCTTTATATTTCTTTTCTTTTGTATCGAGACTATTACTGCAAAGCGTCAGAGCTTCGCCAATATTAGTCCCTTGATAATTAATTAGGTTAGGATTTGCATTATCCAAAAACATCTTTAATGCTGTCATATCGTTTGTTAGTGGCATTTGTAGGTAAGCTTTTCCAGCAAATACTACTAGTCCTACCCTGTTGTCTTGTAAGTTTTGTATTAGTTTATTAATAAACTCTTTTGCCTTATCTAACCTTATTGGCTGCTCGTCGGCAGCAAGCATACTCTTGCTTACATCCAATGCAATTATTACGTCTATACCGTTGCTAAGTGTAGTTTCGGATTTAATTGTTTTATGAGGATTGGCAGCTGTAATTATTAAAAGAACAATGGCAATTAGGATAATTACAACCTTTGCGATGTATTTTCTCTCGGAATAGTTTTCAATAGATTTACTTACCAACCTTTCATTACCCAACAATTTTCTCGCCTTTTGTTTCCATTTCAAAACAAAAAACAATAGTCCCACAAGTGGGACTAATGCAAAAAGACCGTATAAAAATTCTATGTTTTGAAACATAAAATGACTTTCAATTTTCCATTATCAACTATCTCTTTCCTTCAAAAAAACCTTCCTTCTTCAATATGCCAGTGAGAATATTCTTTCTGATAGTCCATAGTTCGGCATCGTGTTTACCTTCAATATTCAACACAAAAAAGTACGGGTGATGACTTTCTTCTATCCATCCAACCATCCAGCCTATACTATTTCCATTCTCCTTGTAGCCCAATCCTGTTTTATAATACAGTTTATAATTGGCATTATCTTCTTGCAACATAACTTTCTTTACAATATCCTGCGTACGCTTCTGAAAACCAAGCTGATTGAAATATAGTTTCTTAACCAAGCCCAGTTGTTCGTCGGGCGTTATCTTCAAACTGTTATCTAACCAAAAAGAATCTACCCTGTTGCCAATCTTTTTGTTGCCATATTTAACGCTATCCAACCATTGTTGCATCGTATCTCTCCCTATTCTTCTAGCCACTTCCTGATAGTAAGGAACGCAAGAAACCTTGAATGCCTCAGCCATAGTCAGGTCTTTATTCCATTCCTTGATGGTGTCGCCATTGTCATGTTTCCGAACAATACCGTCCCATTTAATCACCATCTTCTCATTTACAATCCTACCTGTTTCTATCCCAATAAGCGAGTTCATAATCTTGAAAGTAGAAGCCGGCAAATAGGCACTATCCTTATAACGACTAAGATTATAAACCGAAAACTGACCACTAGCATTGTCATACAGCGCAAAACAACCATCCACATTACTACTATCAAAATAACTTTTCCAGCTATCTTCCTTGGTAACATTATTCGGCGAACAAGCCCCAAAAAATAGTACCGCCAATAAAAGACACGCTACAATTAACCCATTATTTAATTTCATTCCATACATTTTATTAACTGCAAAACTAACCTTTTAAGAAACTCCGAAACGACAGAAAGAACCAGAATAGTTAACTGAGGCTATCAAAACGAGTGTTTTTCCCTAATTTGAAGATAAGGAAACCCGTTTTCCTTATTAAGTTTTCGATTTTAATCATAAGGAAAATGTTTTTTCCTATGAAGTTTCCTATTTTCATCACAAGTAAAATCGGTTTCTTAATGAAGTTTTGCATTTTAATGACAGGAAAAGTTATTTTCCTTGTGAAGTTTTACAATTTAGTCATAAGGAAAATAGGCTTTTCTATACTCAATTAGCTCTTCTCACCCTCAAAATAATCCATCTTGTGCTTAAACAATACATTGAAAGTAGTTAGTGAACCATAGATACGGGTAATGTACTGTTGCATATTTACCTTGTCTTCATCGGTTAGTTTATCGTGGCTATTAATACGTTGTTCAAGCACACGCAACCTATCGCGCAGCATTACAATCTTATGAAAAAACACATCAATAGGCACTTCCTTCTCTTTCAATGTATCCGAACCAGGCTTCATCACCAATACGCCGCCTGTCCATTTATCGCCCAAAGGAACTATCTCGTTTACATCACTCCAAACACGCAATATTTTCATCAACGCATCCTCTGCTTCACTAAAACTCTCCGCGTATTCTGGTTCAATCCGTTCAGTAACCTCAAGGCTAAAGTCTTTGTTCACCATCTTTAAACCCTTTTCTACAAAGCATATTTCATATACCCTTTTGTGTAAACGAACCACCACACCTGTTCCAAACGAAGGATGCACCACGCGAGAACCAACACCTAATAATTCCATAATATTTATTTATTTTTTAACGTAAATCCTACAACTTAATACCTGTAACTTTCATTGCGCAATGCTAATAATTTGTTTGGATAAAGTCTATAAATTTTATTACAGTCTGTTTTGGCAATATAATGAGAGTTATTTAAAAACAATTTTAACAATTCTTAAAGTTATTTTATTTATGTCGAGTAATTCAATTAACTTTATTCCAAAATTAAACATAACGTTATGAAAACGATTCTTGTTCCCACCGACTTTTCTGAAACATCAAAAAATGCGTCAGAGTATGCTATAGGACTAGCCTCATTGCTAGGGATTCCTAAAGTAGTTTTTTATCATTTTTACGAGACAACTTTGGTCTACACTCCTGCGGGTGAATTGGACGAAACTGCTACCATCGAGCCACACCGGATTGAAAGTATTGAGAAATTGAATCATTTTATTGAATCATTAGGCTCTATTCCAGCAGGTGTAGAGATAGAAATGTATCAAGGTGCCGAGTCTATTAATGAGGGGATAAAAGAAATTTCCCACATTACAAATTCCGACTTGATTGTGATGGGGATTAAAGGTGGTGGTATTTTTAAAGAAACAATTTTGGGAAATCATACTCTTAAAATTGCGAAAGAGTTAACTATCCCAGTTTTAATTATTCCAATTTCAGCAAAACTTAATAAGTGCGAAAAAGTAACTTTTCTGAGTGATTTTAGGGACGTTGAGTACAACAAATCTATCGAAAGATTGACAACTTTCTTAGATCATGGCATTGTTCAGTTTACTATTTTACATCTTCTTAAACACCATGAAAAGATTGATCCTTCACATCCAGAAAAGATAAAACTGGATAAGATGTTTAAAAAGTATAGTCCAACTTTCCAATATAAAGAGAGTCATCATTATACCGACGACATCATAGATTTTGTATTTGAAAGTCATACAGATATTTTGGCTTTGGTACCAAAGAATCATGGATTGATCGAAACTATCTTTAATGACCATACAAAGAAATTAGCTTTTCATAGTAAAGTTCCGTTGTTGATTCTTCATTAATTTTTACAAGGCGATAAAAAAGGCTGCAATAACATTGCAGTCTTTTTTATATCGCAAAGTTTTTGTAACATTTTAATTAGTACTTTTCTCATCTGTTGCTTTTTCTGCGATCTCTTCTTGTTGTTGTTTTTCTGCATGTTCCCGCACCATGTCCATAATCCAATCCTTACGTTTCAATACAAAGTTTGTTCCTAGATATTGACGACGTACTTGTTCATTTTCTGCAAGTTCCTCTGCCGTTCCTTGTTTAAAAATCTTACCCTCAATCAACAGATAAGCTCTGTCGCAGATGGAGAGGGTTTCGTTTACATTGTGGTCGGTTATAAGAATACCAATATTTTTATATTTCAATTTTGCTACAACAGATTGTATGTCCTCCACTGCGATAGGATCTACACCCGCAAAAGGCTCATCCAACAAAATAAACTTTGGGTCAACAGCTAAGGCTCGTGCAATTTCCGTTCTTCTTCTTTCACCACCGCTAAGGCTATCCCCATTGTTAGTACGAACATGATGAAGATTAAACTCTGACAATAAGGTTTCTAATTTTTCTTTTCTTTCGGCTTTATTTAGCTTGGTCATTTCTAGCACAGCCATAATATTATCCTCAACGCTGAGTTTTCTAAATACACTTGGCTCTTGTGGCAAATAACCAATACCCATTTGAGCCCTTTTGTACATTGGCAATTTGGTTATATCCTCATCATCCAAAAAAACAGTACCCGAATCTGGTTTAATCAATCCAACTACCATATAAAAGCTAGTTGTCTTTCCTGCACCGTTCGGACCAAGCAAACCAACTATCTCACCTTGTTTAACATTTATGGAAACTTTGTTTACTACCGTACGTCCCTTGTAACTCTTTACTAACTCGTGTGTGTGAATGGTAATGCTCAATGCTTAATTATTTGCAACAAATGTATCCAATGATTAAATGATTGGGATAAAAAAAATAGCCAAATCTTTACCAAAGAAAGATTTATGTTAATAGATTGCTTTTTTTCGGCTTGAGCAAATTATTTTAATGAAAAAGTTACAATCAGATTTTTTTTATTTTTTGTTTAGAAATAGATACCTATTTTCGCCATCTTGTTTTATTAACCCAATTTATTAACGCCGCTAAATTTCTATTTAACTATGGCAGTAAAAATTAGATTACAAAGACACGGTAGTAAAAAGAGGCCTTTCTACTTTATAGTAGTAGCCGATGCCCGTGCACCAAGAGATGGTAAATTCATCCAAAAGGTTGGTACCTACAATCCATTAACAGTACCTGCAACAATTCAGTTAGATCGTCAGAAAGCATTGGAATGGCTTCACAAAGGAGCACAGCCAACTGATACTGTACGTCGAATCCTTTCTTTTAAAGGAGTATTGTATTTAAAGCACTTATTGCGTGGAGTGAAACTTGGTTTATTTGATGACGCAGCAGCAATGGTGAAGTTCCAAGATTGGCATCTTCAACATGAAGCTGACATCAACCGCAGGACAACAGCTCACAAAAAAGCTCAGAAAGATCGTCGTAACCAACCTTACGTTCGCAAGGTAGAGGCTGCTCCTGCTGCTGAGGCAGTAACAGAAGCTCCTACTGCGGAAGGTGAAGAAGCATAATCTTTTTTAACCGGAGTCGAGAAAGCCCCCAACCTAAAATGGTTTGGGGCTTTTTTATTAACAGACAATTAAAAAATTACTTCTAAAAGTCATGTGCCACTACATTTGCACAATTTTCAAATAATGAGTAGTACAATAAATTCTAACGAGTCTATACCCTCGTCCAATAAAAAGGTAATCGTTTTAGGTAGTGGCCCCAACAGGATTGGTCAAGGTATTGAGTTCGACTATTGCTGTGTGCATGGTCTTTTGGCTATTAAGGAATGTGGTTATGAAGCCATCATGGTTAACTGTAATCCTGAAACTGTTTCTACAGATTTCGATATGGCCGATAAGCTTTATTTTGAACCTGTATATTGGGAACATCTTTGGGAAATAATAGAATTGGAAAAACCAATTGGTGTTATTGTTCAGTTGGGCGGACAAACTGCCCTAAAACTAGCAAAACGCTTACACGAAAATGGAATCAAGATAATTGGTACCAGCTTCGATAGTATGGATATTGCCGAAGATCGTGGTCGTTTTAGTGATTTATTAAAAGAACTAAGCATACCTTATCCCGAATATGGTACAGCTTACACCGCTGATGAAGCCATAGAAGTAGCCAATCAGGTTGGTTATCCAGTGTTGGTTCGTCCTAGCTATGTTTTGGGCGGACAAAGAATGCGTATTGTAATCAATGATGAAGAAGTAGAAAAGGCGGTTATCAGTTTGCTTAAACACATTCCTGATAATAAGATATTGATTGACCACTTCCTTGATCGTTGCCAAGAAGCTGAGATTGATGCCATATTTGATGGAGAAAACTTCCACGTGATGGGCATTATGGAACACATTGAGCCAGCAGGTATCCACAGTGGTGATAGCAATGCGGTACTTCCTGCCTTCAATCTTACCCCGTTGGTAATTACTACCATGGAATATTACAGCGAAAAGATTGCACGAGCATTGAACATAAAGGGATTGATAAACATTCAGTTTGCTATTAAGAACGACAAGGTGTTTGTTATTGAGGCCAACCCAAGGGCTTCTCGTACTACCCCTTTTATTGCGAAAGCTTATGGCATTCCTTACCTTAGCATTGCCACCAAAATAATGCTTGAAGCAAACAAGCTTACAGATTTCGAAATGGTGAACAAACTTGATGGTTATGCCATTAAAGAGCCAGTGTTTAGCTTTGATAAATTCCCTGGGGTAAATAAAGAGTTAGGTCCAGAGATGAAGAGTACTGGTGAGGCCATCCGCTTTATCAAAGACTTGAGAGACCCTTACTTCAGAACTTTATACAAAGAAAGAAGTATGAACTTGAGCAGATAAGTAATAAGTTGTAGGTTATAAGTATTAGGTATAAAGAATCCCCGTGGAGTATTAAACTTTACGGGGATTTTTAATTACAGATTAATAGCTATGTGTAAACTAAGTTTTTCAGTTAAAATAAACAAACAAATGGGTACAGAATCTAAACTACCCAACTTTAGCCACACATTCGTCTTTTATCTCTTTCCACAAATCCCTATAACATTTGGCGGCATAACTGCTGCGAGCAAAAGTTTCTAGCGGTGCTTCGTTAATCCCCATCTTTTCTATATCGCTTAGGTAAGGAATATAGTTTTTGAAGAAAAGATTATCCTGATAAAAGAAGCCCATTGTTTCGTGGTGAAGATTCTTACGATTATCCACCATATTAAAGAAACACTTTAATTTTTTTTTATCAAACTCATGGTCTGTAAAATAACTAGCCACTGTTTCGTAAGAACGAATAGAAAGCGTAGTGGGAATATTGGGCAAAAGAACCCAATCGGCGGCATTAAAAATATTATCGTGTAATAAAGAAATGCCTGGCGGAGAGTCTATAATAATTAGATCGAAAGATTTTTTTAGGGCCGATAAAAGGGTCGCTAATCTCTTTTTGTTTTGCTTGCCTTCACTCAAAAGTATATCTGCATGACGGGCAGAAAGATCGGCAGGGATGACTCCTAAATTTTGATAAATAGAAGGCTGGATGGTAGTAAGCAGGTCTATATCACTCTTCAATACTTTTTTCGATTCATTCTTTACGGCAGTGCTTACCCCCAAATAAAAAGAAGAAGAGCCTTGCGGATCTAAATCCCAAAGCAAAGTTTTATAGCCATCCAAAGCAGCAAGGTAAGCAAGGTTAATAGCCGAGGTTGTTTTGCCCACGCCACCTTTAAGATTATAAAAAGCAATTGTTGTCATGCAAATAAAAATACAACTTAAATACTTTTAGTAATAAAGGAATCTGTTAACCTTTGTTAATAACGCCAAAAGAAGAAGGTTCTGCGGTTAAAACTTGCCATTTATTCAGCGTAAGATTTCATTTAAAAGGAATAAAAGAAAGTTTATTTCAATAAAATAATTATTGGAAATAAAAATAGATAGACGTTATCAATGAATTTATTTGTCTTTCAAATGCTGGGCACTAGCTTCGAGGGCATTATAAAACTCTTCGCCATATTTTCTGATGATTGGCTCTTTCAAGAAAACATAAACAAGTACTTTTAGTTTTTTTCCAAGGCTACAGGCGGCAGCACACAATTCCTGACGGGGTTCGTAGTTTACATATTCTACATCGGGGTCTTGCTTACTTCGCGAAATCCTGATAGGAAACAAATGGCAGCTAACGGGCTTTTTCCAGCCAATTTTTCCAGCATTATACACTTGCTCAAAGCTACATTGAATAACGCCCAACTCGTTTTTATACCCATAAGCACACAATCCATCGTCAATTGTAGGAGTTACCCAGCCAAACTCTTTATCATAAATGTAATTGCCCGTTTTATCCAATACCTTCAATCCTTTTTGGGTAAGGTATGGTTTTACAATCTCCAAATATTTATCTATCTCATCCTTTTCCCAATCTTCCAAAGGCGCACCCGCATCGCCATCTTCGCAGCATCCACCCTTGCAACTGTTTAGATCGCAAACAAATTGTTCCTCCAAAACCTCGTCACTTATCAATTTATTATCTATTGCTATCATAAGAAAAATTAATTAAGGTAATTTTTATTTTCTACCTGAATACGTATTTTATACCTTCTGGTTCTTATTTTATTCTACTTGATATTTATTTAAAACCACTTGGTTTTTATTTAATATCAAGTAGAATATATTTAATATCATTTGGTATTTATTTTATTTTATTTGATATTTAATAAATATCAAGCCGAATATATTTAATACAAAGTAGTATTTATTTAAAACTGGATGGTATTTATTTGCGATATACCAATAATTGAATATTTATTTCCATTTAAAAGTACTAATCATGTGCTTCATATCCTTTAGCAAGAAATCGTTTACTAAACCCAAAGAATCTTCGTTTGGCGTAGCATCAAAATACAATGCCCCACGGAGGAAATGCTTTACAGAATCCGTAACAAAAAACTGGTTGGCAGTAGCTACATTACCCCCCACCTTAAAAAATATTCCGTGAATATTATTGCTCGTATTAATCAAAGAATCATCGATTGAAGCAGCCTTACTCGTGTGTTTATTGGTTAGCGTGAAGGCATCGTTTATTAGTTTATCAAATTTATTCGCCCCAATTTCTTTATAACTGATGTAAATACGCCCATTAAATTGAGGAAAATCTATGTTTATCCACCAAGGATTTTCTGTGGCATCGCCAAAAAAAGTTGAATCCTTAATAATGTTGGCATAAACGGGATACTCGAAAGTATAGGGGTAGCCGGGCTGATTGAAAACCTTGTATTCTTTTTGAGGAAGGTCTATCTTAAAATAGCCCCTTTGCTTAGGCACAAAAGGGCTATTGCACGAGAAACTGCCCACCATCATGCAGACAAACAGCAAGGTTAAAATCCTATTCATTTGTCCACTTTCCACTTCAATTTTCATTATTATTTCTTTACATTAACCAATCTTCTGTGCTGGCAATACCTACTTTTTATGTTTGGGTTTAATAGTCACCTTAATTTTTTGTAACCGATTCTTTTCTACCTCCAATACTGTAAAATTGAAACCTGCACTATCAATAACCTGCCCTGCCGCAGGAATCTCACCCATCACTTCCAAAACTATCCCAGCCAAAGAATCGCTTTCCCCGCGAATGTCATCAAAAATATCTATGCTCAATTGCATGGTTTTGCAAACATCATTCAGCATCACCTTACCCTCAAAAATATAGTTATTGTCATCAACCTTTATAAAATTGATTTCCTCATCATCAAACTCGTCTTTTATTTCACCAATAACCTCTTCCAAAATATCTTCTAAAGTGATGATGCCACTGGTTCCCCCAAACTCATCTACTACCACAGCAAAATGTATTTTTTTACTTTTGAATTCTTTTAGCAAGTCCTCAATTAACTTTTGTTCATGAACAAAATAAGGGGGGCGTAATAGGGATAGCCAGTTAAAATTATTGGGCTGATTGATATAAGGAATCAAATCTTTGGTATGAATCATGCCAATTACCTTATCCAAATCTTCTTCATATACGGGCAATCTGCTGTAATGCCAATCGCCAAGTTGATGGATTAATTCCTGAAAAACCATACTTTTTTCAATACCATGAACGTCTATCCTTGTTTTCATTACCCTTTTTACAGTAATGTTTCCAAACTTTACTATTCCGCGCAGGATATTTTTTTCTTCAATTGAGGCATCTGTGTCAGTGCTAGAATCAATTGCATCATCCAATTCTTCTAAAGAATAGGTTCCTTTCTTTTTAGTCAACGCATTTTCTATACGCTCGCTATATTTTACAAACCAGATGCTTGCTCTTTTAAAAACGAGATACACAAATTCTATTATTGGACCCAAATCCTTTGCAAATCGAATATTATTTTGCGAAGCCATTACCTTAGGCATTATCTCGCCAAATAGTATAAGTGTGGCAGTAATAACCACTACTTTAATAACCACTTCAAGCCAAAGTGCGTTTACCCTTTCAAGATTTAAAACATCCCCCAACAAAATATTGGTGATAATAATAATGGCTATATTGATGAAATTCTTGGCAATGAGCAGACATCCTAATAATACTTTTGGCTCTTCCAGCAAATTAATAATACGCCTGTATCCACTTTGTTGCTTTGTTTTAAGTAGGTTAATGTCCTTTTGGGTTAATGAGAAGTAGGCAACTTCTGCACCACTAATTACATAAGAAAAAAATAACAGGCATAAAAGAATAAATACAATGGTAGTGGAACCCTGTGCGTTTATAGACGCTAGGTAATATAAATTTAAAAATATCTTGGTGCCCGAATGGTATTCCAATGTCACTTTTTTAAATGAGTAAATACATCAGTATATGATGCTTATTACAAAAATATCTGTTTACGACTTATTTACAAGCTAAAATAGCAAATGAAATTCTTTTGCAACCAACTAAATTAAAAGGTGGTAATACAAAAGGCTACCACAAATGTGATAGCCTCTTAAAATATTTTTAATAAATATTATTCGCTGCTTGCTTTTACCAATCCAAGTTTAGCTTCTAAACTAAGTGTTGCATGCGGAACAGCTTTTAATCTTGCCTTGTCAATAAGCTTTCCAGTAACCCTACAAACACCATAAGTTTTGTTTTCAATACGCATGATTGCCTTTTCCAAATGGTCTATATAACTAATCTGACGGCTAGCCATTTGACTAAGTTGCTCACGTTCCATGCTCATGCTACCATCTTCCATCGTCATGTAGCGAGCATCATCGTTATCAGAACCCATACCATCTTTACGGGTAATTAGTCCTTGCAAATATGCCAACTCTTTTTTGGCAGTATCCATCTTTTTATTAATAATATCTCTGAATTCTTTTAAATCAGAATCACTGTATTTCACCAAAGGTGTGTTAACCCTAGGCTCTTCTACTCTTTTTTCCATTGGTGTGTAATTCGGGTTGTACGCAACACTTGATGTGGTGGTAATCTTTGGAAGCTTCACTTCCTTCATAGGCTCATCAGACCTTCTTGGAATCGGAATTGGTTCTTTCTTTTTAATGGGAATATGAGATTTCTCATTCATATCCACTTCTGAATAACCTACGGGCTTGCGCACCACAGGTTTTTCTACCCTTTGCTTTTTATTTGTAGTTGAACTTTTACTTGTTGCCATTCTTATTATCGTTTTTTATTACCTCAATTATCAGCGGTTCGTCATTTACTTCAATTTCAATGCCTTCCTTTAATTCCGTTACCCAAAGCACAGAATCTGCCAAAATTTCGCGACAAATATATTCTTTATATCGTTCGATACTATTTTTCAAATTCACATTCGTGCGTAACTTGACAGAAATACGGTCTGTAAGGTCGAAATTATTCTCTTTTCGTATGTTTTGTATCCTATTTACCAGCTCACGGGCATTACCTTCATTCTGTAATTCCTCTGTAATGGTGATATCCAAGGCAACGGTGAGGCTGCCTTTACTGGCAACACTCCATCCAGGAATGTCTTCCGCAGCAATTTCTACATCATTTGTTGAGATAATTATCTCCTCGCCGTCAAGAATAAGTTTGTATTGTCCTTCTTTTTCAAGACTAGTTATTTCATGTTGTGACAAATTGACAATTGCTGCATTAGCTGCCTTCATTTTTCCACCCAACCTAGCACCAAGTGTTTTGAAGTTTGCTTTTATCTTTTTCTTGATAACGCCTTCTGTGTCGGTTAAATATTCAAACTCTTTTACATTTACCTCGGCCTTAATCAAGTCTTCAATCTTTTGTAACTGTTCTTTCATCTTTGGATTGAGAACAGGCACCATTACCTTTTGCAATGGCTGACGAACCTTGATATTTACTTTCTTTCGGATAGACAATACCAAGGAAGAAGTGTCTTGCGCCAACTGCATCCTTTCCTCTAAATCTGTATCTATTGCAGCTTCATTATGCGTTGGGAACAAAACGTGATGTACGCTTCCTTCCCCAAACCTATTGGTAATGGCATTCAAGTTCTTAAATACTGCATCGCTAAAGAATGGGGAAATTGGCGCCATCAATCTTACCAAAGTTTCCAAACATTCATATAAAGTTTGATATGCGGCAATCTTATCTCCCTCATATTCTCCCTTCCAGAACCGGCGACGACAAAGGCGCACATACCAGTTACTCAAATGCTCATCAACAAATTCTTCCATCAAACGACCAGCCTGTGTAGGTTCATAATCGTCCATTGCCTCGGTAACTTTCTTTATCAACGTATTTAATGAAGACAATATCCAACGGTCAATTTCTGGTCTTTCTGCCAAAGGAATATAGGCTTCCTTAAAAGCAAATCCATCTACATTAGCGTATAAAGCAAAGAACTGATAGCTATTATATAAAGTTCCAAAGAACTTGCGCTGCACTTCTTGGATTCCCGCCAAATCGAATTTTAAGTTATCCCACGGACTTGCATTGGTTATCAGATACCAACGGGTAGCATCGGCACCATACTTTTCAATGGTTTCGAATGGATTAACTACATTACCCAAACGCTTACTCATCTTGTTGCCATTCTTATCTAGCACCAAACCATTAGAAACAACAGCCTTATAAGCCCTGCCATCCACTTTATCGGATGGAATACCTGCTTCTTTCAATACATCAACAACGCTATCTTTTATGAGAGAACCAATGGCATGAAGTGTATAAAACCAACCCCTTGTTTGGTCAACCCCTTCTGCAATAAAATCTGCAGGATAGTTAGTGGCAAACAATTCCTTATTCTCAAAAGGAAAATGTTGCTGTGCATAAGGCATTGCCCCACTATCAAACCAAACATCTATCAGGTCTGGGACACGTTTCATTATTTTCCCTTGAAGTGAGATGATAAATATATCATCTACAAAAGGTTTGTGCAAATCATCTGTTTTGAATCTAAAGATGGGTTGAGTAATAATATAATCTACATTTGCTTCAGAAACTGCTCCCACATCATCACGGTTAAGCGTAGGGATAATGTGCGTAGGGTTGGACAGTGCGGAATCGCTACCAACATCTTCAGTTTCCTTTTTCTTTTTAAAGCCTGTCACCAACCAATTATAATCCTCATCGTGCAAGAATTCAGATATAATAACGATATAATGCTCGGACTGTAATTCTACTCGTTTAGCTTTTTCCGAACCATATTCCCTAACTATTTCCCCTTTGGCAATCGTGTAAGTGATGCCATCAAAAACTTCATTTATTGTTAAATCTGCAAATTCAACTAGGTTGGTAATCTCCCATTTCCTCTTTGCAATTATTTTGCTTGTGCCATATCCTCCTTCAAAGTCTTTATGTTCGTTGCCCTCTTTCCCCCAAAGGAAATGGATAAACCCATTATGAATATCTGGCCTGCACATGGCAAACTCTACATCCTTATGATTCTTTTGCTGATACTCAAATGCCTTCTCGCCCAAGAATATCTCCCTATCTGCATCGTATAATTTTATTCTTTCTTCGGATAAATAAAATTCATTGGCAGCTTGAATCACCTCTTTCAACTCCGCAACACTTCCTATTATCTTCTGCTCGCTGCCATCTTCTGTTTTCCAGATAGGCAACGGCGTTCCCCAAAAGCGGCTACGGCTCAGGTTCCAATCCACCATATTCTCCAGCCAGTTACCAAACCTTCCTTCGCCCGTACTCTTCGGTTTCCAGTTGATAGTCTTATTCAAATCTATCATCCGTTGTTTGATAACAGGATCTGTTGTTTTGATAAACCAAGCATCCAATGGATAATACAATATTGGCTTATCGGTACGCCAGCAATGCGGATAACTGTGTTCGTATTTTTCTACTTTAAAGGCACGGTTTTCTTTTTTCAGCATCACGCAG
>JANYEX010000232.1 GCA_025359725.1 Chitinophagaceae bacterium | reverse complement strand
GTAATAACCCTCTTTGCGTCATCTTGTCCGATAATATATTCATCCAAAAACTTTTTTATTTCAAAAGGTTTTTTGATGTTTAGTTTAAAGTTTGATGTTCCTGTTGTAGATAAAGCGGATGCGTCTCCATTTACTTCGTGTTTTAATCCAAGCTCTTGGGTAATAATGTCTTGTGCGTGTTCAACGCAATTTTCGCAAATATGCCCTTCTTGACCAGCAATTAATATTTTCACCTCATCGCGACCACGACCGCAAAATGAACAGTGCAAATTTGTTTGTTTAGGCATTTTTAATTATTAATTTATTTTGAAAAAGAAGAAAATATAAATATGATTTAGACAAAAATACACGCTATTTTATAAAATGTAGCGTGTATTTACAAATCCGATAGCTCGTTTTGTGTTATAACTTATCCAAAACTGCATCAACGATGCCGTATTCCATAGCTTCTTTTGCATCCATCCAATAATCTCTATCAAAGTCTTTCATTATTTGCTCTACAGTTTTACCGCAGTTTTCAGCCAAAATCTTTGCGCCTAATTCTTTAGTCTTTCTTATTTGTTCTGCATGAATTTCAATATCGGCACTGGTAGCTTGAAAGAACCCGCCAATACTTGGTTGGTGTATCATTACTTCTCCATGAGGATAAATAAAGCGTTTTCCTTTAGTACCAACACTCAACAAAATAGACCCCATGCTAGCTGCCAATCCCATACAAATAGTACTAACGGGGCTAGATATCAACTTGATAGTATCGTACATAACCATCCCACTTGTTACAGAACCGCCAGGACTATTAATGTATAGTTTAATTTCTTCACCCGGTTTGTCAGCTTCCAACAATAATAACTTAGTTACAAGATCCTTTGCACTTTTGTCATCAACAACACCCCATAAATAAATTGCTCTCTTCTCAAAGAAAAGTTTTTCCATTTTCTTCATGGTAGCCGAACCAATCTGTTCTTGCTTTTCTTCCTTTGGTGCTTCTTCTTCCTCGTCTTCCATTAAAAACGGACGTGAATTATATTTAGCTTGAATCATTTTAAATGTTTTTGTTTATTACCAATTTTATTTCAGTGCAGCTGCTTTTCTTGGATTGATGAATAGTACTTCATCAACAATTCCGTATTCTTTTGCTTCTTCTGCCTTCATCCAGAAATCTCTATCGCAATCAGCGGCAACCGTTTCAATGCTTTTACCGCTATGATCAGAAATTACTTCATACAATTCTATTTTCAGCTTCTTTATTTCTCTTGCAGTAATTTCTATGTCAGTAGCTTGTCCACCAATACCACCACTAGGTTGATGAAGCATAATACGACTATGTTTTAAGGCGGTTCTTTTTCCTTTTACGCCAGCACACAATAAAACTGCACCCATGCTAGCAGCAATTCCAGTACAAATAGTACTTACATCTGGACTAATAAACTGCATTGTATCATACACACCCAATCCTGCATAAACACTTCCGCCTGGGCTATTTATGTACATTTGGATATCCCTGCTTCTATCCACACTTTCCATAAATAAAAGCTGTGCGGTAATTATGTTTGCCACATAGTCATTAATTCCTTCTCCCAAAAAAATAATCCTATCCATCATCAACCTACTGAATACGTCCATTTGGGCAATATTCATTGGTCTTTCTTCAATGATGTATGGGGTTAGATTTGTTGGATTGAAGTGAGATTGATAATTATGAAGCGTTGAACTACTTATTCCTTGATGCTTTACGGCATACTTCTCAAACTCTTTTCCAATATTCATTTACTTTTTTTTAGTTAATTTAAAAAACTTAATTTTTCTCTTTTCAAAATGTATGCAAGGAATTTTATACGACAATATGACCGATTTAAATGCTCTGTAATGTAAAATATTGGGTTCTATAACTCATTTGCTAAAACTTGGGACAATGTATTGGCCTGTCAGTATTTGGTCTGTAAATATACACAGCTGACACCTCTATTCCACCATTTCCATTGCTAGCTGTTTTTAACGACGATGTATTTACATCGTAGGTAATACCTAATCTTACATCGTTATACTCTAAACCTAAATAAGGAATTATTGCATCTTTAAACCTAATCCAACTTCCCACATATAAACTCATTGGGTATTCCTCTTCAGGATTTGCAATAAACTGAACCGCACCACCCAAAACAGTTTCGCTTGCGCCACCCTGAAAAGTTTGAATTCCACTCAAATGTAATGTTGCAGCTGGTCCAACAGGAAAGCTTGTACCTGCATGAATTGTTGCCCTTGGGTTAATAACATAACCAGTATCGGAACTTGCAAGTTTTTCCGTTGGTCTATTTATATGATAAATACTCACGCCGCCATAAAAATTGTTCTTTTCGGTAGTGCTGCCACTGTATAAAATGCCTGCGTTCATATCAAAATAGTTGGCAGAAAGACTACCATTTGTACCAGGATTTGAAGTGTAATAAATAGGTGCGCCATTTTGACCATAATCAACTATTAAACTCGATGTATTAATATAGGTATTAGCATAGGTTACTTGTACTCCTCCACTTAATTGGTTAAAACCATCCTCGTCAAGTCCTTTATGGTAAGCAGTGGAAAGACTGAAATAGTTTAGATTAACTGCACCTGCTGCACTATTGTCATTTAGGAAAGTAACTCCAACACCCCAATTATCATTATATGGAATTAATTTTTCGCCTACATGAAAATCAATAGACCCAGTAGAAGTAATGAACGCATTGCTGATTGACGGCCACTGGTTTCTGTAATCACCCACAACCCTTACGGCACCATCAAACTTTCCTGTAAATGCAGGGTTCAGTGTTAATGGCGAAGAGAAGAATTGGGAAAAATGTGGATCTTGGGCATAAATGCCTTTACTCAAAACAATCAGTAAAATAAGGGATAATAAATTTTTCATTTGCTATTATTGAGAACTAAACTAAGGAAAATGTTGTATTTATTCATTTAATTTTTATCTTTCAACAAAATTTCCTTTTAAAGCTAATTTTCTAGGGTAACTTAATACTGTAATTTACTTCCAAAGGAAAGGTCGCCAGCATCGCCTAAGCCTGGAACGATATAGCCCTTAGCAGTTATTTCATCATCTATATCTCCACACCAAATTTTTATATCAATACCACATTGTCTTTGCAAATATTCTATCCCTACTGTGCTGGCAATGGCACAAACAATATAAATCTCCCTTGGATTACCTTCGTTTTTTAAAAATTGAATTGTTTTAGATAGTGATGCTCCCGTAGCAAGCATTGGATCACTAATTATCAAAATCCTATTTTCTAATGATGGGCAACTTAAATATTGCATACTTATTTCAAAACTACCATCCCGCTTATGTTTTCTGTAGGCAGAAATAAATGCATTATCTGCTTTGTCAAAGTAATTAAGCATCCCATTGTGTAAAGGCAAGCCAGCTCTTAATATTGTCGCCAGTACTGGTTGTTCTTTTAAAACCTTGCTATTGTGTAATCCAAGAGGAGTCTGAACTTCAAAAATTCCAAACGGCATCAATTTGCTTATTTCATAAGCTGCAACTTCGCCTATCCGCTCTAAATTTCGTCTAAATCTGGCTCTGTATTTTTGAATATCGGTATCTCTAAGTTCAGAGACCCAATTACTTACCAAACTGTGGGATTCACTCATATTTACTACCATCGCATTTCAAGTTTTTTAGAAAGTAAAATTAACTGCTAATTATTATCAATGCAAGTATAGTTTTTTGTATTTATAAAGGCTTTTTTTCTTGAATAACATACCAAAGGAAATCTCTAAAAACTACCTACTTAAATTTAGACAAAATTTAAGATACCATTTTTAAGTTTTTTCCCTAGCCCTTAATTACATATACCTGTTTTTTAATCGTTTTATCTATTATTTCTGTTCTATTTTTACAACTAGACACATGTATCACTTAACAAGGTAGCAACTGCACCTTTCTGAACATATTATAGATCAAATTTATCAATCCTACCAATGCAGCTATTCTCTTTTTTCCAAAAGATTACCCAAGGAGGATAGCTTCGTAAAACGGATGTCTTTATCAAAAAAGCCGTAATCTCTATGTCGCTTGAATTTTTTCATAACAAAGCTAATTTACACATAAATTCAACACAAAATTCATTAAATAATAGTTTTTACAGCTTTCCTGATGTGGTTCAAAGATAGGGCAAAGAAGAATTTACAATAGATAACAATTATTAATTAGAAATTAATGTTGTACGATTTACTCGTATTTATCAACTAAAGTACAGTTGTTTTTTACAATATTTAATCAACTAAACCCTTAATAAACATTCGCATAGCCCACAAAACATCTTTTTTGTTACGGGTTGTCGATACCTGTGCCATTAGTATCGATACTTTTCTTGTGGGTTGTCGTTACCTGTGCCATTAGTATCGATACTTTTGTTGCGGGTAACGTTTTTTTTGTTACAGGTAACATTTTTTTTGTCGCAGGTAACAGTTATGTGTGCTTTTATTATTGAAAAAATGGTTGCTATTAATAATGATTAATAATTGGAAGTTAATTATTGATACTAATGTCCTCTTATCGAGGCGGACAAAGAGATAAAGTCCCACAGGAAATGGCAGAAAATGGGGATAGTAATATTGCGATATTTCCAATAGAAAATGGTGAAGACGAATCCCAAAAGCATGGGGCCTACTACGTTCATTATAGTGCCATAACCATAATGCAACAAGCCAAATAGTAGCGATGAGACAATAATTGCTGCATAAGAATTTTTAAAAATAATTTCCATTCGGGGAAGAAGATAACCTCTGAAAATAAATTCTTCTACCACCCCAGCCGTAACTGGCACCATAAATAGCAATACTTTATGGTCACGTACAATAGCCTTTATTTCTGCAATTTTAGAACTAATTTTTATTAAATGAAAGAGCTGTAAAACTATCATTACCGGTATTGTTATAGCAAAAAAAACTGCAAATATTCCTAATACAGCTTTTAAATGGAAGAGAATAGGATAGTCGGTTTCTGCCCAAAGAAGAAGGGATTGCTTTTCTATTTTAAAGGAATAAAGCCATACGAGCATCAGCATAACCCAATCTAGAAGTAAGAAAATAATTACAGATTCGGCGGTCATCTTAGTTGATCCTGTGATGGATGGCATTACGATACGACCAACTATTGAAACAAATAATAGCAACATTACTACAGAAGCAGTACCTGTTTGTATTGAACGAAGCTTGGATTTATCGAAAAGTTTAGACATAAAATTGTTGTTTTGATACAATACAAAGATGTACGTAAAAGTTTGGAGAACCAATTTTGATATTAAACTAGTAATAAAAGTTGGTAAAGCGTGGGGTCTAAAGCTTTTTATCAAATGGCTTGTGTATCGGTAAGTAATTGATTTAAGTACTCTTTCCTGTAGATATAAAATTCAACTCAAAAAAATACTAGTAGTTCTTAAACAAAATATTTACTTTCACACCCTGATTCTTAACACAACAAATTTCATTGTTGCCAGTGGAAATAAATAATTTTTTATGGGTAATATCATCATTGGTGTAATTATAGCTTTCATAATAAGCTTCTATGCCATACCAATTATCATTCAACTAGCCGATAAGGTTAAGCTATACGATATTCCTGATGAACGTAAAGTACACAAAAAACCTATCCCTTCCCTTGGTGGATTAGGTATTTTTATTGGTTTTATGATGGGATTACTATTGACTCAAAGTATTCCTGCAGTTGCTAGTCAGTTACAATATTTCTATGCCTCTTTTCTGGTGGTTTTCTTTTACGGTGTTAAGGATGATATCCTGAAGATACAGCCGATGAAAAAGATTCTTGGGCAATTGATAATTTCAATCATACTTATTTTCAAAGCGAATCTGGCTATAAGTAACCTTTATGGCTTCTTTGGTGTGAGTTATATAATTAACTCTTTTGGTTATATGCTTACGCTAATGACCGTAATTGTCATTATGAATGCCTTCAATCTGATAGATGGTATTGATGGATTAGCAGGGTCGTTAGGTATTCTAACTTGCTCCATATTTGGGTTATTCTTTTATCTTAATGGTGATATGTTCTATTCTCTAATAGGATTTGTTTTCTCAGCTAGTTTATTTGCTTTCTTGATTTATAATTATTCCCCAGCAAAAATCTTTATGGGCGATACAGGCTCTATGTTGTTGGGATTAATTAATGCTATCCTAGCCATTCATTTTATAGAGACAGCCGCAACTTCTAATACTGTATTAGTTAATATAAAAATAGCTCCACCAGCAATGGCATTCGGAATTCTAGCAGTGCCATTATTAGATACTTTACGTGTATTTGGCATAAGAATATTGCATGGACATTCTCCTTTCTTTCCTGATAGAAAACACCTACACCACCTTTTGCTTGACAGAGGATTTAACCACAAGCAAATACTTTTTACCTTGGTATCTGTAGCAGCTGTATTTATAGTAATAACTTACTATGCACTCCCTTTGGGATGTACAGCAGTAATTGCCATACAAAGTTTACTTTTCTTCTTTGGTGTATTTACCCTAACCAAAATGAAGAAAGAAACAAAGAAGTTTGCCGTTGTGAGAAAAGACATTCATGTAGTAAAATCTGAAACATCTCATCCAAAGAATAACGCTATTTAGGTACCATCTACGCTTCCTTAACGAATGGGTAGCGATAATCCGTTACGGGAACATAAACTTCCTTTATTGTTCTTGCACTCAACCAGCGGTATAGGTTTATTATACTACCTGCTTTATCGTTTGTTCCGCTTCCCCTTGCACCTCCAAATGGCTGCTGACCAACCACTGCACCAGTTGGCTTATCGTTTACATAGAAATTACCCGCAGAGTTTCTTAGTTTATTAGTAGCTAGTTCTACTGCAAAACGGTCTTGAGCAATGATAGCACCAGTTAGGGCATAAGGAGAGGTAGTATCAACCAAATTCAATATTTCTTCAAACGCTTCTGCATCATAAACATAGATGGTAAGTACTGGTCCAAAAATCTCCTCGCACATTGTTTTATACTTAGGATTGGAGGCTTCTATTACAGTGGGTTCTATAAAATAACCAATGGTTTTATCGTAATTCCCACCAGAAAGTATTTTTACAGATGAATCATTCTTTGCAGTTTCAATATAACCAGCAATTTTATCAAAAGCTCTTTCGTCTATTACTGCATTAATAAAGTTGCTAAAATCTTCTGGCGAACCCATTTTGATGGTAGCTAAAGTAGCAACTAGCTTTTCTTTTATCGCTTCTGCAAGGTTACTTGGCAAATATGCTCTTGATGCGGCACTACATTTCTGTCCCTGAAACTCAAACGCCCCACGAATCAAAGCTGTAACCGCAACATCAACATCTGCGCTTTTGTGAATCAGTACAAAATCCTTTCCACCTGTTTCACCAACTATCCTTGGGTAACTTCTGTATTTATTAATATTCTCTCCAATAGACTTCCACATGGTATTAAATACGCCTGTACTGCCAGTAAAATGAACACCAGCAAAGTCTGGATGAGAGAAACAAACCTTACCTAAAACAGGGCCATCCACATAAATCAGGTTAATTACACCATCAGGCAAGCCAGCTTCTTTTAGTACTTGCATGAAGATATTGGCAGAATAAATCTGTGTATAGGCTGGTTTCCAAACAACCACGTTGCCGCACAAGGCAGCACTGGCACAAAGATTTCCGCCGATAGCCGTAAAATTAAAAGGACTTACTGCCAAAACAAATCCTTCCAACGGTCTCCATTCTACACGGTTGTTCATCCCAGGCGAAGAGATAGGTTGTTGTTTGTAAATCTCAGATAAATAATGAACATTGAAACGAAGAAAATCTATCAACTCACAAGCGGCGTCTATTTCTGCCTGATAAGCATTTTTACCCTGACCAAGCATTGTACTTCCTACGATATGATAACGGTATTTGGTAGATAATAAATCGGCAGCTTTAAGAAATATATGCGCCCTGTTTTCCCAACTCATCGCTTCCCAACTTTCCTTTGCAGCCAAGGCAGCATCTATGGCTTGTTGAACATGCTTTTCTTCGCCTTCGCTAAATTGTCCAAGTACAAAATCTTTTTGGTAAGGCGGATTAATAGTAATTTTCTTTTCAGTAAATACTTCTTCTCCACCAATGTACATAGGTATATCTACTGTAGTATTCTTTAGTTTATTAAGTGTTTCTTTTAGCGCAACTTTCTCAGGACTATTTGGTCCATACTGTAATGTTGGTTCGTTTGCTGGCATTGGGTAAGAAAAAGTACCTATTTTCATAACTAAGTTTTAAGTATGCAATTTAATGTTTAAAATTTTCTAAACTGGTTCTTGTTAAAGCAGAATTTCTGTAAATAACTTTTTTTTCAAAACTAAAATCCCGTAAAGAATAATCTCCACGGGATTTTATAATATCTAGTAATTATTCAGCGGGCTTTTCTCCACCTTCGTTCTGTTTAGGCTGTTGAGGTGGCTGCCTTCTTTGTTGCTGATTCCTGTTATTATTCTGTGGTGGACGCTGTTGAGGTTGCTCATTATTCTCACGTCTAGGTTGATTATTCTGAGGCGGCCTGTTCTGCTGGCCATTATTTTCTCTGTTCTCTCTAGGCGGTTGTTGCCTATTCGGATTATTATTTTGTGGTGGACGTTGAGGTTGCCCATTTCCTTCTCTCCTTTGTTGTGGCTGATTATTTTGTGGTGCTCTATCCTGCTGGTTCCTATCTCCCCCACCTCTGTTTTCACCTTGCCTATCCCTATTTCTTCCTCTATCATCCCTATTTCGCCTGTCGTTTCTTTCGAGGGGTTTTAAGGTAATCTGCCCAACCAAATCTGCATATTCTGGTTCAACATCCTTATTTTTACCTGTGGTTAAATCCAAAGGTTCTAAATCCTCTGGCTTAATGCCCTGACCATTTAAACGCTTTATTTCTTTTGCCCTTTGGATAGACAATGGATAATGCTTGCTACCTCCCTGTAGCATATACCACATCAGGTTTTTGAAAATATCTTTCTTTATCAAAAACGCATTTCCTTTGGTTGTTTCCAAAGTATCTGCATTTTCTGGAAAATATTGCAAAGCATCCAGATAAGTATCTAATTCAAAATTCAAGCAACACTTTAAACGCCCACACTGACCGCTCAATTTTGTTTGATTGATTGATAAGTTCTGGTAACGAGCAGCAGTAGTGTTGACACTCTTAAAATCTGTTAGCCAAGTACTGCAACAAAGTTCACGTCCGCAGCTACCAATCCCGCCCATTTTGGCAGCTTCCTGCCTGATGCCAATTTGCTTCATCTCTACCTTTAGCTTAAACTCAGCTGCAAACATCTTAATCATTTCCCTAAAATCTACCCTATCATCGGCTGTATAAAAGAATGTTGCTTTTTTTCCGTCGGCCTGAATTTCTATCTCAGAAAGCTTCATCTGGAGCTTTAGTTCTATAGCTATCTCTCTACTTCTAGAAAGTATTTTGGCTTCCCTTCCTTTGCTTATATGAAAACTTTCTAACTCGCGGTCATTGCTTGGGCGCATTATTTTTTTCATCTCAGGGTTAGATTCATTCACCCCTCTTTTCTTCATTTGAATCCTTACCAACTCGCCCGACAAACTTACTTCGCCTACATCAAAACCACTAACACCTTCTACAGTAACATAGTCACCTTTCTCAAAATATTGCAGCGTTGTATTTCTAAAAAAATCTTTTCGGCTACCATTCTTAAAACTTACTTCTACTACTCTACACTGGCTTTCGGCATCAGCAAAAGGCAGGTTTACAAGCCAATCATGAACATTCATTCTGTTACAACCACCGGTGCTGCACCCTCCGTTGCTCTTACAGCCGTTTGGTTTTCCTGTTCCACACGATCCACAACCCATATCATTTTGAATTTATAAAGTCATTAATAAATCAGATTAAGGCACATCTACCTACCAAATTTTGGCAAGATTCAACCCATTCAGTAAAGAAAGTAAAGACGGAATTTTACTTAAAAAGAGAGAGAATTGATAAATGAAGAAACTCATTTATCCCCGCCAAAATAACAAACAACCTATGGCAATTAAAACAAGTACCTTTATATCTAAACAAAAAACCAATAATCTTTCTTCTCTAAAAATCCAATCCTTCCCATCTTCAATGCCTCAAAAATAGTGAAATAAGGAACAGGAATAAATCAACCTAGCAAAGTTTTCCGCTTTGGAGAATAATCTATACGGTAAACCCTATTTTTTAATGACAATAAATAGCACCAATAGATACACCTAAGCCTTCAAGCTCGCTATCAAATTGATGGTAAGGGCTATCACAAAAGTGTTTAACGCAAACGACAAAAGGCTATGCAGCAGGGTGATATGCCTAAACTGGCGTGTTCGGGTTTCTACATCAGACACCTGAAACGTCATACCTATTACGAAGGCATAGTAGGCAAAGTCTAGATAATCGGGAAAGTTTTCGTCTGGAAAACAAAGACCGCCTCCTGGTTGGCTATCATCTTCATCGTCGTTTGCGTAGTATATTCTGGCATAATGAAAGGTAAAAGTAGTGTGAACCATTACCCAAGACAACATCATTCCGAAGATAGCTATCGGCACATAAACGGCTTTGGATATTCCCTCAGAATCATGCGTAATCATCAGTAGCAACACAGTAATAAAGCTTGCAACAGAGGCAGTAAGTATTACCAGATAAACATATAAAAGGCTACCATCTTCTTTTTTTGCCACTTGCCTTATCTTTTCGGGGGTGCGGGTAAAGATGACAATCCAGCTAGTAGTAAGCATGGTAAAAGCAAACACATCCCACAATACATTGATGTGTAAAACGGTACTAAAATGAAAACTTGTAATAGAAAAATGAGCAATAGTAGCCATAACAAGGCTGATTAGTAAGCGATGTATTGGGTGGGTACGTAATAATATGTTCATGATGAGGTATAGATTAATACCGCAAATCTATTGTAATTGAGGGTATTGCTGAAGGGATAAAAAAGATTGACACCGAAGCACTCAGAAAATAAGACATTGTAGTTGCAGACGATAGTCTTTCTGTTGCTGTCACTATTATCTACATGATTGCATAGGATTCTTAGCGACCTCCGTAGATAAAAATTACCCTTTTAAAGGTTCAAAATAGTAATCAGGCTTAGCAAAACTCACGTCAGCGTAGCTAATACTGTTAGCAGAGGAGTGACTACTGATCGCAGTGAAACAAATATTGCCAGCCGCGGAGTCGGTATTGCTAATAATGGGGCTTCCGCTGTGACCAGTGCAAAGGGATTGATTTTGAGATTTTGGGAGAGCTCCTGCTAATGGGTTTGTGCAAGATAGCCAAGGGCAAGGGGTGGCGTCCGCCGTATGATTACGTATTACTTTTCAAAATACTAATACTACAGCGTTATTACAATTTTCCAGATGACCAGACCGAGTTTCAGATAAATGACAGGATGAGCTTCATGCGTTTTCTAGGGTTAACGATGGCAGATGATATACCGTACAGCAAGACTATTTGGAACTTTCGGGAACAATTGACTAAATTGGTGGCGACACCTGTTTGTTTGCCTCTCCTAATGATAACGAAGGACTGGCAAACCAGCTGAAACTACTGTATAGGGATGAATCTTTGAGCCGTTCATTGGTAGAAAAAGGATTGAAAACTACTCTAGCATTTAATTGGGAAAGAACAGGTGATTTATTTTGGGAGGAGATTTTGAAAGCAGTTAATTAGGCAAATAAGTCGTGTTTACCAATAGAAAAGCTTAAAAATACGCCATTTGTGCTTCTTCCAACCATCTGGCTAAATGGCTGAGTCACTTGGTCATATCTTCCAATGACTTGGCCATATAGCTGAACGGTCTGGCTATATCTTCCAAAGACCTGGCTATTTGGCTGGGTCATCTGGCCATATCTTCCAATGGCTTGGCTACATGGCTGAACCGCTTGGCTATCTCTTCCAACGACCTAGTTATTTGGAAAAGTCATTAGAAGAAGAAGTTTTTTGATTGAAAGAAACAATATCTCACTACTGTAAAGCCTTGCGCAATAAGCAACAGTAACCCGTATTTTTGCCTACTTCAAAATTTTAATAAATGAAATCAACAATTACGGTAGATGTAAATTTGGATAAGGACAAAGTTCCTGAAAGTATTTTGTGGGCCGCTTCGGGAAGTACTGCCGACAGTATGCAAAAAGCAAAGGCAACCATGCTTTCTTTTTGGGACGCAGAGGAAAAAAGTGTGCTGCGAATAGACCTTTGGACAACGGATATGATGGTGGACGAGATGGCAGATTTTTATTACCAAACGTTTATGGGTATGGCAGATACATTTGATAGAGCTACCCACATGCACCCTCTTGTGGCAGATATGAAAGCTTTTGCCAAAGACTTTTATGCAAAATTTAGGGCGGCACAATTGCAGGAAAACAAATAGTATAATTGAAAATTAATAATTGAGATATGAGTTTAGAATTAAAAGTAATGGCTGAATTAAAAGAAGCCATGAAAGCAAAAGACGACGCTGCATTGCGCGGATTGAGGGCAATAAAAGCAGAAATAATAAAGGCAAAAACAGAACCAGGGGCTGGCGGAGAAATATCGGAGGAGGGCGAGTTGAAGTTGTTGCAAAAAATAGTGAAACAACGTAAGGACAGCCTTGAGATATTCAGACAGCAAAACAGGGAAGACCTTGCTATCAAAGAAGCTGAGGAAATTGCTATCATTGAAAAGTTTTTGCCAAAACAATTGACAGAGGCAGAACTAAAGGAAACAATTGCACCGATAATAGCACAGGTAGGAGCAAATTCGTTGGCTGATTTAGGTAAAGTAATGGGCATCGCCTCCAAACAATTAGCAGGAAAAGCAGACGGAAAAGCAATATCCGCAGTGGTAAAAGAGTTATTAAGCAGTGCCAAGTAGTTGTTAGTGAAGGAAAAGATATTTTTTTCCATTCGCTTAAGCAATCAACTAACCACTAACAACTAAACAAATGTTCATAGACATCCCCTACTTCATCCTTTTATTATTTGCAGTTTACAAAGGCTACAACAGGGGCTTGATAGTGGCTGTTTTTTCTTTTGTGGGATTGATAGTAGGGTTGGCGGCCGCCATTAAGTTTTCTGCTTTTGTTGCAAACTGGCTTAGTAAAAATACACATATTGGTTTGGGATGGCTACCAGTGTTATCCTTTTTAATTGTGTTTATTGGTGTTGTTTCGCTCATCAGACTTTCCGCTGGAATTTTGCAAAAGAGCGTTGAGTTTATGTTTATGGGATGGATAAACAAAGTGGGCGGAATACTTTTATACTCGGCTCTGTTCACCATGACTTTTAGTGTGATTTTGTTTTATGCGGTTCAGCTAAATGTGCTAACAACCGAATCTATAAGCAGTTCAAAATGCTATGGGTTTGTTAAACCTTGGGCATCGTTTGTAATTAATGGAATAGGCAAGGTCTTCCCGATTTTCAGGGGATTATTTACTCAATTAGAAGCCTATTTTCAATCAACTGCAAGGAAATTATAATTATAAAAGCTAATTTATCTTACTTTAAGCAACCCTAACAAAGGATATATATACTGCCCAGTAATCTCAGAATAATAATAATTGCTCGATTTTGCGTTTATTTGTGGCTATTGCAATACAAACTAACAATCTTATTTAAGAAAATATTACATGGAGTACGCTATAAAGCAACACGATAAGTACAAGTTTATAGAAGAAGGCGAAGGAGAACCTTTGCTACTTCTACACGGTCTATTTGGTGCGCTAAGTAATTTTGGTGAACAGATTAATTATTTCAAAAAAAACTACAAGGTAATAATCCCATTATTGCCATTGCTAGATTTAGATATTTTCCATACCACAGTTAGTGGTTTAGAGAAACACGTGCAAGGATTTATTGAACAACGCGGATACGAGAATATCCATTTAATGGGAAATTCATTAGGAGGTCATATAGCCCTAACCCACGTTTTAAAACATCCAGAAAAAATTAAAACCCTGACACTAACTGGGAGTTCTGGCCTATTTGAAAATGGTATGGGAGATAGTTATCCTAAGCGTGGTGACTATGAATACATTAAAACAAAAGCACAACTTACCTTCTACGATCCAAACATAGCTACAAAAGAACTGGTTGATGAATTGTTTGAGATAACTAACAACCGCTTGAAGGTTATCAAAATTATTTCTCTAGCTAAGAGTGCTATCCGTAGTAATCTTAACGATGAATTAAACCAAATAAAACACCCTACGTTACTCATCTGGGGTAATAATGATATTATCACACCACCTTTTGTTGGAAGGGAATTTAATAAGTTCATACCAAATAGCGAATTGTTTTTTATAGACAAATGTGGTCACGCCCCAATGATGGAAGTTCCGGGAGAATTCAATGAAATACTAAATAACTTTTTGGTAAGACACAAGGCAGAACTTAAAAAATAGAAAAATGTTAGTTGCACAAATTATACAAAGAGATTACCCAACGCTGCATTTGACGGACAAGGTATCCTTTGCTTTGCAACTAATGGACGACTACGAAATTCAAGATTTACCTGTTGTTGTAAATGAAATTTTTACAGGTTCAGTTTCTAAAGAAAATCTCTTAGACGCCGACGAAGAGAATACCATTGCCACACTTCAAAGCAACTTCGATATTATTTCTGTTAAGAAAGATGAGTTCTTTTTATCTGCTTTAAAAGCAATTGTCGAGGCTAACAATACGCTTGTTGCTGTTGTAAATGATTCGAAAGAATACTTGGGTGTGGTTACTTCCAATGCCTTGTTAGAACAATTGTCTATCTATGTTGGCACTGTTGAACCTGGCGGTATCATTGTTCTGGAAGTTGATAGGCGCAACTATTCCTTTGGCGAGATAAGTCGTTTGGTAGAAACCAATGATGCTTACATTACCCAACTAAATACCTACACCGAGCCAGACACAGGGTTGGTTATTGTATCTGTAAAGGTAAATAGGGTTGAGATTAGTGATATAATAGCCACCTTCCATAGGTTTGAATACATAATAAGATATTATTTTGGTGAGGAACAATTTACAAACGAACTAAAAGACAACTACAACCACCTGATGACCTATTTGAATATTTAGATACCAAAAATCAAATTCTACAATCACAACATCATCCCTTCTTTAATGCGACATTGGCTAGGTATCTTTTTTTTGTTGTTAGTGCTTACCTCGTCGGTAGCACAAAAAGATAGTTCGAAGAATGCAACCTCAACTATTGGTTTGTCTGGCATAGATTCTTCAAAAAAGGACGGAATATTAATTGCAGATATTCAAATATCGGGTAATAGGCGCACCAAAGCTGGTATCATCCTTAGGGAAATGACCATCAAAAGGGGTGACATCATATCTGCTGCCGAACTACAAAAGCAAATTGAAATTAGCCGTAACCAAGTTTACAATACCGCTCTTTTTATTGAAACTAATATCACTACCTCCGACAGAACGGGCGATATTGTTACGATAAAAGTAGAAGTAAAAGAACGGTGGTATTTGTTTCCTGTACCTTATTTTACCCTAGCGGATAGAAACTTTAACCAGTGGTGGGTAACAGAACATAGAGATTTAAGCAGAGTTAACTATGGAATTCAGTTTACCCAATATAACCTGACTGGTCATAACGACCCATTAAATATTTGGTTGATAAATGGCTATACCCAGCAAATAAGCCTTCGCTATACCCTACCATTCTTTAATAAATCGCTGAAACATGGTTTTGATGTTGGCTATAGTCACCTCACCCAAAAAGAATTGACAGAGTCCACCAACTACAATAAGCAAACATTTATAAAGAGTAACAACAATTTGCTATCCTTTAGCAGAGCCGATATTTCTTATTCTTATCGTCCAGATCAACATTGGCGACATTCTTTTAGGGTTTCCTTTACCCACGAATCTATTGCTGATACTGTATTGTTTGCCAATCACAACTATTTCCCCAATAATAAAACCGAGTTTCAATTTATAGATTTTACTTATCGCATCCGCTATCTCAATCTCGATTATAATGCCTATCCTACAAAAGGGTATTCTTTTGACGCGTACATTTATAAAAGAGGATTAGATAAGACCACCAACCTTTGGCAAGCGGGTGTAGGCGGGCAATACGTTTTTCCTGTTTTGCCTAAAACCTATTTTAAGCTTGCGGCATCTGCCATAGTTAAAAGCCCTTCAAACGATTATTTTATCAATCAACAATTGTTTGGCTATTCCAATAATTCATCTTTGAGAGGTTTAGAATATTACGTAATTGATGGTGATGCGGGTGCTATTGGGCAAGCTACCCTTTTCAGAGAAATTTTTAAATACAAGCTGCATACACACCTAAACAGTAAAAATTATAACCAGATACCATTTCGTTTTTTCTTGAAAATGTATGGCGATGTTGGTTATGCCCATAGCAACTATCCAGGCAATAGTATGTTAACCAATCAGCTGCTTTACACAGGTGGTATTGGTTTGGATATTGTGTCGATCTACGATTTAGCATTTCGGTTCGAGGTTAGTTTCAATCAATTAGGTCAGCATGGGTTATTTTTGCATGCGCATTAATTTTATTTTCAGGAGCTGGCGTATGATTTATTGAAACTATTAAATAAAAAATTATGAAAGTTGCCATATATAGTAGAGGATTGGATCAGGCGCAGGAAGCTCCCTTATTGATTTTACTAGAGGAGCTGGCAAGACATAAAATAGAGGTTTTAATTTTCAGGCTCTTACTTATCCAATATAACCTTCCTACGCCATTACTGGAAAATGTTACCGCTTTTGATGGTTACGCCGATTTAGACAAAAGCATAGAATGCTTTATTACCTTGGGCGGAGACGGTACTATACTAGATGCTACCACCATTGTTCGTGAAAAAAGAATACCGTTGTTGGGAATCAACTTTGGACGGCTTGGTTTCTTAGCAAACATCAGTAGAAACGAGGTAGCTATGGCGGTTGATGCCATCGTAAACCATACTTTTATTTCCGATAAACGTAGCCTTATCCATCTGGATGCTAACATTCCGTTGTTTGGCGATAGTCCTTTTGCGCTTAATGAGTTTTCTATCCACAAAAGGGATACCTCGCCCATGATTAAGATTCATACGTACCTAAACGGTGAGTTTTTAAATACTTTTTGGGCCGATGGGCTTATCGTAGCTACCCCAACAGGTTCTACAGGTTACAGCCTTAGCTGTACTGGCCCTATTGTCTTTCCAGATTCTAAAAACTTTGTGCTTACCCCCGTAGCACCGCACAACCTGAATGTTAGAAGCATTGTTGTTGCCGATTCTAGCATTATTTCCTTTGAGATAGAAAGCAGAGCCGATGAGTTTATTTGTGCTTTGGATGCCCGCAGGGAGATTGTAGATAAGAAAATTCAGCTGGCAGTAAAAAAAGAATCCTTCGATGCCAATCTTATCAAATTAAACGAAAACTCTTTCCTTTCTACCCTTCGCGAAAAACTTACTTGGGGTATGGATAAGAGGAATTAGTGATGAGTAGTAAGTCGTAAATAGAAAAGCCCTTAAAGCTAGTTCTTTAAGGGCTTTTCTATTTACGACTTACTACTATCGACTTACGCCTATTCCTACATTGCCATTACTCTAAACGGATTATACCAAGCACATAAGCCAAAAAAGTAACCATTAATTTGTCCACTACTATTTCTTGCAAATCTCTTATGGTTACAGCGTTGTGTACACCTGCTTCTACACCTGCTTCTACATCTGCTTCTACATCTGCTTCTTTTTCTTCCAGAAGGATTACGGCTGCAGTTATTACTGCCAACGCAGGTCGGGGGTTGTCTAAGACGAGTTGAGGTTGTTGCAACCACTATTGCACGGATTTTAACAATTTTTTGACTAACTGATAAACCACGAAGTTTTAAGACTGCTTCTGCAATTTCTGCAAATTTTAAAAGGTAAAAAGAAAAATTTTTTTTAACGCCGTACCATATTCCCCGAAGGTTTATTTATAGGGAATAGAGGGAGAAAAAGCTGAGTGAAATGGTATAAAAATGACAGGTTTTATCGATAAAACCACAAAAGCAATTGACACAGTTTAAATTACACCCTCCAAAACTTTAACTTAATGACATTATTCTAAAGGGCTTAATACGCTTTTATACACCAATTGTTAATTTCTCACCAGAATACCCTTACCTGTATTGAATTACTTTCGTAGGATTCAGAGAGAACCTTTGGATTGAGAAGATAATATGAATTTTATGATTGATTTAAGCACCGAACAAAAAGCTATTTTAAAAGGGTTTGTTGCAAACGATATTACAAAGACCATGACTGCCCGTGGAAAGTCAGTCATGAATAGGGTTACAGAAATAAAGCTGGGTGACGCAGGGCAAATACTTGCACATATAAAAGGGTCTAGCGCAGAAGATTATGAAGTAGAAATTCGAATTGATGAAACCAATAAAGTACATTCGATTTGTTCTTGTTACTATTATCTAGAAAATTTAGATACCTGCAAGCATATTGCCGCCGTGGCTATGGAATGTGCGAAGCCCGTAAGAACGGAGGCAGACATTGCCGCTGCCGCAAAAACGGCTGCTTATGTACAACTACTAAAAGACGGCATTGCCAAGCCCGCCTCTACCCTATTACCCAAAGAGGAAGAGTTGCAAATCATTGGCATGGAATACAAAATGAATTTTTTGCCTGACTATTGGAGTGTGTATTCAATGCCGTATTCAGGCAAAGCCATCAACCTGCTTAATTCTTACTCCGAATGCTTAATCAAGATGTCTGACGAAGGCAAGCGTTTTGATATGTTTCATAAAAAGACCAATACAAAAACCTTTATTCAAAAGATTAATAAAAAGAATCATTTTATTGTTGGCTGTAATTGCAAAGCTTTCAAGGCAATAGAACCTTGTTTTCATATTTCGGGTTTGATGCTAAAATTGCAAACAAGTAATGGCAAATATTATTTCAACCAATTCGAGGATTTTACTACCGAAAAGAACGTATTACTGGCACCTTACGGCATTACCACCGAGGACGAACTTGCAAATGAGTTTAAGTTTGGTTTCGATTATCATGGCAATATCGCGCTTTCTTTTAAGCCCAAAGGATTATTGCCTATCTATTCTGAAGTAAACCCCGATTGGAAAACTATAACCCAACGGCTTCCTGTAAAAAAGGTAAAGTCTATCAATGATATACAAGCAACTATTGTTGAAACAGCTACTACAGACAATGATAAACCAGCAGACCCTTTTGATACTGCCATTCTATTTAATCTTAACCAAAGTGCAAGTAATGGGTTTAGGTTGGATAGTTTTAAAATTACCCAAAAGGGAGAAAAATATACTTACACAAACAACAAGCTAAAAACAAAAGAAGACTTGTCGGTTTTTAATAATGCCCCTACTGCCCTGCAAAATGCTTTGTTCAATATTGTAGAGGAAAATATAGTAAGGATGCTGCGAGAGAATACAAACGCATATAACATTAGCGACTCGCAGCCTTACAGAAACTTGGATGCCAAGCAGTTGGAACTAATCAACATAGAATACATCAATACGCTAAAGGAAATTGCGCCTCATCTAGCTAATTGGAAACAATTGTATTACCTGCCCGATGGAAGCAGTTTTTCTAAGAAGAATGCAATTCCTTGTCGTTTTGTAAACATCCCCTTAGAGTATAAAGTTGCCCTCAATCAGAATGATAAAACTATTTCGCTAGAGGTAGAAATTAATGATAAAGAAACTGGAATAGTCATCAAAGATTTTACGATTCATAAATATTTGATGCTGCATAAAGATGTCTTTTATTTTATTCCCTCAGGAATAAATAAAATAAAAAAGTATTTACCCGAAGGAAAATTGATTGTTCCCATTGCGGCAAAAAATGATTTCATCAACAAGATTGTGCTACCTCTTGCCTCCAAGTTTCCCATAGATATGGGCGATGTAATTACTACCGAAACCATTAGTCCATCCCCAGAGCCTCGTGTTTATTTGAGTGAATTAAACGAAAAATATCTTATCATTTCGCCAAAGTGGTTGTACGATGAATACGAAATGGATAATGACAGAGAGGAAATTACTACGCTGGAATTGGGCGATAAGCTATTAAACATTACCCGTAATCTGGAAGAAGAGAATAAGCTGATAGAGAATTTACGGTTGTTGCATCCTTCCTTTAATGGTCAGAATAACGAACACTTTTATCTACACTTTGATGAGGTGATGAAAAAGAATTGGTTCTTGACCATGTATCAACAATTGCAGGAGATGGATATTCCTGTTTTCGGATTTAGTGACCTTAAGAAATTTAAATACAACACCAATAAACCAGTAATGGATTTTAAGGCGGGTAGCGGCACTGATTGGTTCGATATACGGATGAATGTTAGCTATGGCGACCAAGTTGTTCCGTTGGCAACGTTGCGAAAAGCCATAATCAATAAGCAACAATTTGTTTTGTTAAGCGATGGCACTTTAGGTATGTTACCCGATGAGTGGATTAAGAAATTTGCTTCGCTGATGAAAATGGGTACAGTGAAGGACGACTCAATGCAGGTTAGTAAATTGCATTGGACAGTGATAGACCAACTGCACGAACAGGAGAATAATGAAGAGGTTTACGAGGAAATATTAGCCAAGAAAGAACGCCTTAAAAACATTGATAATGTAAAGAAAGTAAAGCTGCCTACCAACATAAAGGCCACATTGAGGGACTATCAAAAATCTGGTTTTCAGTGGATGAGTGTGCTAGACGAAATGGGCTGGGGTGGCTGTTTGGCGGATGATATGGGGCTTGGTAAAACATTGCAAACACTCACTTTCCTTAGTGCCATGCAGCTAAAACACAAGGGCGAAACGCACCTGATAGTTTGCCCTACCTCGCTTATTTACAACTGGCAAACGGAGATAGATAAATTTGCGCCGCACCTTACTTACTATATACATTATGGTAACGACAGAGAGCTTAACGAGCATGATATATTGAATGCCGACATTGTAATAACCAGTTATGGTTTATTGCGTAGCGATATAGAACAGTTGATACAGTATAAGTTTGGCTACATAATTCTTGATGAAAGTCAGGCTATAAAAAACCATTTATCGCAGACTGCCAAGGCGGCACAATTGATAAAAGCGCGCAATAGATTGATACTAAGTGGTACGCCCGTACAGAACAATACCTTCGATTTATATTCTCAATTCAACTTTATCAACCCTGGGCTTTTGGGTAATATGGAGTTCTTTAAAACGGAATTTGCTAATCCAATTGATAGGGATAACAACAAAGAGAAAACGGATGAATTGCGCAAATTGATTTATCCTTTTATGCTTCGCCGAACAAAAGAACAGGTGGCTAAGGATTTGCCCGATAAAACAGAAACCATTCTCTGGTGCGAGATGGAGGGCAAGCAACGTACCATCTATAACAGTTTTAGGGATGAGTATCGCAAGAATATCATGGAAAAGATTGAGAAGGAGGGCTTTGCAAAAGCGGGAATATTCATCCTGAGTGGGCTTACCAAATTGCGCCAGATATGCGATAGTCCTGCCATACTGAATGAGAAAGAAGCCTATCCAAATGTTAGCGTTAAGATTGATGAATTGATGCGTGAGATTGAAGAAAATTCTAGCAATCATAAGGCATTGGTGTTTAGTCAGTTTACCACTATGCTAGAATTGATTGGGGCTGAATTGACTAAAAGGAAGGTAGATTTTTATTATCTTGATGGAAGTACAAAGGCTGCCGACCGCCAAAAAGTAGTGGCAGATTTTCAGGCAAATGATGAGGTGAAAATATTCTTGATAAGCCTAAAAGCAGGTGGTGTGGGGCTAAACTTAACCGCCGCCGATTATGTATATATGGTTGATCCGTGGTGGAATCCCGCCACCGAGCAACAGGCAATTGACAGAACGCATCGTATAGGTCAGCAAAAAAGCGTGTTTGCTTATAAGTTGATTTGTAAGGATTCTATTGAAGAAAAAATATTGCAGCTGCAACAAAAGAAGAAGTCTTTAAGTGCCGATTTAATTAGCGATGAAAATGGCTTCGTGAAGAAACTCACCAAGGATGATGTTGCTTATCTTTTCAGTTAATAAAGAATTTATTTATTGCAGAACCCTTTGCTACAAACACTTTCAGCAGTTTTGACAATTATTAATAAAGCTAATTTTCTTTCATGAAATCTTATTTATTGCGGCATTTTCTTGGTTCTTTTTTAGCTAAAAGAGAAAAAAGATAGAGAAAGATAATGCTCTACAAAGAAGATGTGCCAAACAAAGGCGGCAATTCCTTGCACTGGTGTAAACGATAAATTTTGAAATATCGAACCATCTTACCCGCCCGCACCTGATGGATAATTGTTGGCGGCTGTATAGTTGTATAATATGCCCCATAAATTTCTTGAACATTGAATGGAAGATTGGACGGAACGATGCAATAAGCATCATCACCTATATGAACAGGCGGCATAATCTTATTTAGCCAGGCAAATTTGTGTATATCCGTCAACTTGCCAATTCCTAATAAGGGTTGCCT
Source organism: Chitinophagaceae bacterium (assembly GCA_025359725.1). GTDB lineage: Bacteria > Bacteroidota > Bacteroidia > Chitinophagales > Chitinophagaceae > Parasediminibacterium. The sequence goes on along the minus strand of JANYEX010000232.1, from coordinate 142 downwards.
CGTTTGCCTAGCTACATAAAAAAGCAGATGTCCGGCAGGAAACCAGTTGCATACCAAGATGGGGGCATCTTTTTTGATGATTCCCGATGTAATATCTTTTTCTTCGAGGGCTTTAAAATCCTTTCCAAAATCTTCCCAACCG
>JANYEX010000217.1 GCA_025359725.1 Chitinophagaceae bacterium | reverse complement strand
TTGGTATTTATGCCAAGTCATTTCACTATAACTTAATCTCTCATCATCATTAGTACTCACTTTTCGTAAACCTAACGGCAACTGTGTAACCTCTATGCAGATTTCCGGTGGTTGGTTAGCTGTGTAAGTTACCAGTTGCTATTAGGTATATAATTAAATTATTTACAAACGTAGGAAACCCTGTGTATTAAATTTCATAGTCGCACATCCCCTAGTTTCAAGCATATAGGTATCGCATTAAAATATAAGCAATGTTGCTAACGGGGGTTAAGCCGACAAAAGATAGTCTACTTAAAAAATAGACATAAACAAAAAAAGAACATGAATCGAGCAAACATTTACAAGCAGTTATTCTTAGGTTTTCTTGTTGCATTGGTAACAACGGCAACATACGCGCAAAACAACAATCTATCCCTTAATGGTAAGGTAATAGACGCAAAGTACAAGACACCGTTGGCGGGTGCTACCGTACATATTAAAGGTACTACGCACGAAGTAAGTACAGATTTGAAAGGTAACTTTCAGTTCGTAACAGGACAAAAAGTACCTGTAACTTACATTATTAGTTATGTAGGTTACGAAACAGAAGAGGTGTTAGTAACAGAAGCAAAACCAATTACGATAACACTAAAAGAATCATCCTCTCTACTGAACGATGTGGTAGTTATTGGTTATGGTACCCAAAAGAAAAAGGATGTAACAGGTTCTATTGCCTCTGTTCCAAAAGAGGCCTTCGATCGTACAACTCCCTCTTTCGATAATTTATTGCAAGGAGCAGTTGCTGGGGTAGCTGTATCCTCTAGTTCTGGGCAACCTGGTGCTACGGCAAGCATCAGAATCCGTGGCGGAAACTCCTTGAGCTTTGGCAATGACCCTTTATATGTAATAGATGGATTCATCTACTACAATGACAATAACCTTGTAAATCTGCCTGCAACATCAGGAACTACCGTATCTGGTGTTTCATCAAATGGTCTTGCAACAATTAACCCAAGTGATATTGAAACTATTGATATCCTTAAGGATGCTGCGGCAACAGCTATTTATGGTAGTCGTGGTGCTAATGGGGTGGTTATTATTACTACCAAAAAAGGAACTAAAGGCTCAAACAATGTTAACTACAGTGCATCTTATGGCACTCAGCAAGTAGATAAAAAGGTGGATGTATTGAATGGTAAACAGTGGGCTAGCCTATTTGATGATTTATACAAGGCTACACCAGGCATCCAAGCTGCACTTGCACCAAACAAGGCTTATATAGATTCATTGGCAGCAGCGGGTTTTAATCAGGACTGGGCAGGAGCTGCATTAAAGTCTAACTCAACTCAAAACCATCAGTTAAGTATTTATGGTGGCGATGAGAAATCGAGGTATTCACTTTCTGGCAATTACTTTAGTCAGGATGGTATTGTACTTGGTACAGATTTTAAAAGGTATTCTGGAAGGTTCAACTACGAGAAGAATATATCCTCTCGTCTCAAATTCAACTCTAGCATCTTTGGTAGCAACACTCTAGAGGATAAGGTAACAGGTAGTTCTTATAATGACCCTACTACCTATACAAATGCATTCTCTTCTTTGTATCAAGCTAATCCTTTACAAACAGCGTTTAACAAAGATGGAACTTATAATACTACCTTTCAACCCATATTGAACTCAACCACGAATATCATTAATACAGTATCTAAAACAGATAACCCATTACAGGACATTGCCTCAACCACCAACCAAACCAAGATAAGCAGGGTATTGGGCAACTTCTCTGCTGTTTATAAGATTATTGAAGGACTTGAGTTTAAAACAACTGCTGGGGCAGATATTTTAAATACCAAGCTTAACTATTATGCGCCATCATACACTAATGCGGGTAACGGTAGTGGTAAAACACCTGGTTATGGTTCTGTTGCGACAATTAGTTATTGGAGTTGGCTGAATGAGAATACCTTAACGTACGATTTCAAAGTAGATAAAAACTATTTCAACTTACTTGCGGGATACACAACACAGTATCAAAAAGTTGAAAACCTGATAGCTGCTGCGCAGACTTTTATATCTGATGGTACAGGGTATAATAACCTTTCCTACGGCGCGACAAGACCTGCAACTGGAACAGGAGAGTCTTTACAAACGCGTAACTCTTGGTTAGGTCGTGCAAACTATTCATTTGATCATAAATACAACTTCTCTCTATCAGGCAGATATGATGGTGCTTCCCCGTTAGGAACAAACAAAAAGTGGGGCTTCTTCCCTGCGGTTGGTTTCTCATGGAATGCCTCAGACGAAAACTTCTTGAAAAAGTATGACAATACATTAAGTAACTTAAAGGTTAGATTGAGTGCAGGTAGTGTAGGTAATTCAAACTTCCCAGCTTATGGTTCACTGCAAACGTTGGCTAGTTATGGCTATTATATTGGTTCCGGTTCTACAGGAAATCTTGGTCTGGCACCAAATAGCCCTGCAAATCCTGACCTTTCTTGGGAAACTACCACACAATACAATGCAGGTATAGATGCAGGTTTTCTTAAAAACCGCATACTACTTACCGCTGACATCTACTTAAAAAGAACTTCCGACTTATATGTAAGTGGTGGTGGTTTGATTCCATTATCAACGGGGTATTCTACTGTTGCAAAGAACATAGGAAGCCTAGAGAATAAAGGAATAGAATTGACATTGACAACAGAGAATATCAAAGACAAAGATTTTTCTTGGAAATCAACTATCATTTATGCTTCAAATAAAAGTACCATACTTAGTCTAGGTCCTACACAGTCATTTCAACCGACTGCCCCTACTGGTCAGGTATCTCCTGTAATAGTTAAGGTTGGTTTGCCAGTTGGAACTTTCTGGGGCTACAGTACATCTGGGTTATTAACCACAGCTGATGTTTATGGTGCTACCCCTGCTCCTAAACTCGCTGGTGTATCACAAGTTACAGGCGACAGAAAATATTTACATGCCAATGGACTTACTGGTGCAACCATCAACGCTTCTGATAAGCATAGCCTTGGTAGCGCACAACCTAAGTTTACAGCTAGCTTAAACAACACCCTTACCTATAACCATTTCGACTTGTCTTTCTCTTTTCAAGGGTCATTTGGCAACAAAATATTTAACTTGTTAGAGCAACAATTGGAGAAAACAACACCAAGTACAAACGTTTCTGCTTATGCTCTGGATAGATGGGATTCTATTGCAAATCCTCACGGAAAATTCCAAAAGGTTACCAACTCTCCTGTAATGCAAGTTGAAGATACTTATGTAGAGGATGGTTCATACATCCGTCTAAAATCTCTGACGCTTGGGTATAATTTCCCTACAGCAATAGCAGGAAAGGTGTTAGCTAAGCAAATTCGCTTTTATGTAACTGCTCAGAACCTTTTGACAATCACCAATTACAGAGGACAAGATCCAGAAGCTAACTTCTACGATCAGAATAACCTTACACCCGGTGTTGATTTAGGTGTGTATCCACGCTACAAGTCTTTCTTGGCAGGAATTAATGTAACCTTCTAGGATACAAAGAACCCCTTTTAGGATTTTAAATCCTAAAAGGGGTAAACAAAAACAAATCATTTTAATAACTTAATTACACGTAATAATGAACAAAATATTAATAGCATCAGCAATAGGTTTATCAGCACTTAGCTTGTTTTCTTCGTGCAATAAACTGGATGAGAATCCAGCAGGGTTGCTCACAACCAACAATTTTTATAAAACACAAGGAGAAGCAATTGCAGCAGTAACCGCCGTATATAGTACGCTTACAACCGATCAGTTAAACGACTTTCCATTATATGGTCGTCAATTAAACCTATTGGTGGATAACCCTAGCGACAACCAAGTGTATAGTCCTTCTAATACAAATCCTGATGTACGCGCACTTGGAACGGCAACTTATGCTACGCAGAACAGTAGAATTCAAAAGATATATACACAATTATATTGGGGAATTAACAAGGCAAACATCGCGATTGATAAAATTGCCACTATTCCTAACACGGTATTTAATGACCCAAGTCATTCAAAGGCAACCCTTATTAATGAAGCTAAGTTTGTACGTGCATTGGATTATTTTAACCTAGTACGCCTTTATGGCCCCGTACCTCTAGTTTTCCATGACATCACTTCATTGGATTTATCGACTCTAAAAGTAGATAGGGCACCTAAAGATTCAGTTTATAAGCAAATTATCGCTGATTTAACTGATGCTACTACCCTTCCAACTTCTTATGCCAGTGCAGACCTTGGCAGAGTAACTAGTGGTGCTGCGCACGCTTTACTAGCTAAAGTTTATGTAACTCGTCAGGACTGGGGTAATGCTAAAATTGAATTGGAGAAAGTGATTACAACAGGAACTGCAGGCTTCTCAGGTGCAAGTTTTAGTGGAAACTATGGATATGATTTGTTTGCTAACTTCTCCGATGCGTTTCAGGCAGCTACCAAAAATGGCAAAGAGCACATCTTTTCTGCACAGTTTAATGGTACAGTTGGTGGCTTTACTAGTAGCAACACAATCAGTTCCTTCACTTGGGCAACATCTGCGTACACAGCTGATATCCCTGCTGATGCAAGTGTGGTCGAGAAGTTATTTAATGTTAATGACCAACGCCGTACTGCTACGTTCTATGATTCTTTATTTAATCAATCAACTAAGAAATGGGTTAAATGGCCTCAGTATAATTTCTTGAAGTTTGTTGACCAAAGCACTGGCTTTACCACTGCCTTAGCCAGTAACCAAGCAGCAAATAGCAAGATTAATTTCCCAGTAATTCGTTATGTAGAAGTATTGCTTTTGTATGCTGAAGTCTTAAATGAACTAAATGGTGGCCCTACTGTCGATGCGTACAATGCTATCAATATTGTAAGAAGCCGCGCCTTCAACTCTTATACTTCTGGTGGTAACTACACCAATCATACTTATGATTTAACTGGGTTGAATCAATCTGATTTCAGAGATTCAGTATTTACTGAACGCAGGAGAGAGTTTATTCAAGAGAGTCAACGCTGGTTCGATTTGGTACGCAGAACAGATAAAGGCCCTGGGCAGTATTACTTAAATGCTGTACAAAGTATGCCAGGAAATCCAAAAGCAGCAGCTAGTTTGAAAGATACTTTATTCCCTATTCCTCAAGTGGAAATTGATTTATACGGAGGTACTAATCCAAACTTTCAGCAGAATGGAGGGTGGTAAACCCCAACCCCTAAAGGGGCTTTATATACAAACAACCTATCATCAAGTAATCAACGTCCAAGAACCCCCTTTAGGGCAATGTCATTAAGTTAAGGAAATAAATACCCTATAAAATGAGTTAGAGTAGTAACAACATTTTATGGCAATTTCATGTAGTAGCTCTATCGTTAAATTAAATCTAAA
>JANYEX010000127.1 GCA_025359725.1 Chitinophagaceae bacterium | reverse complement strand
TGCCACAAAGGCACGAAAACACAAAGTTGCACTAAGTTTTAAAGACAAGAAAAAGATTTGTGCTACTTTGAAGCTTTGAGTCTTTGTGGCATTTACTTATTTCTCCAGAATACTTACTTCTATATAGCGCATCTTCTTGCTATGGAAGGTTTCTGTAAACCCTGCATCAATAAAATGCGATTTGCAAAGGGGATTAGCATAAATAATCTTGAGTGGTCTAGGATTCTGCCTCAATGATTGTTCTATATTTTTTTCTACACCCTTCATCAGGTAATCATCAAAAGGATTAAAGAGAAATATACAATCTACATCGGTAGGTATTTGATAAGTGTATGCATCGCTATTGATAACTTTGGCTTGCAAGGCAGGATGGTTTTGTTGTATGATAGTTAAGTTGTTGAGGGCATCCATACAAAGCTCTTTAGAGAAATCTATACCGCTCACTTTCCTGCATCCCTTAGCAGCAGCCACACAAATTGCCCTTCCCTTTCCGCAGCCAATATCCAACAGATGATTAAGGCTTCCCACGTTTACTTTTTCAAAAATCATTTCAAGCATAGGGTAAATGGCAGGCATATATATGGTTGCATTATCTAGGTGTTTATTATCCAGTTCCTCTAGGTTATCAATGCCAATGGTATTAATTCCATATTTCTTTTCGCCTTTTATCTCATGATAAATAATGTAAATAGCAATAGTAATATTCCAGTTCCAAGCTATGTAGAAGAAGTATTTGAGGTAAGACATAAGTACTAAGTTTTAGGTAATAGGTACTGAGTAATTAGTTGCAAGTTCTTACTTAATACCTACAACTTATTACTTACTACTCATTTACTCGCTTCCGCATTTTTAATATAGGCCAATACATTACCAATTTCTTCGTCGCTAATGGAGGCAAATGGCGGCATCTGTATTTTGTTATACCTAGTAAAAAGGGCTACAGCATAAGGATCTTTCTGGGTATTAATTACCTCTTGCGAGTTACGGATAAAGGCATACAGGGTGGTTTTGTTTTTCCAACGCTTAGCTACACCCTTTAGTTTAGGTCCAGTAACGTCCATATTTACAGCATGGCACGAAGCGCAACGTTGCAAAAACAGACTCTGTCCCGATTCAATAATTTCGTCGGAGGCAGGAGTTGCCGCCACATTATCCGTTTTTGTAGTAGTTTCTTGTTTGGTATTTTCCTCATTGCAAGCCAGCAAACAAACCAATAGGCAAAGGAAAACCGTTCTAATCGTCATCATATTCATCGCGGCAAATGTATTAGATAGTTTTTAGTTTTTGGATGTTAGTTGTAGCTATAAAAAAACTACCCAAAGCCATGATAGACCTCAGGTAGTTTTAAAATATTTATTTAGAACAATCTTACCTTACAAGAAAGGTCCATTCTTCAACTGTGCTACCAAGCGTATCGTAGTTTAGTGTCTTATTATAGACGGTTAAATTGTGACTAGTAAGTGACAATATGGTGCTGGTTGTCGTATCCCTCGCAATTACTGAGGTAATTGTGTTGCTTGTTACCCAATAAATACCGTTTCAGCTATCGGGTAGTTGTCCTGTATTTAGGCAACAATCACGGGTGTAAACACTGTCGTAGGTTAAAAAGTTGGTGTTTGAAGTTGAATCAAAATAGGTGGTGTCTTTTTGTCTTGCTAAATCGGGCGCTTTCTTATCCCACCGCAACCCGCCTAATTCGTTTCTCCTATATTTGTGGCAAAGCAACCTCATGCAAATATTAGAAGTTACGAATGCGGCTACCGAAAGGGAATTTATAGAACTAAATGCTACGCTGAATAAACATAACCCCGCCTATATCCGCCCAATGGATAATGAGGTGAGAGATTATTTTAATCCTAAATTCAATAAACATTTTAAGCACGGCGAGGCAATAAGATGGATTTTGACGGATGATAAAGGGAAGACTATTGGTAGAATTGCCGCTTTTGTTAGCGAAATGTATGTGAGCAAAGGAACTGATTTTCCTACGGGAACGGTTGGTTTTTTTGAATGTATAGATCGTCAGGATGCGGCTAATCTGTTGTTTGATACGGCAAAAGAATGGTTAATATCTAAGGGCGCAGAGGCAATGGATGGGCCTGTAAACTTTGGCGATAGGGACAAATGGTGGGGACTATTAATTGAGGGTTTCAGTAAACCGCCTGTTTATGGCATGGCTTTTAACCCAAATTATTACCAGAAATTGGTGGAAGGGTATGGTTTTAAGAATTATTACAACCAATATTTCTATACCATGGAAGTGGATGCGCCTTTTTCTGAGAAGATAATTGAGCGTCACGCTAAGTTTAAGGCTAAGTCAGAATATAGTGCGAGGCATGTAGATTTGAAACATATTGAGAAATATGCGGGCGACTTTGCCACCGTTTACAACACAGCTTGGGCGCAACATGGCGAGGCAAAAGAGATTAGTAAAGCAGACGTGGTGAAGTTGTTTAACCAAATGAAACCCGTTATGGACGAGCGGATTGTATGGTTTGCCTACTATAAAGAGGACCCCATTGCGATGTTTATAAACATCCCCGACATTAACGAATACTTCAAACACTTTAAAGGGAAACTAGGGTTGATAGAAAAACTAAGACTCCTCTGGATGAAGAAAACGGGGTATTGCAAGAAGGCAACTGGACTAGCGTTTGGTGTAATTCCTAAGTTTCAGGCAATAGGGATAGATAGTTTTATTATTCAGGAAGTAGGTTTGTACGTTCAAAATAAGGGTTGGTATAACGAGTACGAAATGGGCTGGGCAGGAGATTGGAATCCGAGAATGATTAATATTTATAAGGGATTGAATGGCAAACAAAGCCGCCACTTGGTTACCTATCGCTACATATTTGATGAAACAGTAAACCCATTCGAGCGTCATCCTGTGATGGATTATGGGAGACCAACTTAGTTATTAGTTGTTAGGAATAATCATTTGCAAATTACAACATAATAATTATAATATCTAACCACTAACAACTAATCATGCGAATCAAGGGTTGGAAACGGGAAGGGACTGAAAGTATCGTACTGACAAAGGCATCTGAAAGCGACCTGACAGTCTTTAAGGAGAACTGGAGCCAATGGCAGAACAGGACTTATTATGGGGACAAGATATATAAAAGCAAGGAGTGGTTTGATAGCGTGGGAGAAGATACCAGCAGTATAATGGTTACACCTGTAAAAGCAATAAAAGGGGAAGACCAATGGTCGAAACAGTTTAACAAGGCGGCAGATG
>JANYEX010000112.1 GCA_025359725.1 Chitinophagaceae bacterium | reverse complement strand
TCTCACTTCATACGGCTCGTATCATATCATCAAACATGCTTAAAAACAGTCCAGTAATAAAACATCGTTGGATAGCTTCGCTTTAGCTCTTTTATCCATTGATAGGCTTTACTGTAACTGTACTTAAATTTCTTGTACTTATTCAATACCCATTTTGCCAACCTAAACTCAAAGTGCCGCATCAACCGTTGCAATGCCCATAGCTTGAACCTGCCATAATATCGGATAATACCCCGCATTGGGGCATTTACATCCTTGGCAATCTGCTGTATGGTTAATGCACTCCTACGATGCCAGTTTTGGTTGCGCCAACCTTCAACTATTTTCGTTTGTGCCGACTGACTGATGGCACAGCCATAACCTAAAAACAGCTTGCCGTCCTTCTTGGACTTCACTGTAGCTGGTTTGAAGGTGAAGCCTAGAAAATCAAACTTCTTTCCAAAACTTGTCTTCTTTACCCTTCGATAGTTTTGGCAATAAACCAGTTTGGTTTTCTCTTCGTTCAAGCTTAGTTGACACGACAATAAACGCAACCGTATCGCTTCCAATAGTTGTTTCGCTGCTTCCTCCGAGTGACAGTGTACAATAACATCATCTGCATAACGTACAAATGCAATGCCTGCATAGTTTTTATGCAACCATTTGTCTAATACGTAGTGCAAGAACAGGTTTGCCAGTAAAGGACTGATAACGCCTCCCTGTGGTGTACCTTTTCCTGCCTTGGGTACCAGTACACCATCCGCCTGTTGTACTGGTGCTTCCAGCCAACGCTTGATGTACAACTTAACCCATTTCTCTGTTACATGGCAGTCTATCGCTTTTAGCAATAGCTCATGGCTTACATCATCAAAGAAACTTTTAATGTCCATGTCTATTACCCAGGCATACTCCCGAACATACACCTGTACAGCTTCCAATGCTTGATGCGCACTCTTTAAGGGACGATAACCATAAGAATTATCGTCGAATACAGCTTCTAGCCTTGGCTCTAAATAGCTCTTTACAACTTCTTGCGCAATACGGTCGCTCACCGTCGGAATGCCCAGCACCCTTTGTTTACCGTTGCCCTTGGGTATCGACACCGAACGCAATGGCTTAGGAAAGTAACTTCCAGAACTTAACCGATTCCATAAAACATACAGGTTGGGCAATAGATTCGCTTCAAATAATTGAAGACTTTCTTTGTCTACACCCGCCGCTCCTTGGTTCGACCTCACTTTCCGATACGCTGCCTTTACCATCTCTTTCGTTATCGGCACTGTCCGTGTTTGCGTCTCAAACATTTTAGTCATTCTCTTTGTAAAAGTTGTCAAAACATTCTTAACGATATGATTGATGTCCTTCGCTCCATTCCCATTACAGGAACTTCGTCACTACTACAACATCATCCGCCATCCTTACCAGCATCGTTATTAAGCCTCATGGACATGTTCCACTTGTGCCCTTCACTTACCATCTAATAAGGACTTCTCGTGTTCCGTATAAAAGCCTGAATAAGAGTCATGCCACCTTCATGACGATTGCCCTACAGCCAATAGGCAAGTTGCCGCCGTAACTTTTCACCACCACGCAAGAATGGTAGCTTTTGACAATGGATATCTCTATCTCATCACTTCATCAGTGGTTCATTTGCATTCATCTCTCTTATTCGCACCTGACCAGTTTAACCAGCCTTTTCCTCTTTCCGTTCAATACCAGTTCATTACTAAACAAGCACCGAGAGGGGGTTTGCAACCTTCGCTTGCACAACCATTGCGGAAGACCTGCTTCCATCTTCTATACAACATTCAAGTACGCTCTTTCATAAGAGTACCTAATTCACGACACACCTTGCGCGAGTGGGACAATGTTTAATTACACCAATTGCTATGAAGGATTGAAAAATGGCGTAAATCCAGAAAAAGATGTACAATTGCAGGGTAAGTTTTTTCCTGTGTCAGGGTAGAAAAATTATAGAATTGGATAATAAAATTTTTTATGAGTTTGAGTTTAACAGTTAGAAAGATAGTGAATGTAAAGTATAGCTTTTTAAAGAGAAGCTTTAAAAATGCCCCTTTCCGCTTACTAGATGTAGGTGCAGGAAATCATTCTGCCTCTAAAATAACCAGTATATTTCCTCATTGCGAGTACTACGGTTTAGATTTGAACAAAGACTATGCTAATAGTGAAGCCGATTTTAGGGTGATGAAAGGGTTTTATGAATTGGACTTAACAAAACTTGATTATTCGGCAGTACCCGATAATTATTTTGATGGCATCTTAATGTCTCACGTAATTGAGCATCTTTATAATGGTGACGAAGTTTTGCCTCTACTAATACCTAAATTAAAATCAAATGGACGTTTCTATATTGAATATCCTGGTATAAAAAGTACAAAGTTACCATCCATGTATGGCACCTTAAATTTTAAAGATGATGATACCCATGTAAGGCTATATTCTGTTCCTGAATTAAAGAAAGTATTCGAAGCCAATAATTGCACAGTATTAAATTGTGGAACAAGGAGAAACTATTATTACATTATAGCGTTACCACTAAGGGCTTTATTATCAATGATAAAATTAGGTAAGCTTCAAGGAAATGTATTTTGGGACTTACTTGGTTTTGCAGAATTTTTGGAAGTGAAAAAAAAATAGTTTTCCTTCTGCCCTATTTATCTCACATAATTAATTTTATAGCAGTCCATTTCTTCCAAATCATACTAAAATGAAAAGCAGTTACAAAAAAACCCTGACCATCATTCGATAGTCAGGGCTGAAAAAGAAACAGTTCTAGTTAATTAATGTAATTTAATCCATTTTGTTGTTTTGCGCTGTGTGCCGCTTGCTGCCAAGACAAAATAGCTACCCACTGGCAAATTTGTAGGCAAGTTTAGTGTTCCATTGCTTACATTTCTTTTAGTAAATACATTTTGCCCAGCCTCACTCATTATAGACAATATTGCGTTAGCCCCGCTAGTCCGCGCTAAATTCGCTACAATTACAATCTTCGTGGCTGCCGCACGCGTTTCGCGTGTGGCAACGCGATACTACCACATTTCCTTTCTCATCCCCCTCACCCCGCTAGTTCACGCCAAAATCTCTACTATCTTCGCTGCTACCGCATCGCCTGTGGCGTGTGGTTTTCGCTATAATAAAAGTACTAAAATATACGCAACTAACATTTTGCACATCAACACGTAATAATCATTTGCAAAAAAACTACCCACTATTTAAAATGGGTAGCTTCTTAAAACATAAGAACTTAGCGAATGCACACGCGAA
>JANYEX010000094.1 GCA_025359725.1 Chitinophagaceae bacterium | reverse complement strand
AACCTATTTATGCAACCTGGGTCAAGCAGGGATTACAGTTATTAATCCTAAGATCAAGGTGATAGACTCCTTTAAAGCAGACAATGCTGTTGGAATCACAATCCAACAAGGAGAAGAGATAAAAAATATTATCTCAGTCTATGTGCCTCCATACAAAAATGATGGAAGAGCAAAAAAGTCCCTAAAAGGGCTTAGAAATCTTATTAATTACAAACGTAATGTAATTATTGCAGGGGACTTCAACTGTACCCTGACAGACTTGCCCCAAGACGTACTTGGGAGAGCAAGAAAGGATCCACACAGAGGTCTTCTCGCAGAAATTGCGACGGAGTATAACCTAGTGGATGCGGATGTTCAATCACAGACTGAACATAGATTTAAAATGACTCATTGGAATCATGAGTTAACGAGTGGTTCTAGAATCGATAGAATCTACTGCAGTGCTAACTTAGCGCCGCAAGTACACAAAACAAGTTACGTTAACTTTTGTTTTAGTGACCACACAATGAGAAAACTCTCAATATGTGTAGAGGACAGTAAAACTCCTCCTAAACTTCACCTTCCAGACAAAGCATTGGAAAATGACGAAGTACAAGCCACCATTAAAAGTAAATGGGAAAAACTTGACGACAAGTTAGAGGCTTTGGGAAACGACATTCCCTCGGACATGCTCTTTGAACTGTACGAACAGTGCAAAGTTAAAGCCTTAAAAGCAGGAGTCCGTAAATGGAATAAAATACTATTCCGTAAGAAGGCTTACAAGCATGCGCTTGAAAAAAAAATTATTAGTCTGGAAAACAGGCTACTAAGGAAAGGTTCACTAACTGAGAAGTGCTCTATACTTTTGAGGAACCTTAAACTTGAGTACTGTATCTCCACAGCGGAGGATATCAGGAAATATGAACTTGGCAAAAAACTTGTCAAGATTCAGACAGAAGGAAAATCAAATAGTTCCTTCTTCCATGCCCCTTCAACTAAGCATAGGGTAATTGAAAACCTCTCATCATCTGACGATGTGATGGATAAATCAGAAAGGACCAGTGATCCTACTGCACTCAAAAACTTATTTGAGAATAAGTATAAGGAAACTTATGCTAAAAAGCAAATTGACAAAGATCTTTTGCTGGACATCTTAAAAAAGATGAACATGACCCTCTCTGAAGAGCATGTTAATATTCTAAAAAAGGATATTTGCCAATCAGAGGTAGAAGCAGTCATGAAAGACTGTGAAGCTGGAGTCTCACCAGGAATTGATGGGCTCAAATATGGAATGTATAAATACTTTCCAGGGTTGTCAGCAAAGTTTCTGACTCTCATTGCTAACTACATTGCTAAAGAAGCAAAAGCACCCAATTCATTTATGTTAAATGAAGTAGTACTCCTACATAAGGAGTCACTAGTCTGGCACACAGGTCAATTCAGACCTATTACCCTCACAAACTCTGATTACAAAATAATCTTAAATGTTTGGGCCAGAAGATTGGGAGGTGTCCTAAGTGACATCATTGGTGAACACCAAAAAGGGTTCATCCCAAGGAGAGATGGCAGAGAAAATGTCATAGTAGTTCAAGCTTGCATGGACAAGCTGGATAATAAAAAGGAAGGTGGTATCATCTTCTTGGACCTGGAAAAGGCTTTTGATAGAGTTTCACATGAAGCTCTATTCATTATGCTGGAAACATTCGGTTTCCCCACTCCTCTGATAAACACTGTCAAAGGAATTTATATTAACTCAAAAGTTACTATAAAAGTGAACAAGGGTAACACAGAAGAAATCCCTATTCACTCAGGCACCAAACAAGGATGTCCTCTTTCTCCTCTGTTATTTACAATAGTAGCAGAAGTGCTGACACAGCAAATTATTAATGACCCTGAATTCAAAGGAGTCAAACTAAATGCAATGAGAAAAAAAATCTCAGCATATGCAGATGATACTGCCATCATTTGTAGAAATCTAAACGATTTCAATATTGCACTCAAACACTTGAGTGCATATGAATCTGCTACAGGCATGAAGCAGAATAAAAAAAAGACAGAAGTGGTGTCAAGTGACATTACAATTGTTAGAGCAGCCCAATCGCTTGGGTATGCTACTCCCAAGGAATCTAAATACCTTGGATGCCCTGTTGGGATCAACCCTAACTATGCAGCTATGTGGGACAGAATTACTGCCAACATAATTACCTCATCCAACATTTGGAAAGGTAGAACATCAGCTATTAAGGACCGTGTCCTGCTAGCCAAAACCATGCTTCTCTCAAAGCTATGGTATGTTGCCTCTATACTTCCTGTTCCGGAAACAGTTATTAAGAAGATAGAAAAAATCATCTCTGATTTTATATGGAACTCTGCCCCACACAAAGTGGGTAAAAAGCAAATGCGCAGAGAAAAAAGCAACAATGGCTTAGATTGCTGGGATCTAGACGCCAAAATCCGGTCACTTCAGGCTGGGTGGATCTTAAAATTCGTTAATAATAAGATCAAGGGTTCTCTGTTTGAACTCATTACAGAAAAATGCTCAAAATGGGCAGAATCTGGAACATTAAGACATCTTCTTAATGACCCTGATGACAACAGGGATTTTATTGATACT
>JANYEX010000009.1 GCA_025359725.1 Chitinophagaceae bacterium | reverse complement strand
GTTTGGTGGTGCTGGTGTGGGCAAGACAGTATTGATTCAAGAGTTGATTAATAATATCGCTAAGGGACACGGTGGTTTATCTGTGTTTGCTGGTGTGGGCGAACGTACCCGTGAAGGGAACGATTTGTTGCGTGAAATGATTGAGGCTGGCATTATGAATTATGGTGACAGCTTTAAACACAGCATGGAAGAAGGTGGTTGGGATTTGAGCAAAGTGGATATGGAAGGATTGAAAGAAAGTAAAGCCACCTTCGTATTCGGACAAATGAATGAACCTCCTGGTGCACGTGCACGTGTTGCCTTGAGTGGTTTGACTGTTGCTGAATATTTCCGTGATGGTGATGGCACTGGTAAAGGAAAGGACATCTTGTTCTTCGTAGATAATATCTTCCGGTTCACTCAGGCAGGTTCTGAAGTATCGGCTTTGTTGGGTCGTATGCCTTCTGCGGTGGGTTATCAACCAACATTGGCTACTGAAATGGGATTGATGCAAGAACGTATCACTTCTACCAAGAATGGTTCTATCACTTCCGTACAAGCGGTTTATGTACCTGCGGATGATTTGACAGATCCGGCCCCTGCAACAACCTTCGCTCACTTGGACGCTACTACGGTATTGAGTCGTAAGATTGCCGATTTAGGTATCTATCCTGCAGTGGATCCTTTAGATTCTACTTCTCGTATTCTTAATGCAGCTATTGTTGGTAACGAACATTACGATACTGCTAACCGTGTAAAATTAATCTTACAACGTTACAAGGAATTACAAGACATCATCGCCATTCTTGGGATGGATGAGTTGAGTGATGAAGATAAACTAACTGTATCTCGTGCAAGAAAGGTACAACGTTTCTTATCACAACCTTTCCACGTGGCTGAACAGTTCACTGGTTTGAAGGGTGTATTTGTAAGCATTGAAGATACTATCCGTGGATTTAATTCAATTATGGATGGTGATGTGGATGAATATCCTGAAGCAGCTTTCAACCTTGTAGGTACATTGGAAGATGCTATTGAAAAGGGTAAGAAAATGATGGCTGCTGCAAAATAAGCCTTGCCTCGCCCCTATTCCCTAAAGGGGGAAATGGAGAAGTGAAGTTTGATGTAGGTTTAAATTATTATTTAACAAAGGGTATATGACTTTAGAAATATTGACACCAGAGAAGAAAATATTTAGTGGGGACGTTTACGGCGTGCAACTACCAGGTATTGATGGATTATTTGAGGTTTTGAATAAACATGCCCCTTTGGTTAGTGCTTTAGGCAAGGGTAATCTTAAAATATTGAAAGATAAGTCTACTAATGAAAACTATACTATCCAAGGTGGTTTTGTAGAAGTATTGAGTAATAAAGCTACTGTATTAGTAGAAGGTGCTATTCTGTTATAAGTAATTCTTGAAGAAATTGACAACTAGCCCCTCAGCATTTTTGCTGAGGGGCTTTTTATTTTATGTAATTCATCATCTAGGTAGATTTTTGAATGTCTAAAGAAAGCTTTGTAGTAATATGGATGATAGCAGTGGTAGTACCATGAATACTAGGTAGCATAGAACTATGATGAAATGAAGCTAAAAGGATTAAAAGGTTCAAAATAGTTGAATTTGTTATGATTATTGAAGAATCGGTTATGTAGTTTTATGTCACCAAATGAGAAAATAACCCTTCAAATTAATCAAAGATGAAAAATTCTACATTATTAACAGTAGAGCTGCAGCAAGTTTGGGAAAAGTATAATTTAGAAATATTGGATACTTCTAAAGAGGAGGAATTTGATGATATTGTAAAACTTGCCTCACAAATTTGTAAAGTTCCTATTTCACTAATTTCATTGGTAGAGACCGGCAGACAGTGGTATAATGTAGAAGCTGGTATCGAAATAAATGAAAAAGTAAAAGAAATCTCATTTTGTTCTTATGCTTTATTAAATGATGAAGATATCTTCGAAGTAGATGATGCTAGCAAGGACTCTCGTTTTCTCAATAATCCTTTAGTTAAGCATTCTCCTAATATTCGTTTTTATGCTGGTGTGCCATTAGTAAGTAAAAATGGATTAAAGCTTGGAACCTTGTGCGTAATAAACTCTGTACCACAACACTTAACAGACGATCAATCGTTTGCTTTGAAGGTTTTGGCAAAACAAGTAATTAAGCTTTTAGATTTAAGGTTAAGCAACAAAGAGCTTCAAGCGCAGAAGTTGAAATTAAAGCAACAATCTGAAATGCAAAATCGTATCATTTCTATTATTGCACATGATGTAAGAAGCCCGATGGCTTCATTAAAACAAATAATTGAATTTAATAAAAACGATATCCTGTCTGATGAAGATGCAAAGGAATTAATGCAAATGGCAGAGTCTCACTTGGATGGAACCTTAGATTTATTATCAGATTTGCTTGAATGGGGAAGAATGCAGGTAACCAAAAATGCAGGAGAATATAAAGAGGTTAACCTATATAAGATGGTTCAAGAAAGGTATTGTCAGGCTTATGGTGCCGCATCAATTAAAAATAACGAATTGATTAATCTGGTGGATAAGGATTTAGTTTTAAAAACCGATAATAATGCCCTACAGTTTATAATTAGAAACTTATTAAGTAACGCCATTAAGTTCACCGAAAACGGCACGATTACTATTTATGCCCAAAGAGAAAACGAGAAAGTACTTATTTCTGTAAGTGATACAGGAATAGGAATGGATGATTCAATGAAAACGAAAGTATTAAAGGGCGACTGCAAGTTAACTACCCAAGGTACAAAGAAGGAAAAAGGTAGTGGAATGGGATTAATGTTTACCAAGGATTTTATAGATATGCTTGGGGGCAAAATTTCGATTAGGAGTAATAAGGATAAAGGAACGACATTCTATATTGAGCTCAAAGCCTGATGAAAGGTTATTAGCAAGCACGTAAAAGCCCCAAGATTCTTCTTGAGGCTTTTTAATTTTATGTAATTACTTTATAACCACTATTGAATTCTACTTAATAGTAGTCGAACTTATTATTTAGGCACCCAAACGATGGAATAGTTCTTTAACCTGATATTTCCACAATTGGGTTTGATCTTTTATTTCATTTTTTTCTGCAAAGTCACTAATCATTAAAACTGTCTGATTTGATATTTCTGTTTGCATAATCCGAAATTCAAAATATTCGTCTTTGTCAAAATGCAACCATCGATAGCGGATAAATACATCTTCATCAGAATCTACTATTTGTGCTTTGTCAGATGGGTTTCCTCCCCAAGAAAAGCTATAAACCCCTTCCCACTCATCTACTTTATCAGCAAACCATTCTTGCAAGCCAGTTGGGGTACTTAAAAAATCCCACAAGATAATGGGTGAACACCTAACTGGGAACTCTAATTTGTATAATTGTCTCTTACTCATTTATTAAAACTTAAACAACCTACGAATGTAGGGGGATGCAATAATAGAAAATAAAAGATAGTTTCCAAATGTTTTTTTTGTAATCTTTGGCAAAGCCCTGCTATTGAGCAAGAATTAACCCGAAATAGGCTTATTTAAAGTATTCCAAAGGGCATCTTTTAATTCAACCAATCCTGTATTGGTTACAGACGAAATAAAATAATGAGGAGTATTCTTAGGAAGCTCCTTAGAAATGGCTTGTTTTAGTTCTTCATCTAGCATATCGCTTTTACTAACAGCAATAATAAAATCCTTCTGCAACAATTCTGGATTATATTCTTCCAATTCATTTAATAATATCTCAAACTCTCTTTTATGATCATTGCTATCTGCGGGAATTAAAAATAGCAAACAAGAGTTACGCTCAATATGACGAAGAAAACGATGCCCAAGTCCTTTACCCTCGGCGGCACCTTCGATGATACCTGGTAAATCTGCAATACAAAAACTCTTATCATCCCTATATTCTACTATACCCAATTGAGGAACAAGGGTAGTAAAAGCGTAATTAGCAATCTTCGGTTTAGCAGCGGTTATTACAGATAATAAGGTCGATTTACCTGCATTTGGGAATCCTACTAATCCTACATCTGCCAACACTTTCAGTTCAAGGTTCTTCAACCCTTCCGAACCAGATTCTCCTGGCTGAGAATGTTCTGGTACTTGATTGGTAGGTGTAGCAAAGTGTTGGTTCCCCCAACCACCTCGCCCGCCCTTTATCCAAACTATTTCTTGTCCATGATCTAGTACCTCTGCTTCTATCTCGCCTGTTTCTTCATCCCTAGCGATGGTTCCTAATGGCACATCCAAATAAATATCATCACCATCTTTGCCCGTACAGTTTCCTTTACTACCATTGGTACCATCTTCTGCCAGTACATTTTTAAAATATCGAAGGTGCAGTAGTGTCCACAGGTTCGAGTTGCCCCTAAGTATGATATGCGCCCCCCGGCCGCCATCGCCACCATCAGGACCACCTTTAGCAGTTAGTTTGTTACGCATAAAGTGCGTTTGCCCTGCTCCGCCATGTCCACTGCGACAAAATATGCGTATATAATCTATAAAGTTTCTTTCTGACACGGTAGTTGTTATGTTGGGCGTAAAAGTAAGGGAAAGGATGCAAGAAGCGGGTTACAGGTTTCAAGTTAGTGGAAAGCGGTGTGCTGTGATGGCGATACAAAAGAAGTCGGTATTCAAATTCTAGCATATTCCAGTTACAAACTGGGTTCACTAATAAACACGAGTGACTAGCTTTGCTGAACACTTGCGCCACTACTTTTCAAGCATTTGTTAGGGTGTATTTACACTAATTGCGCTGCTTTGTTTGATAAAGGTAGTTTATTGATTAATTTACTGATACTTGTTAGGGTGGTATTTGCAATTTGGTGTAAAGCCT
>JANYEX010000316.1 GCA_025359725.1 Chitinophagaceae bacterium | reverse complement strand
CCTATGGCTTAAGTATGGCTAAAGTATCAAATTAATAATTGTTATGGAAAGGATTTGTATTTACCCAAAAGACATACAAGTAGTAACAGGAAAAAGTGAACGCTACGGGCGTACTGTTATACAGCAAGATAAAGAAAAAGTATTTAAAAGAAAGCCATCAATTGGTAACTATAGAAGAGTTTTGTAATTACACAGGGTTAAAACAAGACAATGTTTTGAAGTCAATTAGGGTATAATAAACAGTTTAAGAAATGTTTACCCTATGTTTACCCTAAAAAAGAAAAAGCGTTGCAATCTATTGATTATCAACGCTTTTTTACTGTATTCTGTGATCCGGATTGGATTCGAACCAATGACCCTCATCTTAGAAGGATGACGCTCTATCCAGCTGAGCTACCGAACCATTTCGGGCTGCAAATTAAAGGAAAAAATTGCAGTATAGCAACCTTAAGTTTCAGATATTGCTAATTAGATTGTCGCCATACCTATTTCAAACCTCTTCTTTAGGCTATTCATCTCCTTTTTAAAGGATTCTAATTCTAATATTTGCTGGTTTATAAAGCTATTATCTTCTAGTCTGCCAACTACACTTTCCATCTCTTTTGTATTATCATAAACCATCGCTCTATATGGACTTTTATAGTCCTTCGCCCTCGATTCATATATACTCTTCGTGAGCCATTCCTTCGTAGCAATGGTATTATCTATAATTTCATTTAAATGATTTGCATCTAACTCCTTTAAGTTCCAGCCTTTTATTTCTGCCAGACTAGCCATTGCATGTTTTAATTTCTTTTCTGCGTATTGTGTTCCCTTCTCTGCATACCAATAATGCACTGCATCCCATCCTGTTATCTTTCCTTCTTTTACGTTTGCTTTTAATTGTTCTACATCATCTTTTAACAATAATTGTCCACCTACATTAATCCATTCTTTTCGTTTTAATCTACCAGATAGTACATTGAGCGCATCATCTAAGGTCTTAAAAGAGAGTTTTTGTATGAATTTAATCAATTGTGTACTGCCATAATAGCCTATTAATTCCTTGAATAAGTGGTAAGCTTTTAAAACCTTTATAATTACGGTCTTGCGCTTAGTATTTTCGAAGTCATCTGCTAGTATTTCTAGCGTATCTACTACAGGATTATGGCTATTGAGCAATGTTTTACCTGTTTCAATAAATTGTTCTTCTGTAGTTGAATCAGTAATTAGGTCTTCTTTCAATAAATATGCTTTGCCAACTACTTTTTCTAAATAGGTTAGGCTGCTAAATAGCTCATTAATAGTGTCTGGTGCAAGAAACTCATATTCAATATGTTGTATTTTATCTACACGCTTATCTCTGTCTTGGTATTTCCACGTATTCCTTGCAATGGCGTACATATTATACATAAACCAATACCCAGGCATTACAACCAGCTCATCTTTACTGACATCATTGGTTATTAGGCAGAAAGGTATCTTAATATTCAGCTCGGCAGGGTAGTCGCCTTTGCTAATCATGGTAAAAGAAGCGAACTGACTGTTGTGTTTTAAGCTAACACATAGCCCAGGCCAGAACCCTCTGCCCGCAACTATCTCACCATCTGCCCCACGGCTGTTATGGTTGCTACCAATGGTAGCTCCTGCGGCAATATTGCTTTGCCCCATGATGAGTGCGGCACAAAGAAATGAGTTATTATGGTGTTGTTCGTGCGCAGGGAATATCAATGAGTTCAATACCTCGCAACAAGAGATAGTTGCGTTGTTTCCTAGATAAGAATTAATCAATCTTGCACCATATTTTAACTGAGAATTGGAAGCCATGATAAACCTAACCGCCTTTACCCCATAAAATATCCTACAGCCAAAGCCAATAATTCCATTAACCAATTCTACTCCTTCGCCTATTTGGGTTAATCCCTTCTCTCCAGAGTTGATGGTTAAGTTTTTTAACTTATTTGCACCCTTAATGTAGGCATCTTCTCCAATCCAGACGTCTTTTATGATGCTACAATTTTTTATTACCGTACGTGCCCCAATCTTTCCATAATAACCAAGGTCGTTCTTGTATTGTTCTTCGGTAAATTCCTTAAACTTGTTTAGTAAATCGGTATCATCTCTGTATTTACTCCACAAATAAGCGTCGCCAGGCAACATGTCATTAAATGGAATTACACTTCTTCCGCCATTTTCATTGCATAGTTCCAGCCAAATACGCAGACTTTCGTCTTCGCCTTGCTTTATTATACCATTTCCAAACTTAGCATGATTGGTTGTTACTAGTTCGTTTACATTATTGATTATCACCTCGTTACCAATGATACAATGTGATAAATAGTTTACGTTATCTATACAAACATTGTCACCAAAATCGGTACTTATGATAGTAGAATTATATAAACCTACGGGAACTTGAAGATCGCTGAAATTTAGGATGTAAGGTTCTAGCTTGCTTATCCTAACCAACCCATAAAACTTACAATTTTTAACTAATGAAGGATTGAAATATTCTGAAACGAAGATATTATTCCAGTCATCGCTCGTATTATTATTACGAACAAGACCTTCTATTTCATAAGCAGTCAAATGTCTGTACTTTATACCGCTTCTATTCTGAATATTCCTAAAAACATATTCATCTTGCCCAGGTTTAAGGTATTCCTTTGGGATAAAATTGTATCCCAATTCGTTCATTGGCGTCTTCGTTATATTATTTGTAGGCATAGGGGTTTAAATTAATCTAATCAATTAAAACAATGGGGTGCTGTATAAATCTGCCCTTACTCAACCGTTACACTCTTGGCTAAATTCCTCGGTTTATCTACATCAAAACCTTTGGCTACACCAACATAATAGCTTAATAACTGTAATGGAATAACACTTAACAACGGTGCTAATACCTCATCTGCATCAGGCACAAACATTGTGTCGTCTGCCATCTCTGGTATGATTGTATCCGTGGTGGTTGCCACCGCTATCACCATTCCTTTTCGTGCTTTTATCTCTTGTACGTTGCTTACTATCTTTTCGTAATACCTATCCTTGGTTGCTACAAATAATACTGGCAATGTATTGTCAACTAACGCTATAGGCCCGTGCTTCATCTCTGCTGCGGGGTAGCCTTCTGCGTGTATATACGATACTTCTTTTAGTTTTAATGCCCCTTCTAGTGCTACCGGGAAGTTATACCCGCGCCCAAGGAACAAGAAATCGGAAGCATCTTTATACTTGTTGGCAATTCGCTGAATATTTGAGGTGTCTTTTAGTATCTCTTTTACTTTTTCGGGTATTGCTTCTAGTTCTTTTATCAATTCCAGGTAGCGCGCTTCTGTTATCGTATTTCTTGCTTTCGCTATCTTTAGCGCAATCATACTTAAAACCGCTAATTGCCCAGTAAATGCTTTCGTACTAGCCACACCAATCTCGGGACCGCTATGTGTGTAAGCTCCTGCGTTGCTAAGGCGGGCAATACTGCTACCAACCGCGTTTACTACACCAAATATGAATGCGCCTTTTTCCTTCGCATTTTCTAATGCTACCAGTGTATCGGCAGTTTCTCCGCTTTGCGAGATGGCTATTATCACATCGCCCTTGTTTATTATCGGATTTCTGTACCTGAACTCACTCGCATATTCTACTTCTACGGGTATCCTGCACAATTCCTCAAAAAGATACTCTGCTACTAACCCTGCGTGCCAACTAGTACCACAAGCTACCATTACTATTCGTTGTGCACTGGCAAGAATATCTATGTTATTCTTAACTCCGCTAAGGTTTATTTGTCCGCTGTGTGCTATCAATCTACCACGCAAGCAATCGAAAATGGTGTCTGGCTGTTCATTAATTTCTTTCAGCATAAAATGGTCATAACCACCTTTTTCTATGGCAGCCAGTTCCATATCTAACTTAGTAATGAATGGCGTTTGCTTTTCATTACCCAAATTCTTCAATACTAACTCATCTGCTTTTACTATTGCTATCTCGTAGTCATTTACATACACCACTTCCTTGGTGTATTCTATAATAGGGGAGGCGTCGCTTGCCAAAAAATGCTCGCCTTTGCCTATTCCTATTACTAAAGGGCTGCCTTTTCGTGCTGCAATAATTGTTTCTGGATCTTCTTGGTCTATTAATAAAATACAATAGGCACCAACAATACGTTTTAGGGCAATACGCAACGCCTGCTCTAGCGTGCAATCATTATTTTTCTTAATATCTTCTATAAAGTTGAGCAACACTTCAGTATCTGTATCACTTTTAAAAGTATATCCCTTCTTTAGGAGGTCATTTTTTATCGGTACATAGTTTTCTATAATACCATTATGAATCATGGCAAACTGTCCGCTATTACTTACATGCGGATGGGCGTTTCTGTCGCTTGGTTCGCCGTGTGTTGCCCATCTTGTATGCCCAATCCCTATGTGTGCGCTTAGGTTTTTATCTACTACTTCATCCTCCAATTCAGCAACCTTTCCTTTCTTTTTATATACTTTCAACTTGTCGTTGTCTATCAGCGCAACCCCACTACTATCGTACCCCCTATATTCTAGCCGTTTTAAACCTTTGATAATAACAGGATAAGCTTGCCTGTGACCGATGTAACCAACTATTCCACACATAAGAATCTCTCTTTAAACAATTATAAAAGTACCTGTTTTACGCTATTTTTACCGACACCATCAATAAGTAATTTCATGCCAAATAATTTTCAATTCGAAAATAACTACATTCTCGAGAATGATAGGGTTATTCTAAAAACCTTGGACGGCAATAATAGTACCCATTTGCTAAAGTATGCCATTACCGAGCCAGATATTTGGAAATTTAGCCTTGTTCCCGTTGCGGGAGAGGAAAATTTTAAGAAATATATAGCAGCAGCAGATTTATTGCGTCAGCAAAAGTCGGCATATCCTTTTATTGTTTACGATAAAAGGTTTAAGGAATACGCTGGTAGTACTCGCTTTTATTATATTCAGTTAAATTATAGCACTTTGCAGCTTGGTTATACATGGTACGCTTCCAAATTTCAAGGAACAGGACTAAATGCTAACTGTAAATATTTGTTATTAAAGTTTGCCTTTGAGGATATGGAGATGGAAAGGGTAGAGTTTAGGGCTGATAAAAACAATGCGCGTAGTATTGCCGCCATGAAGGGAATTGGGTGTACAATAGAAGGTATTTTGCGTAATAATGTACCCATAGAAGCGGGCGGTAGACGGGATAGTATCATTTTATCAATACTAAAAAATGAATGGTTCGATAAAGTAAAAGAGAAGTTGGAAAAGAAGCTTTTACAATTGAAATAAGTAAGATTTTTATGACCATTTTGTGGATAATTTAAGCCAAAAGTGACGTAATTTAAGCCAAAAGTGACGTAATTTATGGTAAAAGTGAGGCAATTTATGCCAAAAGTAAGGCGATTTATGTCAAAAGTAAGGCGTTTTATCGTGAAAAAGGCAGGGATTCGGTACAAAAAGGCTTACATCTGGTACGAATTGAATCACTTTTGGATTAAAATTGGTTGTTTTTATAGCTTATTTAAAGACAAAGAGGGAGAATACTTCAACTTTGGGAAGTAATTGATTAACAATGCTCGATAAAATAGTATGGCAGAGATAAAATTGGATGATTGGGAGAAGAAAAGTGCAGAAAATACGAAAAAATATAAGCATTTTTTGCAGAAAGCAGATAAGAATAAGGTACTAAAACAACTGCCAGCACTACACGAAGAGGCGTTTAGTAAAATAGATTGTCTGCAATGTGCTGCTTGTTGCAAAAACTATTCGCCTAGGTTTAAAACGCCAGATATAAAGAGAATAAGTAAGCATTTAAAGTTGAAGGAAAGTGTGTTTATAGATACTTATCTAACGCTAGACAGCGATGGCGATTACGTTTCTAAAACTGCGCCGTGTCCTTTTTTAGGAAGCGATAACTATTGCGGCATATACGAGCAACGTCCCAGCGATTGCCATCGTTTTCCCTACACCGATGAGGATGTATTGCTTAAAAGACCAGCCATTACCTTAAAGAATGCCACCTTCTGCCCAGCAGTTTACTATGTTTTGGAGAAACTAAGTTAGAGAAATATGAACTTGAAGTATGAAATGTGTAGTATGGCTAATGGTTCATTTAATATTAAATATTTCTCATTTCGTATTTTGTAACACAATCTTCTTATCTTCCACCCTTATTAGTTTTTATGAAATATTGGTTAATTGCCCTATTGCTTACTACTTCCCTGATAGCTTGTAAGAAGCAGTCCGAAACACTTTCTTTAGATGATATTAGTACGCTTTGCCCAATAAAAGTGGGTAGTGTTTTTATTTATAGGATGGATAGTACCCGTTTGAGTAATTTCCAGTTCGCGACAGCGTATTACCTAGCAAAGGATTCTGTAGTTAATACCTTTTTAGATGCTCAACAAAGAACTTGTTATACTGTTTTTCGCTACCTGACAGATACCCTTCAAACCCAACCATACCAATACAATCAAACATATTATCTGGCTTATGATAAAAACAAAATTGAAACTGTTGATGCAAATAATCGTCGCTTTATTAACCTAGTTAATCCCGTTTCTTTAAATACTACTTGGACTGGTAATGGTTATTTAGACTCATCGCAACTAATAATATCTGATAATACAACCTATTCCAACTGGACTTACCAATATACTGCCATAAACCAACCCTTCAGGGTTATTGACAGTACGTTTCCTAATACATTTTCCGTACAACAAGTTGCTGATAGCTCTGGCGTGTTCAATCCTAGTGCGCTTTCTTATAAAACTTATTCAGTAGAGGTTTATGCCAAAGGGGTAGGGCTAATTTATAAAGAATTTATGGATTACTTCTATCAAACAACACCATCTGCTGCTTATGAGGATGGTAGCTTTGGTGTAAAACTGAATCTTGTTAGTTACAAATAAACAACTGCTGATAATAAAGTTGCGTTATTATTTGGGCATAATAGGTAGTGTGAACCAGAATCTAGTTCCTTCGCCAGCAGTGCTTTCAACGCCTATTATTCCATTGTTTTTTTCAACGAAATCTTTACATAATAACAAGCCTAAGCCAGTGCCAATTTCTTGATTCGTTCCCAAAGTAGTATATCTTTCCTTGGTTTGAAACACTTTATGGATATTTTCCTCTACAATTCCTACTCCAGTATCGGTAACGCTAATTTCTATGAAGCCTTCATAAGATTTGGCTGATAAAAGTACGACACCTTCTGGGTAACAAAACTTAATGGCATTGGCAACCAGATTTCTCAACACTAGTTCTATCATATTTACATCTGCAAACACAACCGTATTGAGCAGGATTTTGTTAGAGGGGTTTATTTTTTTGTCTGTAGCTTGTTTTTCAAACAGGTTTATTTGTTTTTCTACTAGATAATATAAATCAAAATTCTCAGGAACAATGGTCGCACCTTTCAATTGAGATTTTGACCATGATAAAAGATTCTCAACAAGGTCTGATGTATTGCTTACTCCTTTTACCAAGGCAGGAATGATAGTCTGAAATTTTTCTTGCGAAAGCCTTTCAGCAACTAATAATGATAATATGCCTTTCAAGTTTTTTAAAGGGCTTCTTAAATCGTGGGCAATTATAGCAAACAGACGGTCTTTTAGGTTACTTAACTCGCCTATATATTCTGATTGCTTCCTAATCTGGTCATTACTATTAATCAATTCTTCATTAGCCTTTTCTACTTTCAAATTTGCTTTTCTTAAGTTGCGCCTTGAATGATAGACATAAAAAGTAAGTCCAAGTAAGCCTAAAAGAGCAAACAAAATTACCCCAATAGTTAGCCTTTGTTCCTTTAGTTCTAAATCTTTTTGCCCAGTTTCAGACTTCATTTTTGCCAATGCCTCATCTCTTCTCTCATTTTCAAATGTTTGTACAACATCCGTATTAATGGCTGCCTGAATGCTATCATTTGTAGTTACATACAAGCTTTTATATTTCAATGCGCCTGCATAATCATTTTGTTTTTCTAAAATTCCACTTAAAATTCTGTACGCATCAATTTGGTTTTCCCTGATTCCTGTTTCATTAGCTATTCCCAAACCCTTTTTTGCATAAATTTCAGCATCTTTCAATTCTTTTTCTTCCAAACTAATTTTGGCATATACCAGATATTCTGCTGATAATACATACTGATTATTAATTTTTACGGAAATTTCCATTGCTTTCTGGTTACATATACGTGCCGAATCAAATTGCTTCTTTAAATAGTACGACTCTGCCATGTTAACATAAACATAGTCTAAAAAGTAATTATTTTCTCTCAAGCTAATGCCCTTTACTAGTTCCAAATGATAAAGTGCTTCGTCAGGATTACCAGATTTATATAGCGCATCGGATATATCCACTTCGCAGTTGATTACTCTGGGCCAATCTTTCGTATTTATAAAATACACTAAGCTTTCTTTCATGTATTTAACCGCAAGTGAAAAGTTTTTTATATCAGTGTAGCAGCTGCCTAAGCCTAGCTTTACGCGAGCAAATGCTTTTTTGTCATTATCCCTACTGGCAATATCAAAACTCTTATTAAAATAGGTAATGGCAAGGGTTATATCGCCAATCTGCTGATGTCCCATGCCTAGCATTAGATAGTTTGCGGCTTCTCTTTTAGTGTCCCCGATTTTTTTTGCTAGCGAAACTCCTTTCATACTATACTCAACTGTCTTTTCTGGTTTATTATCCCTGTAGTAGTTTGCAATTAAATACAGAAGATCAATTTCAGTAGTATCGATATCACTCTTTTCATATTGGTTAATCAAGCTATCCACATACTTTTGTTGACCAAAAGAGAGGGTTGTTGTAATGATTAAAAGTATAGTGAATAGACGTTTCATCTAAGGTATTTGCATTGTTGTGAATATAAATTGTTCTATTGGGAAAGTAGTATAATATTTTAGAAGAATTAAAAATTACCCAAGGTTAAATAGTAATTTTATTATCATTCAAACTCAACCAATTCTGCCTTTGCATGTAAAAATCAAAATATCTGTTACTACTGTTTCTCTTGCTTTCAAATCTGCGTAAAGGTAACGGGCATTGTTTAAAGATTCCACTATATGATATATTTTTTGTGTAAAATGGTTGTAAAAAAACAGTATAGTTTGGAAAAGGTTGATTAATTATTAACAGCTTAATACAATATACGGTTGTGTTGTATCTATTTTAGGCTTTGAAAGTACCATTTGGGTGGAAATTTAACTAATTTTAGACTCAATTTGACCCATCTTAGACACAATTTGACCCATAAAACAGACTTTTACTCCCATATTAGCCTCTATTTTACCCATTTAAAGGATGGATTAACCCATTTTTAGGGGATATTGACCCATCTAAGAGACTTTTTCATGAGAAATAGTGTCTAAAATGGGTCAAATAGTGTCTGAAATGGGTCAATTTACATCTGAAATTGATTAAATTAGACTTGAAATATGTCTTAGTAAGAGCATCGCCATATTTAGTGATTTATTTCCCTTCTTTTTATTATGAAAAAGCAATCTATTACTCAGCGGTGGGGTAGTAAACGAAAGAAATAAACTTTTGAGAAAGGTTGATTTGTATGAAATAAAAATAGGTTTTCAATTACGAAAACCTATTTCTCATGTCAATATCTTGTCTGTAGTTAAATCGGCAACTACCTTCTTTTTTAATTACTGTTTATCTTTTTTCGGCATAACAGCTTTTGGAGTAGATTTAGGCTTGTTGTTAGGTAATGTACCCGATGGCTTATTATCTGATTGCGTGCTTTTAGGCTTTTTATCGGATGGAGTACTATTTCCGTCCAATCCAGTTGTATCTGAGTCGGTAGATATATTAGACAACGGCTTGATGCCCTTTGGTATGTCGCCACCATAATCTTGCGATGTACCGTTACCCATGTCTTCACCCTCTGCGCCCAATGTAGGGGCGGTGCCATTAATTCCATCGAAATTAATATCCTCTTTCATCACCTCAGGCTTAACAAAACTTGCATTAGGGTCGATACCTACTATGTTCCTATCATTTTGCACCTTCTCGTAGAAATAAGCCCAGATAGGCATTGCAGCCTGAGAACCTTGACCTAGGTTAGTATTCTTAATACGAATAAACCGATCGTCGTTACCCACCCAAGCACCACAAAGTAGCTGTGGCGTGTAACCCATAAACCATGCATCACTATTGTCGTTGGTAGTACCCGTCTTACCCGCTATCTCTCCATGAATATCATAATTAGCAATGCTTCTACCTGTACCAAACTGCATTACGCCTTGCATCATCTTTATTACAGAATAAGCAGTTACATCGCTGATAACCTCTTTTCTTTGGGGTAAAAAACTTTGAAGGTTATTGCCATTCTTATCTTCAATACGAGAAATGAAAATAGGTTTTACATTAAAGCCACGACCGGGGAACATGCTGTAAGCCTGCATCATCTCGAACAAAGAAATTTCGCAAGCACCTAAGGCAATAGATGGGTTAGGGTCTATTTTAGTTTGTAAGCCACATTTATTATTAAGGAAATCAACAAAACGCTTGGCTGAGTTATTACCTACATTATCCAATTGTTTCATTATGTAAGCCGTAGCACAGTTTTTAGAACGAGCCAACGCTTCTGCCATTGGCATAGCAGCACCTGTACACGATTTAAGTGTTGCCGGAACCATTCCGTAGGCACCAAAGTTTTGTTGTTGGTCGTAGACGGTGGTGTTAGGTGTAAAACCAGCTTCCTCGATAGCCAAACTATATAGCAAAGGCTTCATAGTAGAACCAACCTGCCTTTTGGTATTAAAGTTGACGTGGTCGTACTTAAATGTTTTAAAATCTATACCACCAACCCATGCCCTCACTTCGCCGCTAGCAGCATCCATCGCCATAAAACCACTTTCCATTATCTGTCTGTGGTATTTAATAGAATCCATTGGGGTCATGACCGTGTCGGTAGAGCGTTTTTCGTTCCATGCAAATACTTTCATCCTAACAGGAACATAAAATGTTTTTTCTACGTCAGCCTCTTTCATCCCTTTATTCAACAAATTTCTCCAACGATCACTTTGGTGCATCCCGGCTTTCAATACATTTGCATAGCCATTCCATACAGTGCCATCTTTTATGTATTGTTGGGCATTCATTATCTGTTGCATGTAGCTCATGTGTTTAGCAACAGCCTCTTCTGCATATAACTGCATACGAGGATTGATAGTCGTATAAATCTTTAAACCATCCTTGTACAAATCGTAGTTTTCGCCATTACTCTTTTTGTGTTCCTTGCACCATTTCTTCATTTCCTCACCCAGTATCATCCTAAAGTAAGGACCTAAGCCAGTTGTTTCATCTAGCTTTTTATAGTTCAGTTCTATTGGTTTCATCTTTAGCGCAGCAGCTTCTGTGGCAGGTAAGAAATCGTTTCTAACCATTTGATCTAAAACTACATTCCTTCTCTCTAATGATTTCTTTGGGTTAACCCTTGGATTATAGAGATTAGAGCCTTTGAGCATACCAATTAATACAGCAGCTTCCTCAACAGTTAACCTGTCTGGTTCTTTCTGGAAAAATGTTTTTGCAGCATTACGAATACCATAAACGTTATCTCCAAAAGGCACAGTATTTAGGTAGAGCGTGATAATTTCATCCTTGGTAAAGTTTTGTTCTAGCTTAATAGCAATGATGGCTTCTTTTAGCTTTTGTATGGAACGGATTACTTTATTACGCTTGTAATTGGTAAAAAGGTTTTTGGCAGTTTGCATGGTAATAGTACTTGCGCCACCTTGTTTACCCAAGAACGCAAGAGCACGCATTAAAGAACGACCATCTATGCCACTATGTTCATAAAAACGTTCATCCTCTGTTGCCACAAGCGCATTAATCACGTATTTACTGATGTCCTTATACTCTACATTAATCCTATCTTCCAGATAAAATTTCCCCATCAACGTACCATCTTGGGCATACACTTGTGTAGATTGCTTGGCAGAAGGATTTTCTAGCTCAGCAATAGACGGCATCTCTCCCAAAAGACCAAAGTCGGCCATGAATACTACGAGAATGAACAAACCTACCAATCCAAAGAATATTCGCCAGAAAATCTTAACCGCTTTGCTCATACTATATGTTGTCTTTTTTATCACTTAAAACTTACTAGGTAAATGTTTATTCAAGAATTTGTTGTAGCCTTCCACATTCTTATTGTCTTCCAACAACAAAAGGTTGCGTTCGCTAATAATACTATATCTATACCTCGCCCTAGGTAACCACGGAATAATGGTTTTTGTAGCGTAAGGTTTTATTTTATCAATGTAATCAACGGCTGCCTTGGCATTTGCAAACGGACCAAAATAAATAAAGGAGTATCTATCATCAATTTTGTTAGAATAGATTTCTATATCATCCTTAAAGCTACCATCATTGAACTTTTTGAAGGCACTTGTTGATGTGTTGATAAATGTTTTCATCACATCATCCAATTGTATATTGGCATAGTGTGGTGCATTCGGATCCCACGTAAATAAAGTATCAGCACTGCTAGGATTTAACCTTCTGAGAGAATCTGCGCGTTTGGCTTTATTAATAGCCTCATACATTTTCACCTTATTTAATGAGTCTTGAATATGCTTATTCCATGCGCTATTGTTAAGTCCCGCTTTACGCAAAGAATCCTCAATAAATGCTTTTCTACGCTGAGCTTCAGTAAGACTAAGCTTATTCAAAGAATCTGCAATATGCTTCCTTCTGAGTGCATCAGCCAGTTCTGCCTTGTGTAATGAGTCTAAGTAGTGTTGTTTTCTGAGTGATTCAGCCAACGACGTATTCCTTAAAGAATCTGCAAAATGCTTTTTTCTAAAAGCATCTGCCAGACTAGCATCTCGAAGAGAATCTGCTGTATGTTGCCTTCTGAGTTTATCTGCAAACCTAGTTCGGTTGAGAGAATCGGTAATATGTGCCTTAGATAATGAATCTGCTATGAAAGCCTTTCTTAATGAATCTAGATAATGCTGTTTATTCAGAGAATCAGCTATTCTTAACTTGTTTAAAGAATCGGCAATATGAGCCTTTTGTAAAGAGTCTGCACTATTTAATTTCCTTAATTGTTCAGCAAGATTGATTCTTCTTAGGGAATCGTAATTGATGTGGGATAGACTATCCTCAATGTGCTTCCGCAACATAATGGCCGCAATGCTATCAGCCCTATGTCTTCCTCTTAACCTCAATAATTCAATCATCAAGTTTGCTTTCTCAGCCAAACGGGGTGGGGGATTGTGTTTTTCTAGCGTTTCTAGCTTGTCAATAGCTTTGTAGTCATCATTTTGGTCGATGTAATAAACAGATTCTATCAACAATAACTCTGGTGTCCAATGCGATGTGCCGTATTTTCTATCCGCAGCAGCTTTTGCTTCTCTTGCTTCGGTGTACTTCCCTTCTACAAACTGATCATATATATTTCTGTAAACAAGCGTTGTATCATCGAATACTTTTTCTTTCAAGTGGGTGTTTAGTAAATCTGCCGTAAACTCACCTGCAGGGAAGTGATTTTTTAGATACTCAGCAATAGAATCCGCTTGACGTTCCAATCCTAATTGCTCATAGCAATAAGTAAGGTTATACTCCGCTTTTTCTATTTTAGGGTAGTTAGGAAATCTATTTATATAAGGCTCGTAGCTCTGAATGGCTGCTAAATACTCTCGTAGGTTTCCCTGAAAGACTGTACCATTTAAAAACAACGCCTTAGCGATAATACTATCCGACTTAAGTTTTTGCTCAGGGCGAAGAGGCAGGTTACGCATTAAACCTTCGTAAGTCAATTCTAGTTTTTCAGTATCAATAGCCACTGTTGGTTTAGCAACATCAGAGGGTACATCTACATCACTAGCAACAGCTAGGTTCATCATGTCTGGTGAAGAAACATCTGCTGTTGCTGGTTTGGGCGCAGGCTTGCTAACTGCTTCTTGTCTTTGCCAGTTATCTGCATTTGGTCTGTTACCCCATCTAGATTTGAACTCTTTTGCCCCTTGTAGAACTAGGGTTGGATTATTAAAATAAAACTCGCCAACAGTATTTGTAAACAGTGTGGAAGGTATGTTTACTGGTGTAATATCACCACTGCCATAATCAGTTATCTCTTCTTCCTTAACGCCTTGCTCCTTGCGAAGCTTTCTAAGAATCTTTTTTATTAAAGCTCTTCTATTACCATCATCCATGTTTGCCACACGCTGTAAACTGTCCTGAGTTTCAATCTTAGTAAGGTTATCTGTAATTATTTTAAGTGCAGGCTTCCTGTCATTTAGTTTTTGTATTTCGGCATCTGCTAAGCCAGATGTAATAATAATACTGTCGTAGTAATTGTGAGCAAGCTTAAAATCTTTGTTGTCGTAATAGGAATCAGCTAATAGCAAGAATGTTTTTTGTTTCTGACTAGGGTTATCAATATTGTATTTTAAACTTTTTTGCAATGCTTTAATTGCCCCTAGCTTGTTGTGGTTTTCTATTTCTAGTTTACCTGCAATGTAGAAGATAACATCCCTGTATTCCGCAAATCTATCCCTTCTCCCGAGGCTGTAAAGCTCTGCAATATTATCTTGCAGGGTATATCCCTTTGTGTTTGAATGAAGTGATACTAGATTAAGCCTAGCGAATATCTCCATTAAAGGGTCTGTAGTATGAGTAATACTTCTTTGATAAAATAAAGCGGATAAAGAATCGTTGTTTTTGCTTAGATGTAACATTTGTGCAATCAGATATTCCCAACGTGCTCTTTCAAGCGGGCCATCTGCACCGTCCAGTGCTTTTTCCAAATGCCATGCTGCTGTATCCCATTGCTGCCTTTTGTAGTTGGCATAAGCAATCATCTCGTGCAACGGTGTTTGTAATCGTTTAGGGAAGAATGGATCGCTACGAAGCATCGCAATCAAGGCATCTGCCTTAGCCACCTGATCTTGTTCTAGTAGGGTACGTGTACGCCAGAGAAAGCTTTCATTACGGCTAGGCGGATTAGTGAGTAAATAGGCTATTCTCTTTTTCTTTTCAATAGTAGAAATACTGAATATGCCTTTGTCGTTACTAATATTACTACCAATAGGTATATCGTAGCCATCATCTTTGGGTGCCCAAGCATAATTAACCCATTGGAAAACATATCCTGCCGAATCGAAGTTGTTCTTTAGTAAAAAAGCCCTTCCCATCAGCATATACATGTTATCTATCCAGTCGTTACGTAGGTCATGTAGCAAAACGCCCGCAGTAACCTTGTACATGATAGAATCTATCTGTATTTTATCCTTTGACGTATTATCGAAAGTGTAGTTGTAAAAGGGGAGAAGCTGCGTATAATCGTCCTTGTTAAGTTGTTTGGCTCTATCTAATATCTCGTTTAGCTTGTTGTTGGCATTAAAAAAATAATTGTAATGTGTAAACATGTTCTGGAAGAAGTGCTTAGACCCAGAAAAGCCTGTTTCACCCGATTTCTCAGATACCAAAGTTCTATTGATGTACTGCTTTGGTTTTTTACCGTATAAGTCAACGGTAGAGTAGGGTTGCGCATTCGCAGTAATAGCTTTTGCACAAATAAACGCAAATATCAATACCAAAAAACGGACGCATTTTACCATTATTACCTCTATAGAGTCCACAAACATAAATTATTTAACTACAAGAAGCTTCAATAAAATACTAAAGCTTTCACAATGAGTAAATAAACGGACAATTTCAACTGATAAATAGCTTTCAGGTATCCAATAAATTGCTTACAATAACAACAAAAACTACTATTTCATCACAGGCAGCTCTACATAAGAAGCATATTGGTTGTTGCAATAAATAGTATGTGTTGCTTTAATAAAATCACTCTCTTTTGCTTCGAATATATTAGGGACATATTTTTGAGGATTGCGGTCTATCACTGGAAACCAAGTACTCTGCACCTGAATCATCAGGTGGTGTCCTTTAAGAAAAGTATGGTTAATCTCATGCAAATCAATCGTAAACTCTTCTGGCTTATTGGGAATAAGTGGTTGCGGATTTGAATAGCTCTTTCTAAATCTACCCCTAAATACTTCCATGGCAACAGGTAGTTGATAGCCACTCATCAGGATACTTTTATTGTCAATAGCTGGGTAAACATCTATCAGTTTTACCACAAAGTCCGCATCTGTAGCAGTAGTACTTGCAAAAATATGTGCCGTTATCTTTCCTGTTACAGTTAGGTTTTCAGTTAAGCTATCCTCAATAAAACTAACCACATCTGGTCTGGTACTTACAAATCGCTGGTCTTCTACATGCCAAGGACGCCACCTGCTACCATAACCATAAGTAGCTTCTATGGGTTGGGTACGATAGGGGATAGGCTTGGCGGGATCGCTTATGTAGCTAACGGTGCCTGTTGTACTATTGGGTTTTAAAAAGCTAGATGTATGGTCAGCGTGCGCATACAACTTTGTTTTACTAGCATTCTTAGGTGGCCAGGTGCTATATGTTTTCCACTCATTAGTACCTGTTTGAAAACAGTTGGCTTCTGCAAACTTACCATCTCCTATACCCTTTAACCAATAGTCGAACCAACGCTTTTGCAATGTCTGAAACCAGACAGCCGTATTACTTTCAAAACTAATTTTGCCTAGACTGTCTGCTTTAGCCCTGCTCCATTGTCCGTGATTCCATGGACCAAGTACAATATAATTCCTATTGAAAGTATCCTTCTTTTCCATAAGGTCATACATCAGTTGCGGCCCATTCATGTCTTCTTGATCAAAGTAACCACCCACATGTAACTGCGGGATTTGTGGATAATGGATATAGCTAAGTGGTGAATTCTTTTGCCAGAAGGTATCATAAGAAGGGTGCTTTACAAAGTTGTTCCAAGTAGGGATAGTACCTTTAAAATATTTGTCGTTCACATTCTTCAATGAACCAAGCTTTAAATACCAATCGAACAAATCGAACGTAGGAAAAGGGAAATCGCTATCTGTAGTTTTATCGTGTTCTACTTCATACGAATATTCCATTCCATAACTTAATCTAAATGCACCATTGTGGTGGAAATCATCCCCAAGAAACAAGTCGGACATACAGGCTTGTTCAGATGCCGCTTTCAGGGCAGGGTGAGGATCTACCGAACCTACCAACGCCAACCAACCAGGGTAGGAGATGCCGAAAATGCCTGCCTTCCCATTATTGTTTGGTATGTTTTTAATCAACCAATCTACAGCATCCCATGTGTCTGTACTTTCATCAATGCCGTTTTTAACTGTAGCATGTATCAGCGGTTGATGAATTTCCATTGTTCCTTCGCTTTTATATTTGCCTCTAATGTCTTGAAAAACAAATATATAACCATCCTTAGCCATGTTTCTGTAGTAGGGATTCAGTTTTTCTACATCAATAGTAGCATCTTCTTCAATAGGGAAATCTGCACCATAAGGGGTTCTGTTTAGCATTATAGGTAGTGGGGTAGTATTGTTTGTAGGCGAAAGGACTACTGTAAATAATTTTACACCGTCCCGCATAGGAATCATGTAGGTTTTTTTAGTGTAAGTAACTATCCCATTAGTTTGGGCTTTTACTAAAACAAACTGACTGATAAATAGTAAAAACAAGAATATCTTTTTCATCTAAAAGTATTTAATGAATTCAAATTCAGTCATAATTACAAAAGATTTTCGGTTTTGTTACTATAAATTTATCTCAATCATCGATTAAAGCCTAAATCGCTATCAAAATGAGCAATATCAGTTCCTTGAATCAATCAGAACATTATCTTAGCCGATATTTTTAGACAAATGAGACCCTATCTTACCCTTATTATATTGCTTTCTTGTTTGCCTCCAACGTTTAGTCAATATTACCTTCGAGGTAGGGTAATGGATGAAAAAGGTAAATCTTTATCGGGTGTAAAGATTTTTTTACAATCAAAAGGAGCGTTAGACTTTGCCAGTGGCGATGATGGCAGTTTTGGAATACCTGTACCAAAGACTTACGATACCATCACTTTGATTATGGGTGGTTTCGAGACTTTTAAGGATAGAGTTACTACCACCACATTTCAAGATCTTACCCTCAAAATGATTAGAGGTACTGCTATGGAGATGCAGAACAGACTCGTCTCTTTTACCAAGAATCTTGGGTTGGCTAAAGAGTTAATTACCAAGACAGACATGGGTGAGAGCTATAATAACCTATATGAAAATGATTTTGTAGCTGCCAGTAGTAATCCCGAAACTGGTTTTGCACTAAGTATAGACAGGGCTTCTTACAGCCATATCAGGCGTTTTGTTTACAATAAATTCAGAACACCAACCAGTGCCGTTCGTATTGAGCAAATGCTTAACTATTTCAATTTGAGACCAAATATAAAGCCTAAGCATAATGTTTATTCAAGTTTTAATTTTAATTCTGCCATAACTAATTGTCCGTGGAATAAAGCCAATCAATTGCTTTTTGTAAACCTACAAGCGCCTCAACTAAACCTAGATAGTGTTCCTCCAAGCAATCTGGTGTTTTTAATAGATGTATCTGGGTCTATGGATCAACCCAATAGGCTTCCACTTTTGCAGGCCGCTTTCAAGATGTTGGTAAGGAACCTTAGGGCGCAAGACAAGATTTCGATAGTTACTTATGGTGGTGGGGTAAGGGTAGTGCTATACCCAACTAGTGGGGCAGAGAAAGAGAAGATAAACGAGGTAATTGATGCCCTATATGCCGAGGGGGATACGCCAGGAAGTGGTGCAATACGCACCGCTTATTTTTTGGCTAAGACTAACTTTAAAAAGGAAGCTAACAACCGGGTAATCCTTGCCACCGATGGTGATTTTAATGTTGGTCAATCGAACGACCAAGAGCTGGAAGACATGATTATTGCCCAAAAGCAAACGGGCATAAGCTTAACTTGTTTGGGGGTGGGGATGGGTAATTTTAAGGATAGCAAACTAGAAACACTGGCTAGGCAAGGCAATGGTAACTATGCTTACTTGGATAATGTGATGGAGGCGGAAAAGGTATTGGTTACTGAGTTTACAAAGACATTGTACAATGTTGCAGAGGATGCGTACACTAGTATAACCTTCAATCCTGCGTTTGTAAATAGGTATAGGTTGATTGGTTACGATAACCCTAGGGATATAATTTTGGACACTTCTAATAAACTACATGGTGGCGAGGTAGGTAGCGGACATAACCTGATGGCTATCTTTGAGGTAGAACCGAGTATTAAAACCACGCTTATTAATGGTAGTTATGCTACACTAAATCTTCAATATAAGCTTCCTATAACTAAGACACAGATGAAAGAGGCTTTTGCTGTTCCCTACGAACCCCAAGACATCATGACTGCAGATTCTGCCTATCGGTTTGCTACTTCTGTTGCTATGTTTGGGTCGATATTGCGAGGCTCTAAATACATAAACGGAATAGGTTTTGACGATGTTTTGCAGTTAGCACAAACGAGTGCCAAGAGTGCAGACCTTTCTCAAAAAGAGTTTCTGGATGTGGTAGATAAAGCAGATGCTATTTACAATCCTGAGAAGAAGAAAAAAAGATAAGGATTGTTTTGTGTTGCTTTGTTTACTTGTCGGATAACCAGGATAAGAACACGAGGAATACAACACATAAGTAACATAGAAACATAAGAAATATAGAAGGCTCTGTATTCAATGGTTTTATGTTTCTATTTGTTAAAAAAGACACTGAATAAACCCAAGTTAGATAGTAGTTTGTAGGTAAAATTAACCCTAAATAGCAGTACTCAATAGCCATCAACTATGTCGATAAATTGAAAATAATGCCCTGTTGATACCTTAATAACTGTTACACATTTACTCACTATCAGCTTAAAATACTTCTACATTTAAGGAAAAAAGTCTAAAATCGCTGCCTTATTGACAAAAAAGGCTATTTTATGTAATCATATTGTCG
Source organism: Chitinophagaceae bacterium (assembly GCA_025359725.1). Classification (GTDB taxonomy): domain Bacteria; phylum Bacteroidota; class Bacteroidia; order Chitinophagales; family Chitinophagaceae; genus Parasediminibacterium. The sequence continues at coordinate 95 of JANYEX010000316.1, read as the reverse complement.
CTTTATGATTAGGTAAACTTGTATTTCATATTCGGTTTACTCCCTCTTTATGCAAAAAAGCCCAGATATTGCTACAATTAGTCGGTTTACTATTA
>JANYEX010000278.1 GCA_025359725.1 Chitinophagaceae bacterium | reverse complement strand
GCGAGTGGGAACACCAACAAGGGCAGAACAAGGATTTATTGAAAATATTAAGCCCATTGGATAAAATATTGCGTGAAAACGAGGAAGGTAAAGAGGAATAAAAAAAGCTTAGGCTTAAATAGAGTACGTAGTTTGTCTATTGAATATGTACTTACGTATCTATTTATAAATATTTTATTTTGAATAAAAGAAGAATCTCCTATATTTGTAATTGGAACTGATGCTAGGATATGGATTGGGCTTTAATAGGGAATTAGGCTTCATCATCAAACATGCGGCTATTAGAGAGTTAGCGGCTATTAGACCAAACATCCTTAGAATTCAAAGTAAAAAAATATATGAGCATTCTCAAAGTTTCACACATTAAGGCACATTTAGAAAAAAATTTCAGAGGTAAAATTGACTTAACTGACATTCAAAACAGACCACAAGCGGACATTGATAAAAACTTCCTATCAAGGGCATTAGCAGCTTATGCCTTGACCATAGTAGCAGTTGCTACTATTGAAGATGCAGCAAAATCAATTGTTGATGGCTTTGATGACAATGGCATTGATGCAATTTATTTTGACACATCTTCAAAGAATTTATGGTTAGTTCAATCTAAGTATATTGAAAATGGAACGAGTGGAATTGACAATGGTGATGTAGAAAAATATACAAAAGGTGTAAAAAATTTAATTGACTCAAAATTTTCCAGATTTAATAAAAAGGTTCAAAAAAGACAGCAAGAAATATTAGATGCACTTCAAGATGCTACAGTTAAAATTCAAGTTCTTTTTTGCTACACAGGAAAAAAACTTTCAACTCACAATGAAGCCAGCATAAATGATTTAATTGAAGAACTAAATGATAATAGTGATTTAGTAAAATTCAATGATTTCAATATAGATAAAGCCCACAAAGGATTAGTTGTTGGATTAAACTCTGAACCTATTAATGAAGATATTATCATCTCAAATTGGGGTTACATTGACGAACCATATAAATCATATTATGGTCAAATCAATGGAGCAGCATTGGGCGAACTTTGGTTAAAATATGGACGCAGATTATTTACTGAAAATATTAGAAGTTTTCTTGGAACATCAGAAGTGAATGACGAAATCGTCAAAACAATCAGAACTGAACCAAACAATTTTATTTATTTTAACAATGGAATTACAATTCTTTGTGAGAGCATCAAAAAGAAACCTATTAGTGGTAGCGATAGAAACCTTGGTGCATTTGAGTGTGAAGGATTATCTGTAGTCAATGGGGCTCAAACACTTGGTTCTATTGGCTCGTTGACTGATATTCCCACGATTGATTTAAGTAATATAAAAGTCTTCGTTAAGTTTATTTCTCTCGAAGGAAGTCCAGAGGGTTTTGGACAACGAATTACAGTAGCAACAAACACTCAAAATAAAGTTGATAAAAAAGATTTCGTTTCTTTAAATGCTGAGCAAGAAAGGATAAAAATTGATTTAAAACTTGAAAATATAGATTATCACTTCAAACGTTCTGATGAGAAAATAATACCCGATGACACTAACTACATTCTTGAAGAAGTTGCATTTAGTCTTGCTGCACTTTGGGAAGATGTAACTCTAACTACAACAGTTAAAAAGGCTTCAGGAAAATTATGGGAAGACGTACAAAATAAACCATACATAGACATATTTAACAGCACTATTTCTGCACGGAAAATAATGAAAGCAGTAAAAATTTATCGCTTCATTACTAACAAAATGAAAACCTTATCTTATGATTCAGAGGGCAGACAAAGAAGTGTTTACTTGTATGGTAACACTTTTGTTTCTCACATCATATTCCAACGACTTCCAAAGCAATATTTAGCTGACAGTAGTCCCGACTTTGAGAATTTTTACAATAACGAATTGGAAACAAAAACAAATGAATGTTTGACTGAATTAGAAAATCTAATAGAAACCCATTATCCAGACGCAATGATTGGTTTTATTTTTAGAAACTACTCAAAATGTAGAGACTTGAAAGCGTTAATGACACCATAACAGCCGCTAACATTGGGTTTTGTGCAAGTTGGGCAGACGGAATAACAATGAGCATTTGTAATTCTGCTTTGGCTTTTGTTCGGGCAGGACGTATATCACTGAACTTTAGTTCTTAACTTCAACTTTATATTTCCAGCTAGTCCTCGTGACTCGCTATAATCTTCCCAGCTAGTCCACGTCACTCCCCTGCTAGTACACGTCAATCGCAAATATCTACTAGGGCTAGCGCACGCGTTTCGCGTGTGCATTCGCTAAGTTCTTATGTTTTAAGAAGCTACCCATTTTAAATAGTGGGTAGTTTTTTTGCAAATGATTA
>JANYEX010000264.1 GCA_025359725.1 Chitinophagaceae bacterium | reverse complement strand
CGCATGAATATATTCAGTAAAGTGCTATTTGAAAATCGGGGGTCTCGCTACAAGCATACGCCAGCCCTTATAGATTTTAGCGAGTAGCGTGGACTAGCTGGGCGAAACGCGCGCACTAGCGGGGATTGTAAGGAAGGTTTCGCTCCAAGCGAAGCCTTCCTTTGTTACCGATGACGCATGAATCCTTTCTTATGCCTTCTGTTACTTATTCTCAAATATTAAATGACTTGTTACTATTCAAATTATAGTAACGTGCAGTCCATGACAGGAGTGATGAATTAGACCCCAACATTCATGCGCCAGTGGGGCACGTGCGTAGCTGGGATTGTAAGGAAGGTTTCGCTCCAAGCGAAGCCTTCCATTGTTACAAGCGATGTGACTGCCTTAGTAGTTGGTAGTGAATACTAGCGGGGTATTCCAGTTACAAACTGGTTCGACTGGTACACACAAGTCATCCTTCGGAAGACTTGCGCGAGTGGGCTAGCTGATTATTGCACATACTACTATTAATAAAAATACTAGTATTGATAAAATTATTACCGTGCTTATTTTTACTTTTACAGAGGGCAATGTGTTTTTTGATTTACAATGAGGGCAAAGAACTTTATCATTATTTTTTCTGTTGCAATAAAATACTTTTTTACATATCCCACAATTAAAGATACCTGCACCTAAATAATATTTACTAGAAGCTTCTTGTAGTTTAGGAAGAGAATTTACTATTTTACAATGAGGGCAGGTTACTTTATTACCATCTTTGTAGGTTGCAAAAATTTCACCTTTACATCCCCCACAATAAAACTTTGTTGCTCCCTTTTCAAGTTTGGAATTAGTCTCCTTAGGAGTTATATGTTGCACTGGTGGTTCATTTGTTGTTACTCGTTCTTTTTCTTTATTTATCTCGATTAACTTCTTAATATTTAAAAGCGCAATTGTTTTTATTTGAAAAGCACTTGAAAGAATTATTGAATATTCAGCTATCTCTGGAACTTCAAAAACAACAAAACCGATTATAGGAATATTAGGATGACAATCTTTGAAAAAAACTTCAAATGTATTTATACCACTCATGAACAGTCCGAATGTCCCTTCGCTCGAAGTTTTAAATTCGCAGTTTTCATTATCAATCAATTTGAAAATTAGACTTTTACTTGATTCTGTTTTTTTAGAAACATTAGTTAAAGATATTTTTATTACTAAATATATTCCGTTAGCAATTTTTTCGGCAAATCCCTCCCCTAACTTTTTAGAGAAGTAAAATCCTTCTATTTTATATGAAAATACTCCAATATTGTTTTCTGCGGAATTATTCTCTTTCTTTTTTTCGTCATTATTATTATTTATTTCTGGGGCTTCGCTTTTTTTTGTATTTATAATTTTCCATAAATCCTCTTGTTCTTTTTCTCTTGCTTTTTTTTCATTTGCAATCTCTTGTTCATATCTTATATGATTTTCTTTTTGTTTTATTACTGCTTCCTTTATTCTTAGTTCTGACTCTTTTTTTATTCGAGCGAGCTCATCTTTCTTGAGATTGGCTTCACGCTGTTTAAGTTCAGTTTCTTTTTTTCTTAATTCAGCAGTTTTTTCACTAACGAATGCATCATTAATAGGGTTGTTATTAAAAAATTCTTTCTGTGATAAATCATAGGCTCTTCGCTTATTATCATCAACCAAAATATCATATGCATTTTTGATTTCTATAAATCTTTGTTCAAAGAATTTATTTCCATTTTGTTTATCAGGATGATAATGCTGAGCATATAGACGAAAGGCCTTTTTTATTTCATCTTTACTTGCTGTACTTTCGAGGTTAAGTATTTGATAGTAGTTTTTCAATAATACGTTCGTTTATAAAATCAATGAGTGAATAGTTATCTAGTAATTTCTTCACAAACATATCTACTCTTTTGCCTTTGTTGGTCTTCCATCGCCGTTGTTGTGTGTTCCTCACCAACAACAAACAATAGAACGATTATTTAATTAATTATATCTCCCCCATATAGTTGTTGGTCAAGAAGACACAACAACGGCGAGTACCCCACAAATATTCATACAATTCCCTCATCAAATCTCAATAAATTAATAAACCCCGTGCTAATTGGTCTTACATCAG
>JANYEX010000219.1 GCA_025359725.1 Chitinophagaceae bacterium | reverse complement strand
CTTTTTTGCATAGAGAGGAAGTAAAACGAATATGAAAAACAAGTTTACCTAATCATAAAGCGACAATATGATTACATAAAATAGCCTTTTTTGTCAATAAGGCAGCTGTTTTAGGTCATTTTTCTTAAATGTAGAAGTATTTTAAGTAAATACTGATTGAATTTGAAACAATTATTAAGCTATCAACAGGGCAATATTTTCAAGTTATCGACAAAGTTTATGGCTATTGGGTACTGGTATTTAGGGTTAATTTTACCTGAAAACTTAGCCTACTTCTTTCTAAATGTTCATCTGGCGCAACAGAAAAAAATGGGAATGACTTGATGTTCACTACGTAAATAAACAAGACTGTAACACTGAGCCTGCCGAAGCGCAAAGAGGTTAAACGTATCATCCCGACTTCGACAGGCTCAGTCTGACAGGCTAATATTCGACGTACACATCGACAAGTTTAAGATGATGTCATTGTAAAATAGGAATCACATGATGCTTACTACGATAATCAGCAAGACTGTCTCCCTGAGCCTGTCGAAGGGCAAACATCTTCAAAATATGTCTATTGATTTTAAAACAATTAACCTACTTGTTATTAGCAGCTTGTCGTTTTCTACGACTCTATAATTCTAGATGTTGAAAGAAAAAAGAATATGTAGCAGACCTCAATGTGTTGAATGCGAATAATAACACCAACATTTAAACTCTTAAAAACAAACTATGTTAGGCATAGAGAGTTGTTACTTTATGGTGGGTATTTCCATAAACTTATGATAAGCCATACAAGTTACCTTTGTGGATATTAATTGGATGTTATGTCGAAGAAAGTGTTTGTTTTTGTTGGATTCTTTGTTGCGCTGGTGCTGTGCTTTTGGTTCTTCCTTTTTAATGGCACCGATGACTGGAAGGCAAAGCTTCCGGTGCTTAGTTTTGTAAAACCTTTCTCGTTTAAGAATCAGGACAATGAAACCTTTACAGAAAAAGACATGGTAGGCAAGGTTGCGGTGGTTGAATACTTTTTTACTACTTGCAAAGGCATTTGTCCGCGGCTTAATACAAACATGCACGACATCTATAACCAGTTTAAGGATGAACCAGATTTTATTATTCTATCACACACCTGCGATCCCGAAACTGATAGTGTGCCTAGGATGAAACATTACTCAGATAGCCTAAAAGTGAATACCAAGAAATGGGTTTTCCTTACGGGAAGAAAGGATAGCCTTTACTTTCAGGCACGGATTAGTTATTTGTTAGATGATCCGAAAAACTCTTTAGAAAAGATTGAAGATCAATTTATTCATACACAATTCTTTGCATTGATAGATAAGAATGGGCAGGTACGTGGGCAGATTTACGATGGACTAAAAAAGGATGAACTAGATAGACTTAAAGAAGATATCGCTAGCTTATTGAAGGAAAAAAGCAATCAGGGCAACTTTGTAAATGGGGTGTTTAATAATAACCCGTGAGAAAGAAATATGAGGTATGAAATATGTAACATAAACTATCAATTATCACTTGTTACTCGTCAATTAAAAGATAAATGAACCAGACTACAGACATACTTAAAGCATATAAATTGAGCATTACAGAGAGCAGAAAGCAGATTCTGGAACTATTTTATGCTAGTAAAGGGGCAATGGCTCATGCTGATATAGAGAAGAAGTCGGCGGCGATGTTTGATAGGGTTACCATCTACCGCACGCTGCAAACCTTTGTAGAAAAAGGCATTATTCATACCATCCCTACCACCGACAATAGTGTACTCTATGCCCTGTGCAAAGATGATTGTAAAGAAGGGCATCACCACGACAATCATGTGCACTTTATTTGCGATAATTGCAGTACTACCTATTGCCTAGACAACGTAACTATCCCCACTGTTCAACTCCCAGAGGGCTTTATTCAGAAGCAAGCAGACGTTATTGTAAGTGGCATCTGTAAAAATTGCCTTTAAGTTTGCTCAAACATCCCTATATTTAGGCTTGATTACATATTTTGCAACCCTATCAACGATTTTTTTGTTGCATAGGAATATTTATTATTAATTGAATTATTAAACGTACTGACTCCCTAAATACTTACTATGACTGCAGAAGAACAACGGCTTTCGGTTAATTCGCATAAAAATATTCCACTGGAACAATGGGGACCTTACCTCAGCGAACGCCAATGGGGTACGGTAAGAGAAGACTACGGACCTCACGGCGATGCTTGGAATTACTTTCCACACGACCATGCGCCCAGTAGGGTTTACCGTTGGGGTGAGGACGGGCTGGCTGGTATAACTGATTACTTTCAAAACCTGTGTTTTGCCATTGCTTTATGGAACGGTAAAGACCCTATATTAAAAGAACGACTTTTTGGCTTGGGTAATAGCGAAGGCAATCACGGCGAGGACGTAAAAGAGCTGTATTATTACTTGGATAACGTGCCTACTCACTATTATATGGAGTACTTATACAAGTATCCGCAGCAGGCTTTTCCGTATGAGAAACTAGTTAAAGAAAATAGGCACAGAACCAAACAACAGACTGAATATGAAATACTAGACACAGGTGTTTTTGATAATAATGAATACTTTGATGTGAAAATTACATACGCAAAACAGAGTGCTCAAGATATTTTTATAAAAATAGAGATTACCAATAAATACGATAAGCCAGCCGCCATTACCATTTTGCCCACACTTTGGTTTTATAACCGTTGGAAAAACGGAAGCGACGAGAAGAAAGGACTGATAACCTCACTTGGAAAGACTGCCGTAAGAGCCGAGCTAGAGCGTATGGGTAGTTATTACTTTTACTTTCAGAAATCGGACGATGCCCTGTTTACCGATAATGAAACCAACAAACAAAAGATTATGGGCATCCCAAATGAAACTCCATTTGTAAAGGATGCGTTTCATTCTGCTATCATAAAAGGGAAAGATGTACAGGCATTGCGAGACAGGAAGAAAGGTACAAAGTTTTCACCTGTATATAACTACACCATTGATGGAGGTAAAACAAAAACTATTTATTGTAGGCTATGTAGTAAGCCACATGATAATCCATTTTCAGGCAATATTGAGTCTGTTTTTATAGAGAGAAAGCAACAGGCAGATGATTTCTATGCTTCATTCCTACATCCTGATACTCCCAAGGACTTACTAAACATACAGCGACAGGCATTTTCAGGATTATTGTGGAGTAAGCAGTTTTATCAGTACGATGTTGAGCGGTGGCTATCTACAAGCGATGGGATTACGCCCGTAAACAATGGAAAGAAGCATGGAAGAAACAGCGATTGGAAGCATTTAAAAAACCACGACATTATATTAATGCCGGATAAGTGGGAATATCCTTGGTATGCCGCCTGGGACTTAGCTTTTCATTGTATTCCTATGGCTATGATAGATGTATCCTTTGCAAAGCATCAGTTGATTTTGATTATGAGGGAATGGTACATGAAGCCCGATGGTCAGCTGCCAGCGTATGAATGGAATTTTGGTGACGTTAACCCACCTGTACACGCCTGGGCGGCTTTGCAAGTATATAGGATAGAGAAAGAGAATACAGGTAAGGGCGATTTGGTATTTTTAAAGCGTATATTTCAAAAACTAATCATCAATTTTACTTGGTGGATTAATAGAAAAGACGAACATGGCAATAATATCTTCCAAGGAGGATTCTTAGGGCTAGACAACATTGGAGTACTAGATAGAAGTTATGGAATAGCAGCCAACATGCACTTGGAGCAAGCCGATGGTACTAGCTGGATGGGTAAATACTCCCTGAATATGATGGATATGGCATTGGAAATTGCCGTACAAGACATCTCTTTTGAAGATACTGCTACTAAATTCTTTGAACACTTCGTACTCATTGCCGAAGCAATGAACGAACACATCCTATGGAACAAAGAAGATCAATTCTTTTACGATACCCTGAGTATCAAGGGCGGCGAAACGATACCTTTAAAGACACAATCCATAGTAGGACTTACGCCTTTGCTAGCTGTATCGGTAATAGAAAAGAGTACGCTAAATAAACTAACAGACTTTAAAAGAAGGATAGGCTGGTTTGAGAACTATCGTAAGAAAAACAACCGCTTCTGGCCTAACGAAGAGCGGAGTGATAGTGACAAGATTCTATTGTCGCTGGTACCAAGGGATAGATTGATAGCCCTACTTAAACGAATGTTGAATGAGGAAGAGTTTTTGTCAGAAGGTGGTATCAGGGCACTATCAAAGTACCACGAGAAACACCCCTACTCCATCACACTAGACGGTAGGTTGTACACTATATCGTATGATCCTGGTGATTCGACATCCAATCTATTTGGAGGAAACTCTAACTGGCGTGGTCCTGTTTGGATACCGATAAACTACTTAATTATTCGTTCCATTCGCAAATATGCTAGCTTTTACGAAGATACTTTATTAGTAGAATGTCCCACTGGTTCAGGGAATATGATGAACCTGGAACAAGTGGCAGATGAATTGACCAACAGGGTAATAAGTATATTTCAAAAAGATGAAAACGGTAAGCGGAGAAGCAATGCCGAATACAATGCCTTTTACCAACAGCCAGGTAATGAAGACCTAGTGTTGTTTTATGAGTACTTTCATGGAGATAGTGGTAAGGGATTGGGCGCAAGTCATCAAACAGGATGGACAGCAGTGGTTGCAGATCTTATTAATCAGATGAATCGCAAGAAGCCTAAGCCCCAAAAGACACCTATTATTACTGATGAGGGGGTCGAAGAAGACAGTACAGATTAGTTATTAGTTCTAATGTATAAATAAGAATAAGTACAAATTTTAAACACTAACAACTAACAACTCATTTTGGCAATATATTAAAGCTTCTTCGGTGGTGGGGCGTAAGTCCGTGTTGTTCAATTGCGTTTCGGTGAATTAATGTTCCGTAGCCTTTGTTTTTATTCCAACCATACATGGGGTATTCATAATGTAGTTTATTAATGTATTCATCCCTATGCGTCTTTGCCAATATACTTGCTGCGGCAATGTTGACATACTTTCCATCGCCTTTTATTATACACTTATGCAGTATTCCTAAATAAGGTGTAAACCTGTTTCCATCAATCAATAACAACCTTGGCTTGGTTGTCAACTGGTCAATAGCAAGGTGCATTGCCTTAAAAGATGCCTTGAGTATGTTTATTTTATCAATTTCATTATTATCAACCATCGCCACCCCATAACTAATAGCATTAGTTTCGATGATTCCCCTTAATAAATCCCTGTCTTTTTCTTTAACCTGCTTACTGTCATCCAATAATGGATGATAAAAATCGGGGGGAAGGATAACTGCAGCGGCAAAAACAGGCCCAGCATAGCATCCCCTTCCTGCTTCGTCGCACCCCGCTTCTTTTACCAACGTTTGAAAAGAATTAATAAGTAATGCCATTAATACTTAATCTAAATTTTATAACAAATGCTTAATATTACCTCCGAGCAAAACTATCGTTATCAGGCCATTAATAAAAATATATAGATGCAACCTTCGTTAGCATCAACAAATTGAGAAAGTTACTATTTAGGGCAATACTTTCCTATTAAACTAGTAGAATAAACTATCCGATACTATATTTGTATTCGAATCTCTATTTTATACAATGAGTACAGCATCAAAAGCCGTTCAAGCAACAACAAACGAAAGTAAAATAAGGCTAATTGCCTTGTTTGTGTTAATGCTTACAAGTACCTATATCGTTACTAACCAATTGCTGATCCCAATTTTCCTTGTGGTTGATTTCAGCTTACGTGCCTTCGATTTGGCAAAGTTTAGTCCTTTAGTATTAATAAGCGAAGCGTTGGTAAAAGCTCTATATCTTCCAATAAAGCCTGTGTACCTACCCCCAAAACGTTTTGCCGCCCGCATAGGATTATTATTTAGCTTAGTAATAGTAGCATTACAATTACTATCTGTACCCACCATCACTATAAGTGGCGTTCTTGCTTTTTTTGCTGCGTTGGAATCTTTATTGGGCTTTTGTGCTGGTTGTTACGTATTTAGCTTTTTGCAACAAATAAAATTAATCAAATAGTTTTATTTATTACTCTGTAAAACTAAACAAATAGATGGGGTACTGAAAGCCTTGTTTACTGATTTTAGTAAATCTTAAATAAAGTAAATAGAATGTTGATAGATTGATAAGTATTGCTATATATTTACAATCTAAACAACGATTAACAACCCACTATTTGCTTTATGTTAAAGAAATATTTACCCATTAAAATTTTATTTGCTGCCTTTTTAGTTCTGGTCATTCAATCGGTTACTTCTCTCGCTTATGGTCAGAACGAAGTTAGAGCTTATATATTTTATAACCCGTCCTCACAAAGAGAGCAAGGGTTAAGTAAACAATTAAAGCAATTGTTGGATGTGGCAGCAAAGCAACCTGGCTTTGTAACAGGAAGTTTATTACAATCTGTTTCGGGTAAAAATCAAATGGTTGCGTCAGTGTTATGGAACAATTTAGAGAATTACACCCATTGGACGGATGCAATACTCAAAAAGCAGCCCAAGTTATCAATGGCTAAGTTTAAAGTACAACAAGGAACGGGGATATTAGAAAGAAGAATGGGCACAAAGATTATTGGGACTTATGTACCGAATAATGCTAAGGAAAAAAGCTTTAAGCTGAATGACTACGCATCTTTAACCTATTGGACAACAAATGAAGAATTAAAAGATTTATTTGTAGAAAGATTGACAGAAGCCTTTGATAGTACCAAGAAAGCCAAAGGCTTTCATTATGGGGAACTAGAATCTACTATTAACGATAAGAAAAACATTGTTTGTATTACAATGAGTTACTGGAATACATCAGATAATGCTTTAGCAGCCTCAAAAACATTGAAGATAAAAGTAAAAAACAGGCAGAACCTAAGCCTCATTAGCAATGAATTACTAGAGAAGAAAGCTGAAAACAAAAGATACAAAGTTGTTTATATAAAAGCACACTAATGCTATTATTAATATGATTAATTCTATAAGTTTAATTAGTTTTTCTCTTAGTCATAAGCTAAATAAATCAAATTTCTATTCCACAGTACAAAAAAAAGAACTTATTTTACACAATTACTCATTTTTTTTAAAAAAATTATCATTATCTAATTAAAAGATATACTTTCGTTTTTCAAAATGGTCAGTTTCTATCCTCTCGAACGTTTTTAACGTAAATGATTCAGGGTTTTTGTTACTGTTCAAACCATTTATTATTTATTTTTAATAAAAAAAACATGAACATTTACGTTGGAAATTTAAGCTGGTCAATGACTAGTGAAGGCTTGCAAGAACTCTTCGCCCCTTATGGCGAAGTTACAAGCGCAAAGATTGTTACTGACAAATTCACAAACAATCGTAGTAAAGGCTTTGGATTTATTGAAATGCCTGATGATGAAGCTGCTAAAGCTGCAATCGCTGGTTTAAATGATTTAGATCTTGAAGGTCGTAAAATTGTTGTAAACGAATCTACTCCAAGACCAGAAGGTGAAAGAAGAGAAGGCGGATACAAAAAACCAGGCGGATACGGCGGCGGTGGAAATCGTGGCGGTGGAGGTTATGGCGGTGGTGGTGGCGGCGGCTACAGTGGTGGTAGCGGTGGCGGAAATCGCGGCGGCGGTGGTGGATACGGTGGTGGCGGTGGTCGCGATCGTGGAAACAGCGGTGGCGGTGGCTACGGCGGCGGTGGAAGTAGATATTGATAATATTCTCTAATACTGTATATTAAAAAAGTTCTGTATCAATAGTAATATTGTGCGGAACTTTTTTATTTGTCTGATTAATGGAATTAATAAATTAAAAGAACTAATGTCTATTGTAAAAATTGGCACTGTGCAAATGGGGTGTAGTGCAGCAAAGAAAGATAATATCCATAAGACTATTCTTAAAATAAAAGAAGCCGCGACAAAAGGTGCCCAGATAGTTTGCTTGCAAGAATTATTTGCCTCTCTTTATTTCTGTGATGTAGAAGATCATGATAATTTTCTGTTGGGTGAGGCAATACCTGGACCTACTACAGATGCGTTATCAAGTGTGGCAGCAGAATGTAATGTGGTAATAATTGCCTCACTATTTGAGAAGAGAGCAAGTGGTCTTTATCATAATACAACCGCAGTAATAGATGCCGATGGAACTTATTTGGGGAAGTATCGCAAGATGCATATTCCAGATGACCCTGGTTATTATGAGAAATTCTATTTCACACCTGGCGATTTGGGCTACAAAGTTTTCAAAACAAAATATGCTACTATCGGGGTATTAATCTGTTGGGATCAATGGTATCCAGAAGCAGCACGTATTACTGCCTTAATGGGTGCAGAAATATTATTTTATCCTACTGCTATTGGCTGGGCTACACATCAGGATGAAGAAACAAACATTGAACAATATAATGCATGGCAGACAATCCAACGTTCTCATTCAGTTGCAAACGGTGTTCCTGTGGTGTCGGTAAATCGTGTGGGATATGAAGGCAACATGAAATTCTGGGGCGGGTCTTTTATTTCCAATCCATTTGGGACGTTGTTATACAAAGCCTCTCATGACGAAGAAGAAACAGTAGTTACAGAAATTGACTTGACTAAATCGGAACGCTACAGAACACACTGGCCGTTTCTTCGGGATAGAAGGATTGATAGCTACTCCCCTATTACAAAACGTTTTATAGATAATGAAAACTAAATAATACGTTTTACTTCTTCTCAATTAGATTTCTACTAAACCCTTTATTTCTAAAAGAATTATTTGATGAGTATTGTTACCCCAAAAGACTTAGGTTACTTTTTCCCTGCCGAATGGTATCCACATACTGCCACATGGCTTAGCTGGCCTCATAAGGAAGAAAGCTGGCCAGGCAAAATAGAAACTATATATAAACCTTACTGCCATTTTATAAAGGAAGTTAGTGAAGGCGAAATGGTTTATATTAATGTGGTTGACGAAAAGATGCGGACATTAGCTACAAGCCATTTGCAGAATGCAGGAGTAAATCTTTCCAAAATAAAATTCTTTTTATATCCTACAAATGATGCGTGGTGTCGAGATCATGGTCCTGCATTCTTGATTAACCCTAAAGCCGAACAACAGAAAGTAATTGTTGATTGGGGCTATAACGCTTGGGGTAATAAATATCCTCCCTATGACCTTGACGATGTAATTCCTTCACTCATTGGAAAGTCATACAATATCCCAGTTTATCATCCGGGTATTGTGATGGAAGGCGGCTCTGTAGATTTTAATGGAAAGGGAACAATTATTACCACCACTGCCTGTCTATTAAACAAAAATAGGAATCCTCATCTTACCCAAAAAGAAATAGAAAACTATCTATACAATTATTATGGAGCCGAACAAATTCTTTGGTTGGGAGATGGTATTGTTGGCGATGATACCGACGGGCACATTGATGATATTACTCGTTTTGTAAATGAGGATACAGTTGTTACCGTGATTGAGGATGATGCCAACGATGATAATTATCATTTACTAAAAGAAAATTTGGATACCTTGCAAACACTTAGGTTATTAAGTGGAAAGCAATTAAACATCGTTGAACTTCCTATGCCTGCGGCTGTTGAGTATGAAGGACAACGTTTGCCTGCTTCCTACGCAAATTTTTATATTGCTAACAATGTGGTTGCTGTTCCTACTTACAGGGATAAAAATGATGATAAGGCTTTGTCAATATTGTCGTCTTGTTTTCCGGATAGAAAAGTTGTTGGAATAGATAGTACAGATATTATTTGGGGACTGGGTAGCTGGCACTGTTTAAGCCAGCAAGAGCCAGCAGTTTAACACGATTAAATCGCTATTATGTTACCATCAAACAAGCTTAGTTCGCCCATTGCGGGTTGTATGCGCTGGGGCATTTGGGGTGCGGGTTTCGACACAAATGACTACAGAGCCATGATTGAACTATGCCTTGAAAGTGGCATATCTAGTTTTGACCATGCAGATATTTATGGTAATTATACTACTGAGGTCGAGTTTGGAGCTGCCCTAAAAGAAGCTCCTTCCTTACGTCAGGAAATACAGATTATTACAAAGTGTGGCGTTCAACTGCCGTGCGAGAATCGTCCTGAGTTTAGAATAAAATCTTACAATACCTCTTATAAACACATCATAGAATCAGTCAATAAATCTCTTGAAAACTTTGGTACAGATTATATTGATGTATTGTTAATCCATCGTCCCGATCCATTATTGAATCCCCACGAAGTGGCAGAAGCTATAGCTACATTGAAACAGGCTGGCAAAATATTGCAGTTTGGGGTTTCTAATTTTATGCCTCAACAAACTAATGCCCTAAAGAAATATACGACCATAGAATATAATCAGCTCGAAATATCTATTATCCACCTGCTGCCTTTTGTAAATGGGTGTCTTGATAATTGTATCAAACATCAGATTACCCCAATGGCATGGGCATCCTTAGGTGGCGGAAAACTAAATGACGAGGGGCATCCGAGCTTTAGAAGTATCCTCGCTACCTCTACTGTACTTGCCAAGAAGCACAATACAGGCGTAAATCAAATATTAATTGCCTTCTTGCTGGCCCATCCGGCAGGCATTATTCCGGTGATGGGTACTACCAAAATAGACAGGCTCATTCAAGCAAAAGATGCTGCGGGTATCCATCTTTCCCGAGAAGATTGGTATAGTTTATACCTAGCTTCTAATGGCGAGGAACTAGCTTAGGTTGTTATAAATATATTGATGCTTAGTTCGTAAGGTTTTTATAGTGCCAAAGAAAACATTTTGGTTGACCTGTAAATATTGCTTGATTCCCCATAAGACTAGCTAGGATTGAAATCCTTTTTATTTACCACTTTGCGATACTTCCCTAATATTTCAAACAGTAACACCCCAACTAGCTGAAGCTAATATAAATTTCAGATAGATTAACAAAGCTAACTTACACCCTTTAATCTTTTCAAACACAGAAGAAACGTATAAATGTCTAGAATCAATTTAAAACTGCCTTTTGATGATCTGCTACAATTGCAAACTGCCTGCTATAAGAAACATTTTGATGATGGTCAGGAAAGTGTTCTGATAAGTTATCTAGATACTGCTAAAATAGACTTTGCAATGGATGTTGCCGATGGCGCAACTGCGGCTGCGCATAATATTA
>JANYEX010000212.1 GCA_025359725.1 Chitinophagaceae bacterium | reverse complement strand
AACCAAGAAATAGCTTCTTTTTATCAACGTATTAATCTGTTTGAAGAAAGTGGCAGTACTGGTTATTCGGTTGACGAATCTCATTCGATGATTCGTAACAAGTACAAACAGGGGAATGTATAGGGTAATCATTACACCTTTAGCACATGTTGATGAAGAAAGTGCCTAAGTTTGGTATGAAGAAAAACTAAAAGGACTTGGGGATGATTTTCTTACTGCTCTTGAAGCTGCTTATACAAAGATTGCTCAAAACCCAGACTATTTCGGCTTTATAGATTCCAACAAAGAAATTAGAGACTACTTGCTTCCCCGCTTTCCATTTTTAATAGTCTATCGTATTAAGAATGACACCATAGAAATAATCACCATCCACCACGCCAAGAAGCATCCTTTGAAAAAATATGGAAGGGGTATTGGAATGTAAATTTATAATGAAAGGCTTCGCTTGGAGCGAATGAAAAACCACCCCGGCCTGCGGCCACCCCTCGAAGTGGGGAATTGTGACGCTGAGGGCAGACTATAGTACCGATAATGCTGCTCAAATTGCTAGCCTTGCTGGCGGAACGTGTAGTTAAACTGTTTATCAGGCTGGGGTGGTGTTGAAAGCGGGTACTTTTGTGTTGGCTACGGCGCAGAAGTTGTTGATGGATATTGCGGCGTAAAAAGCGAGTTGTAAGTCGTAAATAATAAGTCGTAAGTTATAGAGAGGCATAGATGGTGTTGAAGCTGTTTGTGCCTTTTTTATTGCCTATAAATATCACTAAAGGTATATTAGATAGAAGCAATCTTTGCAACAGATGCCATAAAGGTTCTTTTGTTTTTGAAGTATTCCCTGAATTTGGCACCTAAAGAGAAAAACGATAAAGAATAAAAATAGGTTATCTCCTAAAATGAAAAATACATTGATTATTTACCGTTGAGATGATACTATTGAAAAGAAAAAGAAGAAAACTAGCATTGTATTAATAGGCAAAACAAAGATTGGGCATCTTGATTATGATAGCAAGCTTAGCCTCACGCCTTTCGTTTTTACTGATAGTGCTTGTTTTCGCAAGAAAAGTGAATCGGAAGTTGCAAGATTGGATTCTTATTTGCGACTACCGTTCTTAAAGATTAACGATTCTTGCTCACGGAAACTTCCTTAAAACAGTAAGGTTTAGTAATAATTCTAATAAAATAAGGGCTAATCCGAATAACACAAAGGGTAAAAAAGCTTCGGTGTAATGATGGTAGGTGGTGGTTTTTATTTTGCTTTTCTCTAGTTCGTTTATGGTGTCATAACTTTTACCTAGGTCTTCCTTGCTGGCTGCCGAGAAGTATTGTCCGCTAGTCGTGAGGCTTATCTGCTTTAAGAGATTATCATTAAAACTTAATTTAACCTTAGATGAAGTACTCTTTACACCGCTAGGGTCGGAATCCAACACCTGATTGGTGCCAATACCGATGCAATAAATCTTTACACCATACAATCTGGCAAGTTCTTCCGCCATTTCGGGAGAGATGGCACTGCCAAAATCAACTCCATCCGTCATCAATATAATAATCTTAGTCTTCGCCTTACTATCCTTTAGCCTGTCGATGCTAGTGGCTAGTCCCGAACCTATCGCCGTTCCATCCTCCATCAAATAGCCATTCTGGATAACGTTTATCTGCGATAGAACTGTGTTATGATCGGTAGTTACGGGGCATAAAGTAAAGCTTTGGCTACTAAAAATAACCACACCAATCCTATCCCCCTCACGCTGTTCTACAAAGTTTCGGGCTATTTCCTTAGCAGCTTCTAGTCGGTCTGGTTTAAAGTCGGGACTAGTCATGCTACCGCTAATGTCAAAACAAAGTACCATATCGATGCCCTCACCAGTAGTTTGTTCCTCACTAAACTTTTCTTGAGGCCTTGCCAATGCGATAATTAAACTAGCCAAAGCAATGCACCTAAGTATAAAAGGAATGGGCAAAAGTTGCATTCGCCAGCTTCTAAAAATGCGGAAATATTGTAGCGTTCCTACTTTTAATGAGGCGGTATCACTTCCTTTTCTACTAATTTTCAGATAGATTAGGTATGGGATTGTCAACTCGATTGGCAGTAGCCATGGGTAGGAGAATTCGATATGTTGCCACCAATTATACAGCATTGGTGGCCGGTTTATTGTGTAATGAATGAAGCTGTGTGATAAATGCTTTAGCATCAGCAATGCTTTGTTTGCATTCTGAATCAGTGGGGGTAGCTTTAGCAAACTTAACCTTCTCTGCCAAATGAAGAAGGTGTATGTATTGTGCAAGCAATTGTTTGTCTTTTATTTTTTCTTTCATGATAAAAATATACTCCGATGTGGTTTTGCTTACAGTTTTTATTTCTAAACAGTTATCTGCAAAGCCCTTGCACAAGGCAATCAGGTCTGTGTAAAACTGTTGGTAGTTGTTCAATTTATAAGCAGATTGAAGGGCATCGAGCTGCTTCAATACAGGTTCTATTGAATAATTTTTTGTAATAGGAATAGTTACTTTCTTTTTATTCTGCTTATAACATAGAACACCAAGGACTGACACTCCTGCAATGATTGAAATTACTACTACCATCCATAACATATTTCCCATGTCAGGTTCTGGTTCTAGTATATCCTTAATCTCATTGTAATCTGTTTTGCCCGAAACATCAATTGGTAAAACTGTCACGGGACACGACTGGGTTTTAAGTTGTTTACCGCCAACAACTACCGTAAAAGTAGGTAAATAATGCGTGCCCGAATCGAAAGAAGTAAGGGTAATAACCTGACTATAACTATTAGTGGCGGCGATGGTTTGGGTATCTATTGCCCCACGACTAGCCACTTGAAAGTTGGTAAAACTATCTGGAGCATCAAACCAAGTATCAATTAATAATGGCGAATTGCTGGTGGGTTCTAGCCTCAGTGTCAAATCAAAATGTTCACCAAGGCGGATAGTATTTCTATTGATAGTGGCAGTTACCTTTTGGGAATAAAGATTGGAAGTTAGGAAAGTAAATAGAATGATTAAAAGGTAGAATCGTGCTTTAAAGACATTAGAAAACAAGGAAGTAGAAAAGAAAACTGTATCAATAACGGTATTGTACCTTGAGTATGTATTCATTGAGAAATTTCCTTTCTTGTTTAAAACTGCCTTACTATGCCAAGAATTAGCCTTGTAGATTTAGTAGAATAAATCATCCAACTTGGCTGTATTAACAATACTAAATCTTCCCGCCTTTGATCTCAATTAAACCCTCCGATTTAAAGTCGCTAAGTGTGCTTATTAACGATTCAGTAACAGTTTCTACATAGTGGGCAATAATCCCTAGAAATATCGATCGTTTGCCCTACATTGTTTTATTAAACTTACTATGTATATCTATTAGTACTTTCGCAATTCTTTTACGAAGTGAATCATAAGCCAGGTTAAGCAATCTGGTTTCCTTTTCTAAAATCGCTTCTATCAGCTTTCGCAGTAAGGGAAACAAAAGGAATATCCTGTGTATCGACATTCTTTTTAAGTAGGTGTAGCACACCATAGCCATCTAGTTTGGGCATTATTATGTCACAAACAATCAAATTTGGCTTAGTCGCTATAGCCAGTTCAATACCTTTTCTGCCATCCTCTGCCTGTAGGGTTTTATACCCATCCAAGGATAGTATTTCTGCTATATTTTCCCTAATATCCTTCTGGTCGTCTGTAATTAAAATGGTACGCATAGTGAACAATTAAAATAAAGATAATTGTTTGCATTAGTACATCATTGCAAAATAAGTGGTTAATGATGAAAGTCATTGCAAAAAGTGACAGGTATCACACAACACCGTTAAATGCCCTGTGTTTTTCAATCTTATTTCTTTTGGATTATAAAGTTTCATTTCGTGAATACAGCCTACAATTACATCTTTTCAAACAAAAGTATGGGGAATGGAAAATTAGCCTTGTTAATAGATATTTCTTCTCATTGATAATGCCATTACTTTTGCAAAAAAAGACATTGAATGGCAGAAGATTTATTACTGATTGAGGGAACAAAAGAAGAACAATACCAAGCATTATTGCCACAGATAGAAGCCTTACTTACTGGCGAAGAAGATCTTATTGCCAACCTCGCCAATGTAGCCGCAGCATTAAAACAACAGTTTGGTTGGTTATGGGTAGGGTTTTATTTGGTGAAGAAAGACGAGCTAGTGTTAGCACCTTTTCAAGGGCCAGTTGCTTGTACACGAATTAAGAAGGGTAGGGGAGTATGTGGTAAAAGCTGGGAACTTGCTTCTACCCTAATCGTACCCGATGTAGAGAAGTTTCCTGGGCATATTGCGTGCAGTAATCTTTCTAAAAGCGAGATTGTTTTGCCACTGCTAAAGGATAAAGAAGTGGTTGGGGTACTAGATGTTGATAGTGAACAACTAGACACTTTTGATATTATCGATCAACAATACTTGGAGAAGATTTTAGCGTTTTTAGCACTCTAAGAGAAGTTATGAGTTATAAGTTGTGTGTTTTGACATGTCTCACATCTAAAATCTAACAACTACCCACTAATCACCAATAACTATTACATTTGCGCCTCGATTTTTAATAGAGGTTTCTTTTGCCTCGTAAAAACAATACACATGCAGAGAGATACATTGGTTTTCGACCTGATAAATCAGGAATTGGAGCGTCAGCGTCACGGAATAGAGTTGATAGCGAGTGAGAACTTTACTTCGCTACAAGTAATTCAGGCGATGGGTAGCGTGATGACGAATAAATATGCCGAAGGGTATCCTGGACGTCGTTATTATGCTGGCTGCGAAATAGTAGATCAGACAGAACAATTGGCAATAGACCGTTTGAAACAGATATTTAATGTAGAATATGCTAACGTGCAACCGCACAGTGGTGCACAAGCAAATGCAGCTATCGCATTGGCAGTGTTGCAACCAGGAGATGTTACTTTAGGTTTGGATTTGAGCATGGGTGGTCACCTTACGCACGGCAGTCCTGTAAACTATAGCGGTAAACTATACAACGCACACTTTTATGGTGTGGTAAAAGAGACTGGTTTGGTGGATTATGAGATGCTAGAAAGCCAAGCACGTACCCTTAAACCGAAATTGATTATCTGCGGTGCAAGTGCTTATAGCCGCGATTGGGATTATAAAAGAATACGTGCAATAGCCGATGAGGTGGGTGCATTAGTTTGGGCAGACATCGCACATCCAGCGGGGTTGATTGCTAAAGGATTGTTGAATAGTCCGTTTGAACATTGTCATTTTGTAAGTTCTACAACCCACAAAACATTGCGTGGCCCCCGTGGTGGTGTGATTATGTTGGGTAAAGACTTCGAAAATCCTTTTGGAATGAAAGATAACAAAGGCAACATCCGCATGATGAGTAGCTTGTTAGATTTGGCTGTGTTCCCGGGTATTCAAGGTGGTCCGTTGGAGCACGTCATAGCTGCTAAGGCGGTTGCCTTTGGAGAAATATTGACTGATGAGTTCTTGGTTTACCAACAACAAGTACAAAAGAATGCACAAGCAATGGCTAAGGCATTTATGGATAAAGAATATCACCTTATCAGTGGTGGTACGGATAATCACCTGATGTTGATTGACCTAAGAAACAAAAATATTAGTGGTAAAAAAGCAGAACAAGCATTGGTAAAAGCAGACATTACTGCGAATAAGAACATGGTTCCTTTTGATGATAAAAGTGCATTCATTACCAGTGGTATTCGCTTTGGTGTACCAGCCATCACTACAAGAGGTTTGGTAGAAAGTGATATGCAATTTGTAGTTGATGCTATAGACAGGGTATTGATGAATACTGACAACGAAGCAGAGATAGCTGCCGTGAAGAAACAAGTTAATGACTTCATGACGCAGTTTAAATTGTACCCAGAACTTTAAATCAATTGATAATTGATAATTAAGAATTGATAATTTACCTTCTATTCTTAATTATCAGTTATCAATTATCAATTATCAATTATGATTCAGCGTATCCAATCAATATGGTTTTTATTAGCTTCCATCTGTACAGTTTTAACTGTGAAGTTTTCTTTTTACACAGGTAATAAGTTGGATGCTATAACTAAAGCTAAGGTTTTTGTGCAGTTGAATGCGCAAAGCGATATGTTATTAACCGTACTTGTAGGGTTTATTGTAGCAGCATGTTTGATAGGCATTTTTTTATATAAAGACAGAAAGAGACAATTTCTTGTAGCCGGAATTACCGCCCTTGTGGCTATTATAAATATCATCATCTACATTTCCGAGACGAAGTCTTTTGTAGAAGGACAATACTCAATAACATCTAGCATCACTTTCCTTATTCCCTTGTTTTTGTTGCTAGCCGCAAGGGGCATCTGGAAAGACCAACAATTAGTAAAAAGCGCAGATAGACTAAGATAGGCATTGAAGGCATGAGGAATGAGGGATAAGTCGTAAGTAAGCATGAATTTTACTTAGAACTTATGCCTTATTACTTACACCTTATTCCTTAAAAGAAGATTATGTTACAAATAAGTAAACGTGGGCAGGAAATGCCCCCATCCCCCATTAGAAAGCTTGTTCCTTATGCAGAAGCTGCTGTAGAAAAAGGAATTAAAGTATATCATTTAAATATAGGTCAGCCAGATATAGAAACGCCACAGTTAATGCTTGATGCTGTGCGTAATAGCGATTTTAAAATATTGGATTACGGGCATAGTGCGGGTAACGAAAGCTATCGCAGAAAGCTAGTAAAGTATTATAAAAGCGTTGGTGTAGAGGTTGATTACAAGCAAATTCTCATTACCACAGGCGGTAGCGAAGCATTGTTATTTGCCTTCATGGCATGCTTCGATCCTGGTGATGAAATCATTATTCCAGAACCCTTCTATGCCAACTATCATGGCTTTGCAGCAGAAGCAGGTGTAGAAGTGGTAACTATTACCTCAGATATATCCACTGGGTTTGCCTTGCCACCCGTAGAGGAGATAGAAAAGAAAATAACAGCTCGTACTAAAGGGATTGTTATTTGTAATCCTAATAATCCTACGGGCTATGTTTATAGCAAAGAAGAAATGGAACAGTTGGGAACAATGGTTGCCGAGCATAACCTTTATTTCTTTTGTGATGAGGCATACCGTGAGTTTAATTATGAAGGAGCAATGCCCATGTCGTCCTTAAACCTAAAAGGGGTAGATGACAATGTAGTAATGGTAGATACTATCAGTAAAAGATATAGTGCTTGCGGTGGAAGAATAGGTGCATTAGTAACGAGGAATAAAACTTTGGTAGATACGGTAATGAAGTTTGCGCAAGCAAGGTTGTGTCCACCAAGCTTTGCACAGATGGCAGGAGAGGCAGCGTTGGATTTACCTGTAGATTACTTCGATAAAACAAAAGCAGAATACAAGAGCAGAAGAGATTTGATAGTAGAACGTTTGAATGCAATGGAAGGTGTTTACTGTCCTAAGCCAAGCGGCGCATTCTATGCTATTGCAGAACTGCCTATTGATGATGCTAACAAGTTTTGCCAATGGCTATTGGAATCATTCAGTTATAAAGGAGCAACGGTGATGTTAGCACCAGGTTCAGGGTTTTATGCAACACCAGGTTTGGGGTTAAACCAAGTCAGGCTAGCGTATGTGTTGAACAAAAATGATATTAATGCTGCAATGGATTGTTTACAAGAAGCATTAAAAATATATTCCGCCGAGAAGTAAAGAATTGTAATTACTTTCTCATTATCTTGCTGCGCAGTAACTGTTGTTTCAGTTACTGCTTTTTTTCTTTTTAAGAACAACACAACACCCAAATGGCGATAGCAAGAAAATATATAATACTATTTCTGACCACCTTTACATTTGTTTGTTTAGAGGCTCAGAGTTATCATGCCACCAATGGCTCATCTTATGCGGGTGTATTGGGCAACTTTAATAACCCTGCAAGTGGTGTTAACTCACCCTTTAAATGGGATTTTTCAGTTATAGGCGGACAGTCAACTACTTCTAATGATGCAGTTAGTATAACTAATCTATCCGTTAAAAACCTTACTCCAAAAAACATTAATAATATTAAATTCCAGCCTACAAGTGGTTATGGTACTAGAAAGTTTTTTAATAACTCAGATTTACATTTTCTGAATGTGAGATATGCAATAGATCAGAACCAAAGTGTAAGTTTCGGTATTAGAGTAAGAACGTGTAGTAGTTTAAAGACAAGCTCTTTCGATTACGTAGATACAATCAGTGGGTTTACCTCTTTTTTACATTACAATACAATAAAAAATAGAGATCTTCCTTTTAACCTAGCCGCATATAACGAGGCATGGGTAGAGAATGATTTTACCTATGCAAGAGTTTTGCAAGATGATGTAGAAAAAAGGTTGTCGGGTGGCATAACCCTCCAGTTATTAAGAGGTATATCTGGCGTTTATTTGGGGCTTAACAACATTAGCTACACAGAATCTAATCATGTAAATACTATCGGTAGCGGAAGTGATGCTACACTTTTATACTCAAATACATACTCTGCTATGGATTCTAAATATACACTCTATAAAAACCTGAGTAGATTAAAGAGTGCTGGCAAGTTGTCCTTAGGCGCAAGTATTGGGTTGGAATATATAGTTAAGGAACAAGTATTTGATGAGAAGTATAGTCCAGAGCATTACTCTTGGAAATTTGGAGTAAGTATTATGGATATTGGTAGTAATAGTTTTGCTACAAGTAAAAGCTCTTTCATTATTGATAGTGCAATGGCTAACACTACAGACACGTCACTAACAAGGCAATTCCAATCTACTTCTCTTGATAAACAAAATAACATAAAGGATGTACTACTCAAGAATTTTACTGTATCAGCCTCTTTTCGACCATCTTTTAAAATGACTCTGCCTACTAGACTTGTTTTAAGCGTTGATAGAAGTTTAGGTGATAATTTCTATGTAAATGTTTTAGCGAGTATTAATTTCTACTCAAGAGATGTTGCTGACTATTATAATATTAAGACTACCGAGCTGAATCAATTGATAATTACTCCGCGTTGGGAGACTGCAGTTTGGGGTGTTTATGCACCTATTCAATATACTGTAAAGGATAGGCTTATGTTGGGTTTTGCTGCTAAACTAGGGCCATTGTTATTCGGAATTCATAATATAAATTGGTTGCAAAAAACTAAACTTGAACAATTTGATGGTGGTGGCTATATTGTTTTACACTTTCAACCATCAATGTTAATTCATCATCATTCTCTTGATTGTTTTTCAGATTTCTAGTGGTAGCAATTAAATTTAAACAACCCTTCTATTTCTTTTATGATTAATTACTAGAAGCTTATTTCTGACTGTATTTTTCTTGAAGAATAAAAAGGGTGCTGCTATACTTACTCTAATCATTCAATTGAATTAAGTTAAGAATAACAGCAATCATTCTTTCTTGCTACATTTACCGACAAACTTTTTTTTGAATATGAATAATGATAATAGCAAGCCCATAATAGGCTTTACCTGTGGCGATTTGAATGGGATAGGGATAGAGTTAATTATTAAGACTCTAAGCGATAATCGTATCCTCGATTTGTGTATTCCCGTAGTATTTGGTAGTAATAAATGTATAAATTTCTATAAGAAAGGATTACCCAATATCAACTTTAATTTTCACACCACAAAAGAATTGCATCGTTTAAATAACAAACAAGTAAATGTTGTAAACTGTTGGGAAGAGGATGTGCCAATTACTCCTGGCGAATTGAATGATATTGGTGGCAAGTATGCTTTAATCTCTCTTCAACAAGCAACTGCAGCCTTAAAGGATGGTCATATACACGGATTAGTAACTGCACCTATCCATAAGAAAAATATTCAGTCTGAAGAGTTTAAGCATAGTGGTCATACACCTTATTTTAAAGAATTTTTTGGGGTGAATGATGTTTTGATGTTTATGGTAGCAGCAAATATGCGAGTTGGGTTGGTTACCGAGCACATACCAGTAGCAGAAATTTCAAAGAATATCAGTAAAGAAAAAATTCTTAATAAGATAAAAATAATGCACCAGAGTTTACAGAAAGACTTTGGTATCGATAAACCAAAGATTGCTGTATTAGGTTTAAATCCACATGCTGGCGATGAGGGGCTTATTGGAAATGAAGAAGAAACAGTTATGAAATTTGCCATAAAAGATGCCAAACATAACATGCTTGTTTGGGGACCTTTTAGTGCAGATGCCTTCTTTGCAAGAGCTTCGTATGAAAAATTTGATGGGGTATTGGCTATGTATCACGACCAAGGATTGATTCCCTTTAAGTCTTTAGCTTTTGAAGAAGGTGTAAACTATACCGCGGGTCTTCCAGTTGTCAGAACAAGTCCTGACCACGGCACTGCTTTCGATATTGCAGGAAAGGATAGAGCTGATGCTAGTTCTTTTTTAGCAGCAACTTTTGCAGCGATAGACATTTACAGAACTAGGCAAGGTTACAAAGATGCAAGAGCCAACCCAATGAGAAAAATGAGTGCAAGATTTTTGGCAAACAGTGTTGATGAGAAATTAGAGGAGGCTTAGTAAATTAAGAATAAGACATGATAACGATCAGCAACGAAATACTGAATGTTTCGATAGCCACAATGGGTGCAGAGTTACAGAGTATTTATAACAAGCAAACAGGGTTAGAGTATATGTGGGACGCTAACCCTAAATTCTGGCCAAAGAAAAGCCCTGTGCTATTTCCAATAGTTGGTGGGTTAAAAGAAGGAAGTTATAGCCACAAAGGAAATACATATCACTTTAATCGTCATGGTTTTGCTAGAGAATTAGAGTTTCAAGTAGAACATCACTCAGAAACTAGTGCAACTTTTATTCTGCAAACCACTGAAGCAACTTTAAAACAATACCCATTCCAATTTAAATTCTCAGTTACCTATTCCTTAAACAACAATGAATTAAAAGTTACTTATCTAATAGAAAATAAAGGAACGGAAACTTTACCATTTTCTGTAGGTGCCCATCCTGCTTTTAAAGTTCCATTATTAGAAAGTGAAGATTTTACTGATTGCTATCTTGCTTTCAATCAATCTGAGAGTGCTGGTATATACCCAATTCTTGAAAATGGATTAATCTCAAATACTGAACAACCCTTTTTTATTAATACAAAAGCTTTGCCCCTAACAAAAAAACTTTTTTATAAGGATGCATTGATATTTAAAGAATTCAAATCTACTTCTATTTCTATTTTAAGTAATAAAAGTTCAAACGGATTAACAGTTAGCTACGAGGGATTTCCTTATATGGGTATATGGAGCGCAAAAGATGCGGACTTTGTATGTATAGAACCTTGGTGTGGTTTGGGAGATGTAGAAACAACAAACAGTATCCTAACAGAAAAAGAAGGAATAAATAAACTTGAAAGTCTTGGTTCGTTTACAAGAAGTTGGAATTTTAAGACATTCTAAAACAAAGGTTATTATAAAAGAAACGGGGTCGGGTAATTAATTACTCGACCCCGTTTCTTTTAATGTTATCTAAAACTAAGCTAAAAATTAATTTGTAGGAGAAGGTATTTTAAACTTTGGAACTTTCACCTTGTAATTAAAAGGCATTATATAAGTAGTATTACCCCTGTCATATCTCATCATGGAATTTACCTGAGTACTATTTGGTAGTGTTGACTGAGATAAAATGTCTGAACTAATATAGTGTAAATTATACTTTAAAGAATTTAAGGAGAAAGTATGCCTTAACATACTAAAGTTCTTCAGTGAATATTTGCTTCCCTTAAATTTCTCATCGCTTATGCCTGTGAAGCTTATTGATGCCATCGCGATTTTAACAAGCATGACAAGAGAAAGCGCAATCATAAACTTTCTTATGTACCTAAGATTTTTCATATCAGCAAATTTAGACAGTTTTCTTAAATATATGCCAAAGTTTATCGGTAAAGCACCATAAATATGAGGTAATTCGACAAAAAAGTAATATTCACTGATTAATTAAGGGTCAATTCTGATAAATTCACGTTTATTAACAACCGTTGATAAAAGTGTGAGTCGGTTTTTGTTTCAGTATCAACTTTTACTCATACATTTAATAAACCATTTATTATGAGGGAACAATCTTATCATGAGGACAGGGAAGAAATAAAAGAATTATTAAGGCAATACCAAAATCTTAAAGGTGGTAGAAGTCATTCTTTTATTGAAGAAGATGATTTTGACCGCATTATAGATTACTACGATGATAAGGACGATTTAATCGAAGCACTCAATGCCGCTGAAGTTGGTCTGGAACAGTTTCCTTATTCTAGTCAACTAATGATAAGAAAGGCAGACATATTACTTGCCACACGTAACTACGAAGATGCCCTTTCACTTTTGGAAGTTGCTGAACTCTACGACAATTCCAACATTGATTTATACATTTTAAAAACAGATGCTTATCTTGCTTTAGATCAACAACAAAAAGCTGTTGACCTTTTGGAATCTGCCATAAGCAAATTTGAAGGAGAAGACAGACTTGAACTTCTTTTTCAGTTGACTGATGTTTATGATGATTACGAAGAATTTGAAAAGGTATTTGATTGTCTAAAACTAATTCTGGAACTAGAACCAAATAATGAAGAAGCACTCTATAAAATATGCTTTTGGACTGACTTCACTGGGCGTAATGAGGAAAGTATTCGCTTACACCAGTCAATTATCGATGAGTACCCCTATAATGAAATAGCATGGTTTAATCTCGCAGCGGCTTATCAAGGACTTAAATTGTACGAAAAAGCTATTGATGCCTATCAATATGCAATCGCTATTGAAGAAAAGTTTGATTATGCCTATCGAAACATGGGTGATGCTTTTTTGCGCTTGCGTAAGTATAAGGAAGCGATTGAAGCACTAGAAAAAGTATTGGAACTTGCGCGACCAGAGGATGTTATCTACGAAGCAATTGGGCATTGTTACCACCGCATGGGCAATTATGCACAGGCAAGACAGAATTACAAAAAGGCTACCCACCTTAATCCTGATGATGCCAAACTTCACTATAAGGTTGCGGTTACTTATATGTTTGAAAAGCAATGGCAGCCTGCTGTTAGACATCTAGAAAATGCCATGAGAATAAATAGGAATGTGGCAGACTTTAATCTTGCGATGGGTGAGTGTATGATAATGCTTAAGAAAACGAAAGATGCCATTCAATATTTTGGAAATGCAGTACGCAATAAACCTAAGAATGCTGCTTGTTGGCAAGCGCTGATACGTTGTTTAATTGAGGCAAAAATGTGGGATAATGCCGCAGAGCAATGTTTGGTAGCGATGGAAAGAACCATCAATAAACCCATATTTATCTTTTACTATAGTGCAACCCTATTTCTTCTGGGGCAACAAAAAGAAGCTTTGCTTCAGCTAGAAAAGGGTATGGAAAAGTCACCTAAATTGTTGAAGAAGTTTATGGAGATTATACCTTCTATCTTGCAGAATTATCATGTGGTGGATATAATCGCCCGATATAAAAAAGGAAAGAGGATATAGTTAGCTTTAGTTTTATGTAGATAAAAAGTTTATTTTAGTAAACTATCTTCAATCCCCGATCAAAAAAAAGTTCCTTCTTAATAAAAAAAGCAGAGGCCATCTTTTTAAGAATAAAACGGTGACCTCTTGTGCCCCTACTTTAACCCATTTCCACCCAATGTCGTTTAGTTAAGCATTTAGTCATCTCGGTTTGTAGTTCATATGAAAAGGCTTTTTTTGCCTGTTACTTTTTTTTTCTGTCCTTTTGGGTCTTATTATTTCTCTTGTCTTTGTTACTATCAAGTCAGATGGATTCAATGCTTTTTGTACGATTTTCTTTATTATCACGGACAATAAAATATGTTGTGTCATTGCTACCGCCTGTGTTG
>JANYEX010000173.1 GCA_025359725.1 Chitinophagaceae bacterium | reverse complement strand
GAAGCATGTTCTTAGCCTAGAGTGATATATTCTTTAGCTAGAGAGACATGTTTTTTGGCAGAATCCCTGTAAAAGGAAATATGTCTGCCTTATTTTCTTACAAAATCATGGTGGTTGATGGATAGAGGAAGCCAGTAAAAGCGTGTCTAAAAGGTATTTATGATGGCAGCTGGTGACGATGTTTTTTCTCATACAAGTTATTCAATCATTGATAGAAAAGGCTGAGCGATCACCTTATTTATTAAATTATGGATGTAATGTATTACTAAAAAAGAAGAAACTATTGAAAGAATCTAAAAAAATAATTTAAAAGCAAAAATTTGCTTTATACTGTATCTATAAAGGTTTTTTCTACCCTATTAAATACTAATAATCCTACAAAGAAAATAACCAAACTAGCTACAACACTATAGATAAAAGCATCTAGAAAAAAGACCCCTTTTCCTGTAAATCCATACCTAAACGTTTCAATCAGTCCACTCAATGGATTCAAACTTATGTAGGTGCGGTATTTGGCTGGTGCGGCAGAAAGAGGATAAATAATAGGGGTTGCATACATTAATAACTGTACACCAAAACCAACCAAGAAAGTTAAATCTCGATATTTAGTGGTCATGGCAGATATAATCATTCCTAATCCTAATCCTAAGATAGCCATTAAAACAATGATTACTGGAAACAAAAGCACATAGATATTTGGATGCACAGGATGACCTTTAAACGCAAAATAGACCATCATTAAAAGAAAAAGTAGAAACTGGATGGCAAACCTAACCAGATTGGAAAAAATAATGCTCAATGGCATAATCAACCTAGGGAAATATACCTTTCCAAAAATGCCTGCATTAGCAGTAAACACAGTGGATGTCTTGTTTAAACAATCGGAAAAGTAGTTCCAAGCTAAATTGCCTGTCATATAGAAAAGTGGTGCTGGAATTTCGTCTGTAGAAATTTTTGCTAGTTTACTAAAAACAATGGTAAAGGTGATAGTAGTAAAAATAGGCTGAATAAACAACCACAATGGACCAAAAATAGTCTGCTTGTAAAAAGAGACAAAGTCTCGGCGAACTAACAACCACAATAAATCGCGGTAGTTCCAAACGTCTTTAAGGTGAAGATTGAAAAGATTGTCATGGGGTTTTATTTCCATGTCCCACTCCTGCACTGTAGCTGTATTGTTCATATTAGTGTACTAATTCCTTTTTTAAATTATTACAGAAGACAGGAAACCCAAAATAAGAATCCATTTTTTGCTGCAATTGCGCTTTTTGGACTGATGTATAACTATCACTACCTAGTACCTTACATAGAGTATCCACCATTTCTATTCTATCTTCGGGATTTACTAGCATTCCCAATTCCCCATTTTTCAAAGCATCAACACTACCATCTTGGTTGCCTGCTATTACAGGTAATCCACAAGCCATTGCTTCTATAAACACAATGCCAAAACCCTCTTTTTTGCTAGGCATAATAAACACGTCAGCTAGCTTATAATGATCGGTAATTTCTTCTTCTGCAATAAACCCAACCAACAAAACATGGTTTTCTAGTTTATGTAAATGGATGAGTGCAGTTAATCTTTCATTTTCTAAGGCATCAGGTTTACCTGCTATCAAATATTTTACAGTTGGATATTTACTTATCACGTCCGACAAAACAGTAATTACCTTATCATAGCCCTTATACTTTTCAGTGTAGGCAAGCCTTGTAAGTGTTAAAATTATTTTATCTTCTTTTTTTATATTATACCTGTTTATTAAATATTCTGGTTTTGCAAACTGCTTTGGATAATTAAAGAAAGGATCTATGGTATTGTGAAAAATATGAATTTTATCTTCTTTTACTTTATTTATTTCTATCAATTTGCTTTTGGTAAAGCTACTTACTGCAAGAATACTATCACAATTTTGCAGGAGTAGCTTTTTTAATCCAGATAGCCTGTCCCATACTTCTATTCCATGTGTTACTAGGATTACTTTAGTACTAGGCTTAAATAGCTTAATTAATAAACCGAACAGCGCAAGATTTACATGTCCTAAAACTACTTGTTGATATTTGTATATTTCTGTCAGTTCCTTCCATACAAACCTCGCTTTGTTTTTACTATAAACAGTATAGTTATTATTCTCGAAATAAGCAGTTTCTGCTTGTTTATCATACATAGATGCGGAATTGGCAATCAATAAGGATTGCTTTTCCAATTGGGACAAAGCAAAAAGAAATGCCCTGTTAAATTTTTCAATGCCTCCCATTGTTGCAAAGGCATCAAGATTATAAAAACAGACTCTCTCAAATCCCTTTCTAAGAAATATTAGACCGCTGATTGGTGTAGTACCAAGTATAAAAGTCCAGTATTTGCTCCAATGGATAAAAGAATGATTGAGTTGTTTATATTTTTTCTCAAAGTTTTCACCTCTAACTGTGGGTACAATATGATTAATCCACCTAGTAAGCGGAAAGGTAAACCCTTGTTTTTTTCTGTTCCATATAGCAACCGGCAAAATATCTTCAAAAGCTTCTATCAATAAATTCTTCGGTCTTTTCTTAAGATCGAATTTTATGGATGTTGCTATGCTATTACAAAGTGTTATCACTTCTTTATCCAAAAAAGGAACACGTACCTCAAGCCCGTGCCACATACTCATGTAGTCGGTATCCTTTAATAACTGATTTTGCATGTATAGGTTCTGCTCAAGATGCGCAGCTTCCTGAATTTCAGATTTGCTATTACAAGGCAATATCTCTACTTTTTTTAGAATTGCAATAACTCTTTTTTGTGATGTATCTAATAAACTTGCAATCTGTATGGGATTATATATACCTCTGTAGAAGAGATATTTGTTTTGCAAAGTATTTTCTTTGAGATAGGCAATTCTTTTTATTCTGTCGTTTGGCGAGTAATTGGTTGCGGCTAAAATAAATGATGGCAAAAATGATAGCCGTTTAAGTAACTGACTTCTTCTAGTGGAGTCATAACCACCTAACAACTCATCAGCCCCCAAACCACTTAGTACTGCTGTTAACCCATAAGCTTTTGCAAATTTGCAGATAAAGTAAGAATTGATACCGTCTATTGAAGGCTGATCCATTGCTTCCATTATCTCACCAAACTCATCTCTAAACATTTGGTTGGTTACCACAAAAGAGTGGTGTTCAACATTCGTTTGCTCAACTACCATTTTCTGAAAGATTTCTTCAGAAAAATCCTGTTCTTCAAAAACGATAGAAAGTGTTTTAATTCGCTTAGTAGCAATTTTTGCTGCAAGAATAGTAATGATACTAGAATCTATACCCCCACTTAAAAAGACCCCGATAGGTGCATCAGAAATAAGATGCCTTTCTACTGCTTGTTCAATTTTTTCTTTAAGTAGTTCTCTTGCTTCTTTCTTATCAGTTATCGTATGGGTATAGGAAGAGGTGTAAAACTTTTCTATTCTTATCCTAAGCTCAGGTAGTTGGATAACAGCAAATGTTCCCTTAGGTAATTGCTGTACATTTTTGAGAGTGGTAAATGGTTCGGGTAAGTGTCCGTAGGCTAAAAAAGGAATTTTCCAATCTTTGTTTTCATCCCACTTAGAATTAAATGCCTTGAAGGCTCGAACCTCAGATGCAAAAATGAATTGCGAATCTGATAAATGATAGTATAATGGCTTAATACCAGCATGGTCTCTTGCCAAAATTATCTCTTTGCACCTTTCATCCCAAAGGGCAATAGCAAACATGCCATTGAACTTTTCAAAACATTTTGTACCCCAATGCAAATATGAATTGATGATAACTTCAGTATCTGTTTGGGTATAAAAATGAAACCCAATACCCTCAAGCTCATTACGCAGCTGGATGAAATTATAAATTTCCCCGTTAAATACTATCTGAATATTGCCATTTGAAGATTTCATTGGTTGATGCCCAGCTATAGACAAATCAAGCAATGCTAGCCTTCTGTGTCCCAATGCGAACCCAACCGCTTCGTTTATATAAAGCCCTGCATCATCTGGTCCACCTCTACGCATAGAATCCCTCATCCTCAGGATATCATCCTTTAAACTTATTAAAGATGGGTTAAAAATGCCAGCAATTCTGCACATATATTGTTGTAAGAATGGTTTTGTGGTGTCAAACCATTAAAACTTATTCCTGTTAGTTTTTTAAATCTTAAATAAAGATTTAACTTTTGTCCAAATAGTTATTCTATCACTTCCGTATCGATAATTGTAACTGTAATTATAACTATAGCCATAGCCATAACCATAGCCATAACCATAGTAGGAATTGATACCGCCAATTTTTACATCGTTAACTAATATGCCAATTCTAGGAAGTAAATTCTGTGTAAATAACTCATTAA
>JANYEX010000135.1 GCA_025359725.1 Chitinophagaceae bacterium | reverse complement strand
TAGCGAAGCGCATCTCGAACTGGCAGATAAACGGGATATTTATCTCGCTAATACATAATAACCCCTACTTCGGAAATGAGTTTTGCATCGGCTAGTGTCAGCTTAAATAGTCACCCGTATTGGCTATAAATATAATAGGCTGTCTCAATTTGCATGAGACAGCCTGTTTTATTATGTTTAGTAGTTTTTACTACCAGAAGAATGAATATAATGCAACATAACACAACCTTGCTATCTTCGCATTATCAATTCATTGTTAATCTTGCCCCATCATGAAACTTGCTATCCCACTTTTGTTTATACTATTGTGTTGTACTGCCTGTAGTAAGGCTACAAATGCTAACAGTATAGTTGTGCCGCCTGTTGTTACCGATAGTTTTGTAAAAGGTGCCGACATTAGTTGGTTACCACAAATGGAAGCTTCAGGTTATACCTTCTACAATGATAGTGGTGTGGTGCAAGATTGCTTTCAGATATTAAAGAATCATGGTATCAATGCAATACGATTAAGAACATGGGTTAACCCTTCCAATGACCCCTTTAGCGGGCATTGCAGTAAAGCCGAAACAGTAGCAATGGCAGTAAGGGCAAAGAGTTGGGGCATGAAAGTGCTCATCGATTTTCATTACAGTGATAGCTGGGCCGACCCTAGCAAACAAGTAAAACCACAGGCTTGGGTTGGGCATTCTTTTCCAATGCTTTTGAACGATTTATACAATTATACCTACGACGTAATGACGGCACTTAAAACGAGTGGCGTTACACCCAATTGGGTACAGGTAGGTAACGAAACTGCCACTGGCATGATTTATCCCGAAGGAAGTACCAATAACTGGCCTGGTCT
Source organism: Chitinophagaceae bacterium (assembly GCA_025359725.1). Classification (GTDB taxonomy): domain Bacteria; phylum Bacteroidota; class Bacteroidia; order Chitinophagales; family Chitinophagaceae; genus Parasediminibacterium. The sequence continues at coordinate 1,470 of JANYEX010000135.1, read as the reverse complement.
TGTACAACTAATTAACAAGGGTTATGATGCCATAAAAGCGGTGAGTCCTACCACCAAAGTAATATTACATATAGACCAAGGTAATAACAATGCAAGGTTTAGGTGGTGGTTTGATAGCGCACAAATATATGGTGCAAAGTATGATGTAATAGGGATGTCGTATTATCCTTATTGGTTAAATGGAAGTCCCGACTATACTTTATCAATTGATGATTTGGGCAACAACTTAACAGATATGGCTTCCCGTTATGGCAAAGAGGTATTTGTTGTTGAAACAGGCGGTGTTGATACGCAGGAACAAAACACTTATAACATGCTACTTGCCGTACAATCGAAGGTTAGGTCAGTACCAAATGGCAAAGGATTGGGGGTAATGTACTGGGAACCAGAGGGCGCAAGAAGCTGGAGTAATTACGCATTGAGCTGTTGGGAAAGCAATAGCCATCCAAGCTATGCACTCAGTGCATTCAAATAAACTTTGCCAAAAAGGGGGCTTACATACTTCGTATTATCACATTTTAAGTGTTTAGCAATAAACAGTACTAAAGCGAAAAGGTAGAGACCAATGGCTTATCGTTCATATAGTCTTTCAAACAATTAAAGTAGCTTTCTGTCAATATAGAATCTCTAACCCGAAACACGCCCTTTCTTCACAGCCACAAACGTAACTTTCTATGTGAGAAAATAAAGACATCGGCTAAAGTCTCACTAACTTCTTTTTATTGTTTTTTGAAACACTAACCAATGTAGAGTTGATAGTTAAGAGTCCGCACAAACCTTGTAGTCCATAGCTCATAATTCATCACTAAAAAAATAACTTTCTCTTTGTAAAGTAAAAGAACTATCACCGCTACACAGCGATGGTAAAGTAAAGACTAACGCAATGGGTTTTAAAAACTATTTTTCGATACATTTCCTTTTAGTTTCTTTCATATTAAGGTAACAAACACCGCTTAGCCAACAAAGCTTTATTAAGCATCATCTTTTTTTCTTCTCAGTTTATTTTGCGTTACTGGTTCACTAGGCTTATTTGCCTTGGGTTTAGGTTTCGTTTTAGGGCAAATAGTTTTGCTTACTGCAAGTGCAGTAAAGCTTTTTACCCCAAAACACGTGTTTGCTGCAAGTGCAGTAAGGCATTGGCAGCAAATAGACGTGTTTGCTGCAAGTGCAGTAAGGCACTGACAGCAAATAGACGTGTTTGCTGCAAGTGCAGTAAGGCACTGACAGCAAATAGACGTGTTTGCTTCAAGTGCAGTAAGGCATTGGCAGCAAATAGACGTGTTTGCTTCAAGTGCAGTATCTCTTTTGAGACAAAAACTGTTATTTACTGTCAGTGCTTTACTGCACTTGAAGCAAACACGTCTATTTGCTGCCAATGCCTTACTGCACTTGAAGCAAACACGTCTATTTGCTGTCAGTGCCTTACTGCACTTGCAGCAAACACGTCTATTTGCTGTCAGTGCCTTACTG
>JANYEX010000132.1 GCA_025359725.1 Chitinophagaceae bacterium | reverse complement strand
CTAGCGGGATAAATATCCAGTTTACCTACCAGTTAGAGGTGCGCTTCGGTAACATCGTCGAACAGCATTCGAACATCTTGATTAGCTGATTATAAGTAGAATATCAAGATGTGCCTTAGTTCCTTGTAGCTGTTACTTAATACTGAGAAAATAAAATTGGAATATAGTAGTAACGGCTGGGGCACAAATCAGGAGACCACGCGCCAGTAGATACATGCCTGCACTAGATGGTTTGACTAGTAAACACGAGTGACCAGCTTCGCTGAACACTTGCGCTAGAGGGAGAACACCAACATCGGCGAGTGGGGAACACCAACAAGGGCAGAAATAAAGAACGAATGTTGTGCCTAACTCTATAAGGGCTTTAAGCCCCTTATAGAGTTAAAATTCCAGTTATAAACTGGTTTAACTGTTACACACCAGTCATCCTACGGAAGACTGGCGCGAGTGGGATTAACGCGCACTAGCTGGGACTTGCCTTTGATGGCAAATGCACACGCGAAACGCATGCGCTAGCCCTATTAGATATTAGCGATTAACGTGCACTAGCGGGGAAAAGATAATATTGTTCAATATTCAAATTACTTTACATAATTTGGTGAAACACATTGTTGCCAATACTCGACTATTATTTTCAGCATATTTTTTAATTCCTGAAAACTTAAAGGCTTAATAAAAAATCCTTGAATTGATTTTGAATAAGCGTCTACAACAGCTTCTTGTGCGGCACTAGTCGTAAAGAATAAGTAGGGTATAGTTTTTAACCGTATGTCTTCGTTTTCATGAATTTGCCTTCTCAGCTCTATGCCATTTAACTTTGGCATATTAATGTCAGAAAAAACAATAAAAGGCTCTACTTTATTTGAGGTTAAGTAAGAAAGTGCTTCATGTCCATCATTCAAAAAAACAATTTCATTTGTATAATTGAGTTCCTTAAAGACAGCACTGAACATTTCTTGGTCATCCATGTCATCTTCGACTATAATAATTGGTCCGTTCTTATTCACGATATTTTAATTTAATTTTTAATCTACAAATATAATGTTCATTTTTCACAATCAGTTTCAAGTTTGCACGGTCGCCCGCGTATGGCACACAACGCAAATATAGATGTTATTATACGCTACTGTAAAAAAATAAATAGTCTAGTAATCAAGTGTTTAGTACTATACATTTTGTATTGTTGTTAGTACAATCCATATATCTGGTTGCGTTATACATTTTGCATTGTTTGCTATTAAAAGCTACCTACCAGTCAATATTCCCTTTCTTCACCAAATCATCCAAAGGGCTTATTATGTTTACCAATTGTCTTTTACTTACATGCAGATAGCGTTCGGTGGTTTTAATGTCAAAATGCCCAAGAAGGTCTTTTATATATCTTATGTCTGTGCCTTTATCCAATAAGTGTGTGGCAAAACTGTGCCTAAGGCTATGTATCTCCGCTAGTCCGCGCCAAACGCGCTACAATCTACGATGGCTGCCGCACGCGTTTCGCGTGTGTTTCGCTTCAATAAAAAGCTTGCTTACTATACTCATCTCACATTTTGCAACTCAACACGCCACAGGCGTGCACTAGCCCTTGTAGTTTGTAGCGAGTGACGTGGACTAGCTGGGAAAGGCACAAGTCACAGACTTGCGCCAGCGGGGAGTCCATTTGTGAAACTACTTGCCTCTGTTTAGTCGTCTGGAAGATAATTTTTTCCAAATGCTATGGGCTAACTTAATTTCTTTCTGTGTCAAACCGAAATGCTCTTTTAAGATTATTTGGTTAGTGATTTTTAAAACTTCTTCAATGTTTGTTTTGTCTCGAATTAGTTTGTCAATTTCAGGAAGAAGTGAAGCGTTGTCCTTGTGATAAGGTAGTAAAACCCTTTCGGCTTCGTTTGGCATTAATTCTAAAACACCGCCTCCGTGGCTTCGTCCTGAAACTTCTGTAAATGCGAGTGAAAGTGAGTTGTAATAGCTTGCTGTCAGGGCTTTGATGTCAGTGTCGGGCTTTACAAAAACACGGTGCATTGTGTCTGTCGTATATGCCTCTGCTTCATTAATTATTAGTCTTGGATAAAGATTGTTTCGTCTAATAAATAAGGCATCAGAAATTTTAAGTGAAGGAACTACAAACCAATCATTGCGAATTCCTGTCTTGTAACCTTTATGAATTCCTAAACTTTCTCCGTGTGCAATGTATTTTACTGCACCGTTTTTTTTGTTCAAGTTTTTACTTTCAGGAAAAACTAAAAGATGTGCTTTTGCTTTTGAAAATTTATTATTCTGCCAATCTTTATCTGTGAAAATTACGCTGTTTACTTGAACGCTTCTACCAACCATTGGTCTTGCATAATCCTGTAAATCGTACTCTTCAATTGTTGTCAATGGAACTGTGAAAAAATCATTTGAGCCTGTTGTTATTCCTACTTCAACATTTGCGAATTTTCCAAGTGTTGGTATGTTACGCTTCTTAGCAATGTTTTCTAAAAAATCAATTTCTTCTTGCTCTAAAAAATAGAAAGTCCATTTGTTAGATTTAAAATCGATTTTCTTTTTTGGGCTTTTTAATATGGCAACATCCAATTTCTGCAAGTCGCTTGCATCTCTTAATTCGATGTGTTCAATATTGTGATTTTTAGTTTCGTTTTTTTCGCAAAGTAGTAAAACGACTTCTTGCTGAATGTCAGGAAACACTAATTTCTCAAATGAGATAATATTGATTTTATTATAGAAATGTGCAAGGAATTTTCGTAATTGCAACGCATACGAAACTTGTAAAACCTCTGCTGGTAATACAAAACCAATTCTGCCACCTTTGTCTTTTAATAACAATGATGAACCAACAACAAACGAAACCCAAGCATTTGTAAGTTTTGAATAAGTTAGACCTGCTTTTATAAAAATATCGCCTGCTTCTGCTTGTTGTTGCCTGTCAAAAAATTGGTAACGTATGTAAGGTGGATTGCCTACAATTAAGTCAAAGCGTTGTAAAGTGTTATTGCAATAGGTGTGAAAATCAGCATTGATAATTTGCTTGTTCTTTAAATTTATTCTCTCTGCTTTCGCTGCTTCTTCTTCGTCAAGTTCAACTGCTGTAATTGATTTGTATTTCAGCTTTTGTTTTTCAAGTTGCTCTAAAAAAACCCCGTCTCCACAACTTGGTTCAAGAATATCAAAGTCTTTACTGCCATTAATTCCCCAACGCAAAACAAATTCTGCAATTGGTTCGGGTGTGTAAAAGCCACCTCTTAGTTTTTCGGCTGATGCTTCTGTAATTAGTTTCATTTGTCAAGAGGTTTTTTAGTTTTCAAATACTCTACTTTTTCCTCTGCAACTTTGAACACTTCGCTGGAAAAATCTTCTTCCTCCATTACTTGATAAGCAACAGCATCACTAAGAAATGCAATAGTTAAATCTTTGCCGCTAACCTTGAAGAACGCCGCAAATTTTTCAATTATTTGTTTTGTCGGTTTACGACTATTTTTTTCAATTTTACCTAACATTGAAGTGTCAATGTTCAATGCTTCTGCAACTTCACGCAAAGGAAGATTTCTATCTTCCCGAAGTTTCTTTACGGTATCGCCGAATGTTTTTTCTAATTTCATTTTGGACTATTTTAGTCCAAAGATAGGAATGTAAATCGAACAACCAAATATTTCAGCAAAAGACTTTTTTTGGCAACTGGTTTATTTAATCTCCAAAGTAAATTCTCCCTTCTTATTGTTCTTATAGAGATTAGCACTTTTGCCAATTAATTCTTCTTTGGCAATAATCTTTTTAGCTGCACCCCAACTTATTGAAGTCATTGAGTTTTTCTGTTCGTAGGAACGGGTGTCTGTAAGTGGGTTGTGAGTAATTATTAAGTCAAATCCGCCATAGTCTTTTCCATCTATGATTATTTTGAATAGAGCCGTTGCTCTTTCAAGATGTGCTGTGTCTTCATTTATATCTTTTGTCCAAGTTAGTGCTGAAAATACTTCATCTCTAAAGTAATGTCTCTGGTCAATTCCTTCTGTCTTGCCCTTTTTGAATAGCATTGAACCCGTTGGATTTGTATTTGAACCTTTGGGAATATTTAAATCTCTTTGTGATAAAGGTCCACTTGTCCATAGTAATTTTGAAGGCTTACTTTTTACAACAATAGGTTCTACTGTTTCGCTTTCGTCTGTTGCTTTTGGTTTAGGGATACCCCTAAATTCCGTTGGAATTTTTGCAAGTGCTCTTTTAGGAAATATTTTTGAGATAATATTTTCTGTTTCTGTTCTCTCTGCTTTTTCAGCTTTGTCTTGTGCTGCTTTTCGTTCTGCTTCTGTTGGAACAACTTTAGCCTTTACTAAGTCGGCAATAATTTTCTTAGAAAGTTTTTTGAGATTAGGATCGGTAAAATCAAAAATTCCTTTAAAATAATCTTTCAGTTGTTCAACTACTTTTCTGTCCGCTTCAACTGAATTGTCAATGCTAATAAGCAATGATGCTTCAACATTTGTAAACAGTCCTTGTGATGTTAAGTTTGAAGAACCAATAATAAGTTCTGATTTGTCGGCACCTTCAAACAAATATATTTTCGGGTGAAAAATTGTGTACGAAGGTTGATAAAAAACAAAAGCATCTATTTTCAAATTTAGAAGTGCTTCCAATGCTTCTTGTGATGTTCCTTTTTGGTCAACTCCCGTAACGATTGTAATTATATTCAGGTGCTTTTTAGCTGCCGCAATATGTTTCGAAAGACCGTTTACGCCTGCCTGACTTGCAAATGCAGATATGCCTACAAAAGAATGAAAGTCTGTGTCTGCCAAAAATTTGATTAGGTATTTGCCAACTGAATTATTTGATATGGGTTCGTATCCTTGTCCTAAAAATGTAATATTCATTTCGCTGCTAAAGTTTTGGCAAATATAGCCAAAAAATAAGGGGTCAATTGTTGTTGTGGTCGTTGTTATGAAGTGCCTTGCTTTTTACCCTTGAATTGCCAGGGTGTGTCCGATAGGGTTACATAACTCTTAAATAGAGCGCACTACAGATTGGTAACTATTTTTTTTATATAAAGGAAATCAATCCGTTACAAAAATATACGCCCCTATTTTCTGTGACGCAAATGCAATAATACATCTTTTTATAGTTCCCAATTCAAACCATCCATTGGGCTGGTTATTTTCAATAAAATCCCCCCTCCCCCATTATGTACAGTTATAAAGTGTATAGTAGTTTGGATGAAATTGGGTTGTTTTTGGTTTTTCGGTAAAATAAATGGGGTGGCTATTACATTAAGGTTGTAGTATCGTGGTACGGAGTGGAAGTGGAGAAAACGCACTTGGCTATTTGAATTAATTTCCTTACAACTTCTATCCTATTAAAGTATAGAAACAGATGGCAGCTTATTCAGTTTTAGTAAAGTATTGGGGTTTGTTTTGTGGGTTGTGGGCATCGGAGGTGTTTGCTGTTGTGCTGCTTTGGTGGTTGGTATAAACAAGACTATTTATAGGGGTTAAGAAATCTTAATTGGGTTAAATTATCCTGTTTATAGGGGTTAAGAAATCTTAACTACAGCAAACAGTCCTGTTTATAAGGGTTAAGAAATCTTAACTGTAGCAAACGGTCTTGTTTATAGGGGTTAAGAAATCTTAACCGAAGCAAACGGTCTTGTTTATAAGGGTTAAGATTTCTTAACCGTAGCAAACAGTCCTATTTATAAGGGTTAAAGAATCTTAACTATAGCAAACAGGATAATTTAACCCAATTAAGATTTCTTAACCATAGCAAATAGGTTTTTTCGTTCAAATAAAATATTCATTCATCTTAAAAATAACAACAATGGAAAGGATTTGGAAGTACATCGAGAATCAAATGGAAATAAAAAGCGAGTTTAGTGTGTTAGTTGCCATTATCCTCAGCAAGTTTCATGATACCGCACTGCATAATCTTTCGCTAACCATACCCGCACTGCTGCCGGCATACACTAGGTATCACCCCTTACACCTGGCACTGATGGATGGGTTTACTACGCTGGACAGTGTTGGGGGCGCAAAAAAGGGCGATAGAATTTCTGTTACCGATTTATTTGTTACCGTTCACCTGCAATTATCGAACATCTGGCTACCCGCCATTCTGGTACTTTATGCCAAAAAAACGTCGCGCTATACCGCCATTTTCCCCAAAGGACTAACACCACTTACCACCGGAAAAGTGGATTTACGCATTGAGGCTTACAACACGCTCTCTAAAAACATTGGTACCGATGCGGCATTGGCAACCATTAAAGCCGATGTTGACACTGCCTACGCCAACTTAGTAGCGGCACGCGGCACACAAACAGGTGCAAAATCGACCAACACCACCAGCAGTGGCACATTGGAAAACCTGCGCCTTGCTGCTATGAACATGCAGCACCGCAACGTGGGGTTTGTACTAGAAAACTTTTATGATACCAAGGAAACGATGTGCGCTGTATTGTTCGATTTAGTAAC
>JANYEX010000099.1 GCA_025359725.1 Chitinophagaceae bacterium | reverse complement strand
TGAAATACAAGTTTACCTAATCATAAAGCGACAATATGATTACATAAAATAGCCTTTTTTGTCAATAAGGCAGCTATTTTAGACTTTTTTTCTTAAATGTAGAATTATTTAAGGCTTATATTGATTAAATGTGTAACAGTTATTAAGGTATCAACAGGGAATTATTTTCAAATTATGGACAAAGTTGATGGCTATTGGGTACTGCTATTTAGGGTTAATTTTACCCATAAACTACTGGTCTGGTTACAGAAACTACTAGTTATTTTAGGGCTGCCGTAAGGTTTCCGGTATATTGTTTCTTTAACGACTATTCGCAATGACGGCGAGATAATGTTGGATAGTAAAGCGATTGCCGAATAGCGGATAGTCATTCACTATTTACTGTAATGTTGGCTTTTATATACTAACTACATTCAGGTTTGCAACATTCATATATCAAATTTTACGTTGAAAACAAGGTAGTGATTGTTGCAAACCTTAATATTTAGAGTATATCTGCCAAACAACAATCCTTTTTAATCCCTAAAATCCCATAAATCTTGGTTCAGACAGCATACATAAGGAACGCTTCGCTTTGATTGAACCCTTGCTCAGTAAAATATAATAAGAAATATTTTTACTCAATGTACTCCTTGTGCTTAATGCAGTCGTTATACTAACGGATACCCATGTAATGATGGGTACACTAACGATTGTTGCAGCATGGATGAGCTTATTGAAAATAGGAAAAAGCAAGCTGCCTTTGTTTTTAATAACTTCAAAATATATTTTTAATATACAATAAACACAACGGAATCTTTATTAAAACGATTGTTAAACACTTGAATTATGAAAAAATACATCCTCTCTAGTTTGTTTGTGCTTCTTTCTACCTTTACTGTCAATGCACAGACGACTTTTTATTATCAATCTGGAAATATTGATATCCTAGGTAGTTGGAACAGTGCGGCAAATAATTCTGGGTCTGCACCCACAAGTTTTGCCACCGCAAGTCAGACATTTAACATACAAGGCACTAAAAACGCAACAATGACTGCAAGTACTACATTGGCACTTGGTACAGGTTCCTCAATTGTAGTGGGTGATGGTACAAATGCTGCCTCTCTTGATATACCAACAGGAAGCTCAATAACAGTTGGTACAGTAAGTGTAGCCACACTATCAACATTGAAAGTGGAGAGTGGAGTTAATCAGCCCTTTGTAGTTGGTACGTTTTCGGATAACGGTACAACCTCTATGAGTACACTTACCTTTGATGGCGGTACACAATAATATTTACCCGCAGGTACATATAATGGTTTTGTTTCTATTACAGGTGCTAACACTGTTGTAACTATGCTTGGTGCTGTAACTGCAGGTAATGGTTCTAGTTCGCCCAGTACTGCTGGTATAAACGTTGCATCTGGAGCTAAACTAATTACAAATAACTATAATCTCACAGTTAAAAGAAGTGTTTCCGTTGTTAGTAATGGTGGAACGATAGATTTGGGTAATACTTATACTTTTAGCCCGTACACTGGTTATAATCCATCTTTTTCGACTGGCTCTACTGTTATTTCAAGCAATACAACTGGTATTGATGGAAATATAAATTTACCAGCCTCTAATGTAAGCACTATCGGCTGGTTTGCGGCTTCAGGTATCAATTACCAATTCACGGCTGCAAACAGCAATAGTAAATTATTCTGTACAATAGTTGCTAATACTAGTTCTGCAGCTGCTGGTAGTGGTACTACTATCCAAGTGAGTTCAATTAACAACGCATTTATAGGTCAATCCATTTATAATGCTAATACTCTTGTCGGTTCAATAACAGCAGTAACATCAGGAACTAATATACTCACATCATCGGCAAGTCTTGCATCAATCGCTACAGGTAAAAATATCAATTTGCGTAACCCGCCTGCTGTTGGTACCACTTCAACTTCTGCACAAGCTAGCACGGGTGCACAAACATTTAACGTAGCTTCTGCAACCGGTATTGTTGCAGGGCAATGTATTTATGACAATGCGGGTATTTTTTATGGCACAGTCACATCCATTTCTTCTAATACTATTAAAGCTGCATTGGCAGTGGTCATTCCCAATAATACTTATTTTAATTTCCGTCATCCATTGGGGGCTAATTTTGTTGTTAGTACTACAACAACTAGTACTTATACACAGGGCTCAAGCACAACATTTACAGTTACCTCTCCAACAAGTATTGCAGCAGGGCAATACATTGTTTGTAATGGGTTAGTTGTGGGTACTGTAACAAGTATTTCTAGTTCTACTGTTACTGCTACTTTAAGTACAACCATATCGTCAGGTTCAACTGTTGCCTTTTATACTACTGCGTCTTCTTTATCAGTTGGCACCCTAATCATTGGTGCGAATAATACCCTCAATACCCCGATTACATTAACAGGGGCTTTAACCCTCTCAGGTCAATTAAATAGCAATGGTAATAACATTACTGCAGGTAGTATTAGTGGCGGAAGTAGTAGCAATTACATTTATGGCAATGGCTTGGTTACTATCAATGGCGTTTCCGCAAGTGTTACCACCTTCCCTGTAGGTATATCATCATCAGAATATGACCCAATTACACTTACATCCACCACCAATACACCTAACATTACCGTTGGGTTACAGAATACGGTTATGCATGCGCCAGTAAATTCTACCAATATTGTCAATTTACAATGGTCTGTCTTGTCAAGTGTGGCAAGTAATTCAATTATTAAATTCCAATATAATACAATAGATGTTTCAGGCACGTTGGCTTCACCAATAATGGGTGTCTATACTAGCTCTTATGCAGAATCTACTTTGGGAGCTATTAGCGGTTCAAACCCTTACACTGTAACCCAATCAGCATCCGCCGCATTAGCTATGGGGGCTGCTTATTTATATGGTATTGGTAATCCAAACTCGTTTGTTTCAGCATCCTCACCTGGTGCACCTACGATAGGTACTGCTGTGGTAAACGGAACTGGCTCTGCTAAAATTCCTTTTACAGCCCCTGCAAGTAATGGTGGTTCAACTATCACTACTTACACCGCTACTTCTTCACCTGATAATATTACCGGAACTTTAAGCCAAGCAAGTAGTGGAACAATTACCGTTACTGGATTAACAAACGGAACATCTTATACTTTCACTGTAACAGCCACCAATGCTTCTGGAACAAGCGCAGCAAGTAGTGTGTCTAATGCAGTAACCCCCGGTGTTTTTACATACAATTCTGGTAATGTTGATTTAAAAGCTAGTTGGGTAGACGCTGCTGGCGTAAATCCTTCAGACTTTACAACAGCTGGTCAAACATTTACCATAACAGGTGCAACAAGTGTAACTAGTTGGACAAGCAACGCTACATGGACAGTTTCAGCAGTTACCGTAGGTGATGGCACGAATGCTGCTACCCTATCTATACCTGTCGGTAGTTCTATTTCAGGTACTGTGAATGTGCAATTGGCATCCACACTTAAAGTTGAAAGTACTACCAATCCTCCATTTACTGCGGGTACTTTTACCTCTAATCCTACTTATGGCGCAGCTCTTGTTTATGATGGTTCTGGCACACAATACCTACCTGCTGGTACTTATACCGGTGGAGTTAAAGTTAGTGGCTCAACCAATACAGTTGTGTTAAATGGAAATATTACGGTAGGTGCAGGTACAAGTGGATCACCGTCAGGTTCAAATCTTAATATATTGACAGGTAATACCCTTAGCTTGAATGGCAATAATATTACGATTTTAAACACATCAAGCCTTCCGAGTGGTGCAACTATCAACTTCGGTACGGGTACTATTAAACAAGGTAGTTACGCTATTACTTTTCTATCTGGTTCTAATATAATCACTAGTAACACTAACGGTCTGGATGGTTCTCTTGATTATAGTGCATCTACTGGTGGTAATGTGTCCAGTACTTGGTTTGCGTCAGGTGTAAATTATACTTTCAACGCAGCAACAACTACTCCTTTTAGTACAGAGATAGCTAGCGCAAAAGTATCAGGTGTAACTGGTTCTGGTAGCAGTACCTCAATTACGGTAACTACTGCTGCTAATATTGCAAGTGTTCAAATTGGGCAATCTATCTTTATAGGAACAGGACAAACAATTGTAGGTACTGTTACAGGTGTAAATACTGGTACTGGTGTAGTTAATGCAAACATTACAGGTACAGCCCCAGTAGCTAATAATTATATTAATTTCAGAAACAACGCCGCCTCTACAACAGTGGCAAATGTAACCGCAGGTACGGTAACCTTAGGCGCAGCCATCTCATTAAATGCTAACCTAACTGCTAGCACCAGTATTGCTCTTGGCAATTACAATCTAACGTTGGGCGGCTTAAATGCCAGTATTACCAATTCAACTAGTCCTATCAGTTATGGTACTGGTTATGTTGTTGAGGGTAGCACAGGAACTTTGGGTATTAAAGCGGTTGCTAATACCAGTATCACCTTCCCTGTGGGTAGTGCATCTGGCGATTACAACCCTATTATCTTTAACCCTAGTGCTTTAACCACTATTACTGTAGGGGCGCAACAAGGGTTTACAAATACACTAGCTACTGGGGCAGCCAATTATGTAAACCTTCAATGGTCGGTTAAGTCGAGTGCGGTAGTAACTTCAACTATCAACTTCCAATATAATTCTTCCTCACCTAATGATGTAACTGGTACCCTATCTACTAGCGACCTATACTTAGGCAATTATAGTGGTGCTTATTCAGAAACTGACATTACTACTGGGGCTACCCAAGTTGGTGCTACATCGGTATATACTATAACAACCCCATCAGTTTCATTTACTGCGGGTAATACTTATTTATATGGTATCGGTAATCAATATTCATTTGTTGCCAATACTGCCCCAGGTGCCCCAACAGTAGGTACTGTTGTAGTAAACGGAAGTGGTTCTGCTAAGATTCCTTTTACTCAACCTGCAAGTAATGGTGGTATTGCTATTACTAAATATACGGCTACTTCTTCACCTGGTGGTATAACAGGAACTTTAAGCCAGGCGGGCAGTGGAACAATTACCGTTACGGGATTAACAAACGGAACCTCTTGTACCTTCACAGTAACAGCCTACAATGGTTCAACAGGTACTGCAAGTTCGGTATCAAATGCGGTGACGTCTGGTATTTTTACCTATAATACTGGTAATGTCGATTTAACAGCAAGTTGGCAAGATGCGGCTGGTGTTAGTCCTTCAGATTTTACAACAACTGGTCAAACATTTACCATTACAGGTGCTGGTACTGTAAGTAGCTGGACAAGCAATGCAACTTGGACAGTATCTGGTACAGGTTCTAAAGTAGTAGTGGGCGATGGTTCTGCTACTGTTACTGGATTTAAAATACCTGCTGGTAATACTTTAGCAGGTACAATAGACGTGCAAACTAGTGATACCTTGTATGTAGAAAGTAATGCCAATCCTCCATTTACAGCTGGTACATTCTATGCTAATCCTACCGTTTCATGCGGATTGGTATATGATGGCACAGGAACACAATACTTATACGGTGGTGCAACCTCTGGTACAGCACAAGCTTACAGTGGATTATTGTCAATAAGAGGTACAAATAATACGCTTTCTTTAAATGGTCATATAATAGTGGGTGCAGGTTCAAGTGGATCACCAACTACTGCTGGTGTATCCATGATATCAGGTACTACATTACTATTAAATTCTTATTCAATGAGGGTGAATAGGAGTAGTACAATATACAGTGGTGCAACCGTAAACTTTGGAACAACTGGTACTATTGCGCCTTATTATACACTCACTTTTGCTTCTGGTTCTAACGTTATTACGGGTAATACAAATGGGTTAGATGCCTCAATGAATTATTATGTAAGTACTACAGCGACGGGTAGTTATTTCGCTTCAGGGGTTAATTATACTTTTAATAACGCAACTTCTACACCTTTCAGTGTATTGGCTGCATCTACACAAACAGTAGGTGCAACAAGTGCTGGAGCTACTTCTATTGTGGTTACTACGGCAACTAACATAGCAGCAGGTCAATTAATCTTTGCAACAAGTGGTACAAGTTCAATTGGTTCGGTAGTTGCTGTTAGTGGTGCAACTATTACTACTACTGCCTTAACTGCTACCTTGACTAATAATGAATACATCAACTTTAGAAATACCTCTACTAACAATCCAACAGTTTCGGCAGGTTCGGTAACACTTGGTGCTGCGATTACTACTAACGCATCATTGACCGTTAATACATTGTTGGCACTTTCTAGCAATAACCTAACATTGGGCGTATATGATCTTACTACTGCCTCCGCTGCTAGTATTACCAATGGTACAGGATACCTTGTAATCAACAGCACAGGCACACTAACAAGAAAGGCTGTTCCTGCAACAGCAACCACTTTTCCAATCGGAACTGCTGCCTATTATTTGCCATTGATATTAACAAACACGACTAATAATAGAGATATAAAAGTTGGGGTTGGTACAACTTTTACTTATACGCCTTTAAATAGTAGTAATATAGTAAATGCACAATGGTCTGTATTGGCAAGCGGTGCTGCTACTTCTATCATTACTT
>JANYEX010000057.1 GCA_025359725.1 Chitinophagaceae bacterium | reverse complement strand
TTCAGCCATTACAGGATATACAGTTACTTCCAATCCAAGTGGATTAACTGCAACAGGTACAGCTAGTCCAATTACAGTAACAGGTTTAACCAATGGTACAGCTTATACCTTTACGGTTACTGCTACCAATGGTGCAGGTGTAGGTGCTGCCAGTGCAGCCTCAACTGCTGTAACCCCGATTACTGTTGCCAATGCACCTACCGGAGTATCTGCCAGTCCTAATAATTGTTTTGCTGTTATTTCATTCACTCCCCCATCTAACAATGGGGGGTCTCCAATTACAGGATACACGGTTTTATCAAGTCCCGGAGGATTAACAGGAAATGGTACCGGAAGCCCGATTATTATTTCAGGGTTATCAAATGGCACATCGTATTCTTTTACAGTTACTGCAATCAATGGAGCTGGCAATAGTAATCCTAGTGCTGCGTCAGCTAATATCACCCCAAGTGGAACATCGCCCGCTGCTGGTTTTATCTCTGATACTGCTTTGTTTGGTGCACTCAACTTAAATTATCCCGGTATGGATAGTGTTAGGATTGCAGTGGAAGCTGGGAACTATACCTTAGCAAAAACGCAGTACCGCCTTTTTAGAATAAACCATTCGCCAAAATGGTTGCCTTTGGGTACTCCTAGTGGCAATGGCACTGCTGTAGATTCTAGTGCTTATAAGATTAGCCAAAACTGGATAGGACCAGACCAAGTTGGCAACTGCCCACCCAATTATAAATTTGGATTACCTGTTACAAATATTGGTGCACATTGGTACCAAAATCCTTATCCGCCTACAGATCCTGGTTATAGCAGTGCATGGACAGGTTCAATGGAAAGATTTACATTTTGGCGGTCGCTAAGTGGAGGCTATTGGATAACCTTGAATGAGTCGTATGCAAAAGCCTGGGTGAACCAGATGTGCAATTGGGTAGCAACAATCCCAGTAGATTTAACTAGTTATGTGGAAAATGGTAGGGATTCAGCTATTAATGGTGGAGTAATACAAAGCCTGCAAATGGGGATGCGCATGGAAGATACTTGGACAGACGCCTATTTTCATTTTATACAATCGCCGTCTTTTGTAGATACAGCAGTCGCTACTTATGCCAAGGGTGTTCTTGGTCATGGATGGCGGATGAATTGGGGAGCGTCAATATTCTATGATAGCAGTAAATCTCCTAGTAACCATGAAATAATTGAAGCATCAGGGTTGGCGGTTGCTGCTATGGTTTTTCCTGAATTCAATGATGCGCCCACATGGAAACAGACAGCTTTTAATTTATTGGAAAGATCAATGGACAGTACTGTATATGATGACGGTGCCGAGAACGAATTGTCTCCGGGCTATCATAACTGGTCTATGAACTATTTTACACAAGTGGCACAGATTGCCAAGCTGAACAATGTTTCCATTCCAGATTCTGCTTATTTCTATGACAAATTAAAAAAAATGTATTGGTATAATCTTTATCTGATGCAGCCCAATGGATACTTGCCACCTACAAACGATAATTCAGATTCTGTAGCAGCAGAAGCACCACCGACTAATATGTGGAATGATCCTGAGTTTCAATTCTTAGCTAGCGGTGGAACTCAAGGCAAGGCTCCTGATACATTAAGCTACAGATTCCCATGGGCAGGCTTTAATGTAATGAGGAGCGGCTGGAACACCCAGGCAAACTATATATTTTTTAAAAACGGGCCTATCGGATCATGGTGGCATGGGCATGAAGACGGCCTTTCTTTGTTCCTTACTTGCTTTGGTTACCCGCTACTAGCCGAAGCAGAAGGTTGGAATTACGATAATTCTCTTCAATACTATTACACAAAAATAACCTCAGCACACAACACCATAGCGGTGGATGGAAAGTATCAACACCGTCTAGATGACAGCACAGTGGCATTAAAGGAGTTTCCGCAGAAAGTATCTATTGCCCCTTCCCGTCAGCCTTGGCTTACCAATTGGGTTGCAGATTATACCAGCGGTATTTACAATGATGGGTATCAATCTGAGATGTACAAAGGTTCGGTCAATTCCAGAAATTTCACTGGCAGTAAGGATTATTCTGTTTCCCATACAAGGCACTTGGTTTTTTTAAAGCCATACTATTATGTGGTAACAGACTTTTTGGAAGGTTCAGGCTCGCATAAATACGACAACTATTTTCAATTAAACGCCGATTCGGCAGGTATTGTCAATAGTTCAAATAAGGCAGTCGCTTCTTATAGTTCACATACCACTGCCCATTTATTGGTATCGCCAATAGACACCTTAGGATTGTCGGACACGATAGTAAAAGGTAGGACATCAGCTTCCGCTTTGCAAGGATGGATTGCGCAAACAGAAGCTGTTCCGATGACACAAATATCATCCTTAATCTATACAAAAATACAAACAGCATCTACTACTGGGGCTTCTTTTGCCACGCTATTGTATCCATATAACAATGCCAGTACCCCTCCATCCGTTACCACATCATTGTTAACTGGCATTGGCACAGGTATTTGGGGGTGTAAAGGCACTACCACGTATGAGAACTTTATAGTTGTTATCAGGCGGTACGATAGTTTGAA
Source organism: Chitinophagaceae bacterium (assembly GCA_025359725.1). GTDB lineage: Bacteria > Bacteroidota > Bacteroidia > Chitinophagales > Chitinophagaceae > Parasediminibacterium. The sequence goes on along the minus strand of JANYEX010000057.1, from coordinate 3,915 downwards.
TAGTACAATGACCATAACAACTCCATTTAAGTTTACGGCAAATGCACATACGGCAATAGGGCGGCAAATGACTAATGCAAAAGATACGACAATCACATTTGACAGCCTTAATGTTTTTAGTGGTGGAATCGATTCATTTACTTGTACAAAGGGCAACTATATTGTCAATCAATCTACTACTAGTCAAGTAAATGTATACAATGACAACAATGCGAGTATGTCTATTACACTTATTCGTCCCGTTTCTCAAAGTTTCTTTATTCCTTCCCATCAATGGGTAAAAATAACAGCTTCAGGCATTACGGATAGCATACCAAATCCAACGGATAGTATTACAAATTCAGTTAATACTGTAATGGTTATTGGGGACACAATGCTGATTGGAAATAGGTACACTGATTTGGTAGGTCATGTATCTAACGTAGAGCTATTTGATAATACAGAGTCTGTAGAAATAGATAGTACTACTCCTTTTGCTGTTAGTTTTAAACCAACAACAACAGGATTGCATACTTTAAGTGCTGTCTTAACAGATTCTCTTGGTAATACTGTAACGTCTCAATCAATAAATGTGTCAGTCAATAATTTCGAAGCAGAATCTTTCACTAAAGATTCTGCTGGGATATTTGGCGTCGATCTTAGCTACAGCAATGATACGGCCATTGTAAACATGAAAGCGAATGGGTGGCTTGAATATAGTTTAGATGTTAATCATACAGGCAAATACAGTCTTTCAGCAAATGTGCTTAACACAAATGCTACAAATAGCTTTTCTATTTCTCTAGATGGTATGCCTGCTGCAAATTCAGGTACTTCGTTAGGTAATATATCAATTCCTGTTTCATCAAGTTTTCAGACCATCAAAAATGACAGTTTTGATGTAACTGTAGGAAGGCACACTCTTAGGGTGACTTTTAATAATGACATCACAGCGGTCGATTACTTCCGCATCAATTATTATTATCCAGTTGCCGCATTCTTGCAAGCCATCGCATTTAGTGATACTGGTTCTTTATCAACAGGACCTAATCATGGATATTTATATCCTATTCAGTTAAATGAATCTTATGGAGGTGGTGTTATTCTTTCCAATCTTGACAGTAATTGGATAGAATTTAAAGTGAATGTAGATACTACCGCAACTCGTTCTTTGCAATTACACATGGCTGACAAATACAGTAGTTCAGGAAAGCGTACAGAAATATACTCAAACGGATCGCTTATTCAGCAAAATACTTTTCCGACATATACATGGTATGGTGCAAACCAAACATTAAATGACCTCGATACGACTATCGTATTCGCAAAGAAAGGGCCACAGACATTACGTTTTAAATTGTATGGTACAAGTACTTCTTTTGGTAGTGTAAGTATCACCCCTACTGGTATTACCAATGCCATTAAGCTACCAGCTTCGACTGATACAATCTATGCGGGTTCTTCTCTTACCATCAAGGATTCTGCTACAACGAATAGTGGAACAATTACTAAAGTAGAATTTTACAATGGCGATATACTTTTGGCAACAGTAACAACTGGTAGTGGTGGAGTATTTAGTTATAATTGGACTAATATACCTTATGGTACATTTCGTATCACTACAAAGGCATACACAAACAATGGTTATTTCTATTATTCTATGCCAGTCAATATTTTCTCAATTTATACTTATTATTCAAAGATTCCATTGGTGAATCCTCCACATGAAAAGATTAATTGGAAACACTATAACTGGTTAGCATGTGAGCATCCAAAAGAATACCGTTATAATTTGCTTGTTGCCAGTATATCTAAGAACAAAGAGATGTCAGCAAAAGCGGAATCTGAAACTACATTTATACCTAAGGGGAAACATATAATAATCTGCTAATGGGCGTTGATTAAGATTAACCCACTTTATTGGTTTGTAATTTACTAAAAACAACAAATAACCATCGACTTCAAATTTGATGATTATTTATTTTTTTTTAGGATAGATATTCCAATGATGGTTGTCGTTGTAGTTACCATACTAAACACATTCTTCTTTGCAGTAAAAAGAAAAGAAATAAAACACAGAGAAACATAGAGTGACAGGCAATATAGAAGTAAAACATAAGCTATGTTTTCTATGACTCTATGTGATGAAAGAAAAAAATGTGTGTTGCAGACCTAAATTTGGTAAGTAGAATAAACCTACATCATAACCATAGCATACCTTATAATTCATATCTAACAACCCCAAATTAGGGTACTCTCTCAACTATCCTAATGGTCTAGCAAACCAAGTTATACACATAGCCCACCAACTCCTCCTTATAGCTAGCACAGTTATGCTATGCACTTCCCAATTATGTACACCTGTACCTGCACAGTACATACTTACCAAACTATCTCCGCACACCTGTATTTTCCCTCGTTTGGCGTAGTCTCCCGACTACGTCATAGTGTTGGCAAATCTCCTGATTTGCACATTGCATACTAGTACAATTTGCAAACACTTAATTTTGTTCCATGCCACAAGGTTACTAGATATGTAATCAGCAAGCTGCTTATTTCACCAGCTGGTCAAGGTGTTAGGATGCTGTTCGAAGATGTTAGCGAAGCGCATCTCGCCTAGCAGAATTTGTTTAACTTTTTTTTAGAAAATAAAACTTCGAACCCCAATCCTACTATCTTTGACTATAATTATAAATTCACATTATTCATTATTATAAAACCTTTGCACCCTTTGAAGATACGATTATTTGCTATCCTGCTTATGTTTTGCTCTTTTATCGATGGTAGTTATACGCCGCTACAATTTAATCCTATTGTTATAGATCCACATTGTTCGGGTGGTTCTGATGGACAAATAATAGGCAATATAACGCTGGTACTGGTAGTAGGCCTTATAAGTGGCAATTGATAAAACCATCGCCTGTTACTACTGGAGTACGAGCTAATGATACTTTTAGAAATTTACTCGCAGGGAATTATACCATAAGGCTTACTGATGCTTGTGGCAATTATGGTACACTACCTGCAATTATTACTGCACCCAAAACGCAGATTTCTATTTATAATTTGTATGCAGAGAAAATAGGATGCGACTCTGTATTGCTTACATTTTTTGTTGCGCTTCCTATTGACACGACTGGATTTTAACGTCTGCCACTTAGGTTCCAATATGAAACAAATAATGGAGTTTATACTCCTCCACCTGGGTCTCCAAGTACTGTATTAGATAGCAGTCTCATACCTCAACATCACCCAAAAATTCACTCGCACCAGACAAATCAATCTTTAATTCTTTTTCCTTAATAGTATTATTTGCCTTCACGTTACATGCCCCCGAAGCCTCAATCTTATCAATATCCTTAAAGGTTACCGTCACCCGCACCTTCCCATTACCCATACTATTAAAACTCCAACCTTTATTTTCCAGATAAATTTTCAACATCCCATTCTCCACTTCCGTCCTCGTTCTCTCCAGCAATTCATCTGATGTAGCATTTACCGAAACAGATTCGTCAGCACCCTGAACCAAGTACACATCTATTCCGCCCTCTACTTCTATGGCGTCAAAGTTTTTCACTTCTCTATCCGTAGTGGCAGATGTGTGGCTTGTGGTGCTGTGCATATTGCAACAAACCCCCGATAGCGACATTAATAGTAATACTAGCTTTTTCATTAATCTTTTGTTTATGTAAGAATATGTAACAAATCTAAGGAATGAAGGTGTTTATTGAAGAAAAGTTTACCCGAATCAGTGCAACAATATTCTTGCATGTTACGAAGGTGATTCTGCACAATGTTTAACGAAGCCCATAGTTTATTAGCAGCTATGTGTACAACCTTAATTACCTTTCTGATTGTATAATCTGTAGTATTACTCAACAATGATTAAATCCATTCATTGAAAAATGATTAGTACAAATTTTTCTATTTATAAAT
>JANYEX010000054.1 GCA_025359725.1 Chitinophagaceae bacterium | reverse complement strand
TCAAACGGGAGACAAATCTCATCAATCGGAAGACAAATCTCATCAATCGGGAGACAAATCTCATCAATCGGGAGACGGAAATGACCTCTCCAGGACTATATTTTTATAAAATTTGCTCTTTTGGCACCCTTGTACTGCGTTGGAACTGTTAATGTTTCAAAAACCTAATCTAGCAATCGGTTGATAATCAACCATTACCCGATAAAGCCATCCCTCAAAAGAAAAATATCTTTTAATCCGTAGGATTATATATGCAGTATATGGTCTGAACTTTACAATCTGAGTTTGATTACAAAACAGGCTCAGAAAAATTGTCATGGAAATTTTCAGCATTTCAAAACTTGCATCAAAATTTAACAAGTTACAAAAAACAGTCATCGCCCTGGTAGCAGCCAAAGCCGCAGATTGGGGTGTATTGCCTGCGGCAGTAACCGACATTCAGGCTAAACAAACAACTTTTACGCCGCTCTACTCCCTGAGTACGGGCAAAACAACCAAAAGCGTGGGTAATACCACCAACCGAGATAACTATATATCTATAACTTTTTATCCCGCACTAGAATCACTTTTTACAAAATACCTTATTAACAATGACGCCATATCTCCGGCAGATAAGTTGGCAATGGGCATTCACGAACCAAATACGAACCACACACCCGTACCCGACCCAACCACTTCGCCCATAATGAAAATAGTTGGTAATGGCGAAGATTTGCAACTATTGGTAACCATGCGCAATGCCGTTACTAACAGGATTGGCAAACCTGCGGGGGTTGGCTTTACGGAGATTTGGTACTCGGTGGATACGCCAATACCTGTAGTAGTGGCGGATACTACTTTGAAAATAAACATTCCTAAATCGAGTACGGTGATGACTTTTTTGGGTACACAGCAAGGAAAGAAAATGTATTATTTTGCCCGTTGGGTAACCAAAAAAGGCTTTTGTGGTCCTTGGACAAAGTTGCTAAATGTTACCATTCCTTAATAGTTTTGGCATGACATATCGGTTCTTCTAAGTAGTTATTAAGGTATATAAGAAAGGCTATCACATTGAGTTGTGATAGCCTTTTTAATATTCATTTACTGCTATTCGATAGCCTATTCGCCTATAATGTACGCTTAACTTCTTCTTCTTCGTAAGCAATGATTGTATCGCTAACGTTTAGGTCGCTAAAGCCCTTAACTGTTAAACCGCACTCATAACCATTGTTTACTTCCTTCATATCATCCTTGAAACGCTTCAAGCTACCAAATTCTGCAAATCCACCTTCTTGGCGTGGGTAAACAAGAATACCATCCCTGAATACACGTATTTTGTGGTCGCGCTTAATCTTGCCTTCCTGAACATAACAACCTGCAACAGTTGCTTTATCAAATTTATAAACCTCCCTAACCTCAACAGTAGCAACTTCTTTTTCTTCAACCTTAGGTTCAAGCATACCTTCCATCGCGCTTCTAATTTCATCGATGGCAGTGTAGATAATTGAATACATTTTCACCTGTACTCCTTCATTTTCTGCTAACTTACTAGCTTGAGAAGAAGGACGAACATTAAAGCCTATAACGATAGCATCGGAAGCGGCAGCCAGCAATACATCGCTTTCAGAGATTTGACCTACAGCTTTGTGAACAATGCGTATAGCAATTTCTTGGCTAGATAATTTTTGTAATGAGTCACTCAAAGCTTCTACAGAGCCATCCACATCACCCTTAATGATAATGTTGAGTTCCTTAAAGTTTCCTAGAGCCAAACGACGTCCAATTTCATCGAGCGTGATATGTTTTCTAGCCCTGAGACCTTGTTCGCGAGAAATCTGCGCACGCTTGGTAGCTACATCTTTAGCCTCACTTTCATCAGTAAATATCTTGAACTTCTCACCCGCTTGTGGTGCACCATTCAAACCTAATAATACAACAGGAGTAGAAGGCGGTGCCTCGCTAACACGTTGATTACGTTCATTAAACATTGCTTTCACACGACCGAAGTACTGCCCGGAAACCATCAAATCACCTTGGCGAAGTGTTCCATTCTGAACAAGAATGGTAGCAACAAAACCACGACCTTTATCGAGAGATGCCTCAATGATAGAACCTGTTGCATCTTTCTTAGGATTAGCTTTGACATCTAGCAACTCGGCCTCAAGTAATATTTTTTCCAATAATAAATCAACATTCAAACCTTTCTTGGCAGATAATTCCTGACTTTGATATTTACCGCCCCAACTTTCAACCAAAATGTTCATACCAGCTAACTGCTCGTAAATCTTTTGAGGGTTGGCACCATCCTTATCAATTTTGTTTACAGCAAAAATCATCGGTACACCTGCAGCTTGGGCATGGCTTATAGCTTCCCTTGTCTGAGGCATTACTGCATCATCGGCAGCAACCACAATCACCGCAATATCAGTAACCTTAGCACCTCTAGCACGCATGGCGGTAAACGCCTCGTGACCCGGGGTATCTAAGAAAGTTATCGCCTTTCCATCAGGCAGGGTAACTTCATAAGCACCGATGTGTTGGGTAATACCCCCAGCTTCTCCAGCAACAACATTTGCACTACGGATATGATCCAACAAAGATGTTTTACCATGATCCACGTGCCCCATGATGGTAACAATTGGAGGACGAGTTACGGCTTCAGCTAAATCCTCTTCCTCCTCGTCTTCATCCATTTCTTCAATATCATCAACTCCAATAAACTCAACCTCATAGTCAAACTCACTAGCAACTAATTCTATAACTTCGGCATCAAGCCTTTGGTTAATACTAACCATTATTCCAAGACCCATACACTTGCCAATTACCTCGGCAAAGCTTACGTCCATCAAATTAGCCAACTCACTAACCGTTACGAACTCCGTAACCTGAAGTTTGTTGTCGTCTCCATCCATATCGTTCATTGCCTCGGCAGCTTCTTCGCGCTTAGCACGACGATATTTAGCTTTTAGGCTTTTTCCTTTACCACCACCACCAGCAAGTTTAGCTTGTGTTTCTTTTATTTTGTCTTGAATCTCTTTAGCATCAATCTCTTTATCATCTCGTCTATTAGAAGATCTATTTCCGCCAGCACCACCAGCTCTATTAAAACCTCCACCGCCTGGTCTGCTATCTCTATTAAAGCCAGCACCACCAGCAGTTTGTCCTGGTCTATTATTATTAGCAGGAATTACAGGTCTATTTGTCCTAGCCTCTACAGCAGGAGAAACTTGATTTTGTTGACCAAGGTGATTTCGATTATCCCTATTGAAGCCGCCAGCATTCGGATGTGGATGAGGACCCCTATTTTGAAAATTACCCTGATTGCCTCCCTGATTTCCAGAAGGTGGGTGGTGGCTTCCACCAACTCGTCTGTTATCTACAGGAATTCTCTTACGTTTCTTCCTATCCTCAGCACTACTTGGTTTGGGCCTTGTGTCGCTATCAATCGGGAGTTCAATCTTACCTAATATCTTAGGACCAGTTAACTTTTCAGCCTGAATATTTTCTATTACTGATCCGTTTTCACTGGTATTATCAACAACCTCAGGTTTACTCTCTTCCTTAGGTTGACTAACTTGCTCTACAAAAACTGGAGGAGGAGGGGGCGCAGTTGCAGGGGCTGGAATTGCAACTATTGGTTGCTCTGCCTTTATAACTACTTCTGCTATGTGTACTGTAGAAACTTCTTTTTCGATAGTTTCTACTTTTTCCTTTATTGGTTCTTTAGGTGTATTTGTTACTTTCTCAACTTCTTTCTTCTCAACAGCCTTCTTTGGTCTTGTTGAATAGTCTATTGTTGATAAATCAATTTTGTTTATAATCTTTGGTCCCTCTAGTTCAGGTGCTTCTATTTTTAAAACACTATTACCCTCATCATGAGGTTCTTGAACTGAAATTTTCTCTTCTTTTACAGGTAAAACAGGCTCACTGAACAAATCAGCCTTATTGATAATTTCTGCAGGGGGTACTTTAGTCTCTGGCTGAGGAATAATCTCAATTGGTTTTTCTACAACTTGAATAACAACTTGTGTCGCTTTAGGCTCTTCTTTTGTTTGTGGTTTCCTATAATCATCCCTTCTAAAAGTAATTTCTTCCTCGTCTCTTTTTCTTCGCTCCGTTTGCTGACTTTTTGGAATTTCTACCAAATCAGCTTTGTTCTTAGCTTGTTTGTCATTTTGAAATTCCGCTTGCAAGGAAGTATACATTACTTCAGAAAGCTTCGCTGTTGGCTTCAACTCGTCTTTATTGAATCCTCTTTTAGCCAAAAAGTCAATAATGGTATCTTGACCCACATTAAACTCTTTAGCAGCAGCTAATAACCTCGGTAATTTCAATTCTGACATTCAGTACTTTTTAATCCCATGACTATAATTTGAATTTATAGTCAATTGTATATTTTTTTTAAACCTGATTATTAATATTTACTTTAGTGTTTAATTCACCTAGCAACTACAAAGTAACCTAATATTTCTAAAATGCTATTATTTATTCTTCTTCTCTTTCCATTTCCTCTTTCAAGATCTTTATTACTTCGGCAATAGTTTCTTTTTCAAGGTCTGTACGACGCTCCAATTCTCCAGGAGTTAGTGTCAGTACACTGCGTGCGGTATCGCAACCAACACGCTTGAACTCATCAATAATCCAAGGCTCAATTTCATCAATAAATTCATCAAGATCAATATCAAACTCATTAGTTTGTTCTTCGTCTTCCCTGAATGCATCTATTTCATATCCTGTAAGTTCGCACGCTAGCTTGATGTTTACGCCCCTTCTTCCTATTGCTAAAGAAACCTGATCAGCTTTAAGATATACATCCACCTGCTTTTTTGCATCATCAATCCTCATATAACTAATCTTAGCTGGGGTTAAAGAACGCTGTATAAGTAGTTGAATGTTATTGGTGTAATTAATTACATCGATATTTTCATTCTTTAGTTCACGAACTATACCATGAATTCTACTTCCTTTCATCCCTACACAAGCGCCAACAGGATCAATTCTGTCATCATAACTTTCTACTGCCACTTTTGCTCTTTCACCAGGCTCTCTCACAATTTTTTTGATGGATATAAGCCCGTCAAAAATTTCAGGAACCTCTATTTCTAACAATTTAGATAAGAATGTGGGACTTGTTCTAGATAAAATTATAACAGGATTATTGTTTTTAACATCTACCCTTACTATAACTGCTCTCGCATTTTCTCCTTTTTTGAAGAAATCGGTAGGTATTTGTTCAGACTTAGGTAGAATTAATTCGTTTCCTTCATCATCCAACAATAAAACTTCTTTTTTCCATACTTGGTATATTTCAGCAGAAATTATTTCGCCAATTCTATCTTCATATTTCTTTACTAAAGCACTTTTCTTTAAGTCGCCAATACGGCTTGCTAAAGTTTGCTTAGCAGCAAGAATCGCCCGACGACCAAAGTCTAGCATATCTACTTCTTCGTATAATTCTTCACCAACCTCAAAATCTGGTTCTATCTTGATTGCTTCCGAATAGGCTACTTCTTCTAACGGATCCATCACATCACCATCTTCTACAATCATACGGCGGCGTATTATTTCCAAATCCCCTTTTTCAGCATTTACAATTACGTCAAAATTTTCGTCGCTACCATATTTTTTTCTCAGTAATGTTTTAAAAACATCCTCCACCACTTTCATCATTGTGGGGCGATCTAATTTTTCAGCATCTTTAAAATCCTGAAACGCATCAATTAAATTTATACTTGCCATAATCTAAAAATCTTTATTCTAAGACTTAATCTTAAAATTTAATCTGAACTGTTGTTGTTTTTATATTATCAAAAGGGATAACCAATGTTTGCACCACAGTTTTCTTTCCTTTTCCTTCCATGTATTCTAGAACAATATCTGATTCTGCAACTGCCGTCAAAATACCAACCTTGATACTATCGTCTTTAAAAATCACTTCTACTTCTCTGCCAATATTTTTATTATACTGGCGATAAAGCTTCAAAGGTTCCGTTATGCCTGGACTAGATACCTCTAAACTAAAATTTCCTTCTGGGTATACAGCAGCTTCTTCTATCGCTTTATAAAGCTTCCTATTTATGCGCGTACAAGCATCTATTGAAAATCCAGTATCGCCATCTATGAACACCTTTATGTTGTTAGTAGGTCTAATTTCTACATCCACTAAAAACAAATCAGAATATTCCGACAATATTTCTCGTAACCAACCTTCTTCTATTTGTTTTAATATTTCCACTGCTATAGATATAAAGAAGAAGGGAACGGTAATCGTTCCCCCATTTCTTTTCGCTGCAAATGTAGAGTATTGATTGGTTATATTCAAAATAAAAAAACTGTACCCTAAAATCTAGAAAATAACCACTTAAAACAAAGGTGGGCAATGAGTTTTGTTAAAAAAATTGGCCCCGATAAACATCGGAGCCGCAACCAAAACTAACTGCTTATGAGAAAAAAATTATCTACTTTATCATAATTTGTTTTAAATCAAACCAAATGCCAAAAGATAATAAGTTTGTTAACGAACTGTTTAATTGTAATATTGATCGGTAAAATTGACTTTTATTACCTCAAAAGTCTTTCTAATAAATTCTAACATTACTTACTTACATGAAATAAATATCCAGCTGTAATTGTTGCCTCTTCTGTTTTGTTTGCGCCATCATCGCTACTCTCTTGAATGTTTACAAGTCCAGTATTACCATTTACGTTAACAAAGAATTCTCCTAATTCACCTTTCCATGTAAATCCTGCGCCAAATTGCAATCCCCAATTGATGGGCTTTATCCTATTTGTGAGGTCTTGCTCCTGCTTAAGTGAAATTTGAAAAGGGAAAAGAGGATTTTGATGAGCTGCATCCGTATATACATTTCCTCTTCCATCTGTTTTCACATTTCCTCTAAATAGTATGCCCGCAAACACACCACAATTTACGAAGAAATTTGTCTTAGGGTTTTGATAAACATAATATTTTAACATCAATGGTACTTCCAAATATTTTAATTCTATCTTACTATTGAAGTTGGCATACAAATCACCAATTGAACTAAGTCCTAAGCTGGAGTAAGCACTTAAAGGAATTACTTGACTGCCATTTTTACCAAAAGACATTGTGGCATAATTTGCCTCGCTCAATATTGACCATCTATTATTCAGTCCCGTTTCTAGCACAATCCCAAAACAAGGAGCCAACCGAGTCTTATACCCATCCACTACGGGATTGGGACTATTTATTCCAAGTTCAGGAATGTTGATGCCAGCATTAAAGCCTAGAAAAATTTTTTCTTGACTGTATATATAAGTATAGGACAGGCAAGTAATGATAAGAAGAGATAGAAAGTGTTTCATTGTATAATTCTAAGAGGGCAATGTATGGAAATTTATGAAACTCATCATTTCGGAAAGTAAAATAGTTACAAGATAAACGGCATTTTGTTAATTTAATAAGAAAGTATCCCTCATGTATGGATAGTAACAGACTCTATAAAACACTAAAACCGATTCATTTCACTAATCCTTTACTTTTGACGCATTGATTTCATAAATACAACTTGTTTTAAGAGCTAGTGATTAAAAAATTAGACATATTAATTGTAAAATCCTTCATAGGTCCTTTCCTTGCCACTTTTCTTATTGCCCTTTTTGTGTTGGTAATGCAGTTTTTCTGGTTATATATAGATGACTTGGTGGGCAAAGGATTAGATATTTTTACCATCCTACAGTTGGTACTTTATGTTGCTGCCAATGTTATCCCGCTGGCATTACCTATTGCGCTGCTGCTTTCTTCTATCATGACTTTTGGAAATTTGGGTGAAACCTTCGAGATAGTTGCCATCAAATCGGCAGGTATTCCGCTGTTGCGCTTTATGCGTCCTTTATTGATAGTTACCTTATTTATTGGTGGCGTTGCTTTTCTATTTTCAAATAATATTATCCCTGTGGCGCAGTTGAAACTAGCTACCATAAAATATAATATCATCGTTTCTAAGCCTTCTTTCGATATTAAGGAAGGAGTCTTTTATGATAAAATTGAAGGCTATGTAATAAAATTGGGCAAGAAGGATAAGGACGACAGCACCATTCACGATATAGTTATTTATGAAAAGAACTACAACCTACAAGACAATTTATTAATTGCGCAGGATGGAATAATGCGAGTAACCCCCGATAAACAATTCCTTGAATTTATATTGAACAATGGGGTTCGTTATACAGAAAGGGGTAATCAACATACTACTAGCACTGAATATATTAGGCTCGGGTTTAAACGTTACACCAAAATGTTCGATCTAAAAAGTTTCGGTTTGAGTAACACCGCAGACAGTGCTTTTAAGTACGATCCAAAAATGCTTAGCATCAGGCAACTGAATAGTATGATAGATTCATTGCACAAGGAAGATAGTTTTTATTTGAAAAGATTTTCTGCTGAGGTAAATCCCAATTTTACTTTTACCAGATATGCTGATACTGGTTGGAACAAAATAAAACCAACCATCAGTAAGAAAACTTTGGATGCGCAAATGACCGACTCGGTAAAAAGATTGGTTTACGATAGAAGTCTTGGGCAGATAAGCAATGCCAAAAGTTCTATAGCTATTATAAACGAAGATTATAAACGTAAAGAACTTACCTTAGGCTCTCACGAAATTGAGTGGCATAGAAAGTTTACTTTATCAGTTGCTTGTTTAGTATTGTTTTTAATTGGTGCTCCGTTGGGTGCTATCATCCGAAAGGGTGGGTTGGGTGCGCCGTTGGTTTTTGCTATTGCCTTCTTTGTGGTATTCCATCTACTAAATACTTTTGGCGAACGCCTTGCCCACGAGGATGTAATAAGTGTATTTATGGGTATGTGGCTTTCTACCATCGTGCTTATTCCTGTGGGGCTTTTTCTTATTTATAAAGCAATGCACGATTCGCAATTATTCAATCAGGAGGCTTATTACCGAATTTTTATGCGCATAAAACGAATAGTAACTACCTTTCGTTTTTCTAAATCATTATAAAAATAAATAAAATGACAACAAAAAATACAAGCCGCAGGGCTTTCATTACTGACGCTGCAAAAACAACCGCAGCCGTTGCGCTATCTACAACAGTTATTCCTTCTTTGGCTAATATGGTCAACGAAAAAAAAGAAACTGGCATCCCTTTCAAACAACGCCCTTTGCTGTACGGCTACCATGATTTGGAAGTAGCGATAGATGGAATGACTATGGAAATTCATTACACAAAACATGCGGCTGCTTATGCCAAAAACCTTAATGAAACACTGGTAGCAGAAAAGGTGGACATCAACACTGTTTCTTTAGAAAATTTATTGGGGGAAATTTCTAAATACTCTGCCAAAATGCGCAACAACGGCGGCGGACATTATAACCACGAATTATTCTGGGAAAGCTTAACGCCTAAGTCAACTTTAAAACCAGACGGTAAATTATTGGGTCAGATTGAAAAATATTTTGGGTCATTTGATGCTTTTAAAGCCAAATTTGCTGACACCGCTAAAACAAGGTTTGGTAGCGGATGGGCTTGGTTGGTGTTGGATAATAATAAGAAACTAATTATTGGCTCTACTCCAAATCAGGATAATCCACTGATGGACATCAGCGAACTAAAGGGCACTCCCTTGTTAGGCTTGGATGTTTGGGAACACGCCTATTACCTAAAATATCAAAACAAACGTCCCGACTATATTACCGCCTTCTGGAGTGTAGTGAACTGGGACGTGGTGGCAAAAAGATTTGAAGAAGGGTAGGTAGTTATGAATGATGAATAAAAAACAATTTATTCTTGAGCCTCCACTCCTCACCATAGGTTTGGAGGTTTTTTTATTAACGAAATTAATAGTACCCTCAACAACTCATCACTCATAATTCATAACTAATGGAATATTACATCATCTACAAACCCTATTTGGTTCTTTCGCAGTTTTCGGCGGTGGAGGGTAAACAAACACTTGCCGATTATTTTGATGTGCCGAAAGATGTTTATCCCGTTGGGAGATTAGATTTTGATAGTGAGGGTTTATTAATATTGACGAATGACAAACAACTAAATAATCGCTTGTTAAATCCGCTGTTTGCCCATGAGCGAGAATATTGGGTGCAGGTAGATGGGGCAGTAACAAAAGAAGCTATTGAGCAAATGCAAAAGGGAGTTTCTATCAATATAGATGGCAAACAATACCGCACCAAACCTTGTACAGCGAGTTTGTTTTTAGAGCCGCCCATCGTTCCAGAAAGAAATCTCCCTATTCGTTTTAGAAAAGAAATTCCTGCTCCTTGGGTACAGTTAGTTTTGAAAGAAGGGAAAAATAGGCAGGTACGCAAGATGACAGCCTCGGTGGGTTTTCCAACTTTACGATTGATAAGGCACCGCATAGAAAAACTAGCAATTGAATCAATACAGCCTGGCAAAATGATAAGCATTAATCAAAAGGATATCTACAAACTTCTATTCAATCAATTTTAATCAGCACTATTTTTCTACTTTCTACTTATAACTTTTATGTATTACGAAGCAACAAAAGATAATTACACCATCAGCACAAATCCTGCGTTATTAGATATTGCCGCTATCCACCAATATTTATCGGAAGAATCTTATTGGGCAAAGGGTATTCCTTATGCAACCGTGCAAAAATCTATTACCTATTCTCTTTGTTTTGGAATGTATGAAGCGGGTAAACAAATTGGCCTTGCCAGATTAATTACCGACAGAACAGCTTTTGCTTATCTGTGCGATGTATATGTTTTGCCCAGTCATCAAGGAAAAGGTTTGGGGAAATGGTTGATGCAAACTGTTCATGCTCACCCAGATTTGCAAGGGCTTCGTAGGTGGATGCTTGCTACAAGAGATGCACACAGTTTGTATGCCCAATTTGGTTGGCAGCAATTTACCGAAGAACAATCCAAACGTTTTATGCAACTTCTTAACCCAGATGTTTATACGCAGTAGTGATGTAAAATGTTTCGTTGGCTTTCGGTTACTTGCACCAACTTACGCTCCCCATCGGTAATATCGTCCAAGACCACTATTGTTCGAAACCTTTATGAAATACAAAATCTTTTGATTCAATCAGTTTTTCATGTTTTTTTCCATAGAGCTGCGGCATTATTGGGGTCACCGCCACATAACCTTACAATTACTTTAATCATTTCATCGTTAAGCTCCATCTCAAATTGCAGTCTTGCCATCTTGTAATTCTTGATTTTGTTGAGTTTCCTGTAAACTATCATCAGTGATGCCACAATCATGGTCATATAGAGCATTACTTTATCCCGTTTTCGTCCCTGCTGACCAGATGTGAGGCATTTAGTTCCTGTTTGATGAACTTAAAAAACACTTCTATCTCCCATCGTTGTTTGTACCAATGGGCAATCATGTAGGCATCTTCTTCCATCAAGTTGCTTATAAAACATATTTTCTCACTACTAGCATCTATCGTTCCTGTAATGAGCCTATAGCCAAACGTAGATTTCTTTCCTTTCTTACCGAACAGGTAAACAACCTCATCGCTCACAATAGTTACCGTACTGCCATCAGGTTTGGTTCCAATCTCCCTTTTTTCATCGACTTCATATCTTGCAACAGGCAGGGAACGGGTAATGAAGTATTTATTGTCAGTGGTAAACCTATCGAATGAATCACGGGATTTCAAGCCCCTATCAAAC
>JANYEX010000332.1 GCA_025359725.1 Chitinophagaceae bacterium | reverse complement strand
AGGTATTAAAGACTTGCTAGCAAGTGCTTTCGCTACAAATAAAATCATCATACCAACAAATAAGCTCAATATACCAAAGTCTAACCAACCCAGCGTAACATAATCCTTACTGATACTACCCATTACCATTTGATAAAAATCAATCCAGTGACCAAACAATATCAAAACAGCCATGAATGTTATTAAGGTATAATTTCTTTTAGCATCCCTTTTCATCAATATCAATACTGGGCATAAGAAATTAATGATTAAATTAAAGAAGAAAATTCCCTTATAAGCACCTTGAACCCTAGTCTTGAAATAAATGGTTTCTTCAGGAATGTTTGCATACCAAATCAACATGTATTGTGAGAACCATAAGTAAGTCCAGAAGATAGAGAAAGCAAACATAAATTTGCCTATATCATGCAAGTGTTCCTGGTTTGTATATTCTAAATACCCTTTATTCTTTAAATAGACAATCCACAAAGCAATCAAACTCATACCACTCACAAAAGAACTCATAAACGTGTACCAACTATACATTGTACTGTACCAATGTGGGGTTATGCTCATCATCCACAACCAAGGAATGGTAGAACCAACTGTCAAACCAAACCAAACCAAGAACATAGAAGCCCTAACCGTATTCTGAAATATAAACTTTGCACCACTTATATTATCAAAAGCACCATTATCAGCCTCGCTGCTTAAAGCTCGCATTCTATATCCTAGAAAACTCCATAGTCCTATAGCCAACGTAGTCCAAAGTACAAAGAATTTTAAATTTAAGAACCCGGCTTTACCTTTTAGGATAGGGTCATTGTTTACTGCTGCCGTATCTAACCAATGATAGATTTGATATTTCCCAGAGAAAACAACATACATCAAAACAAGAAACGTGATAGAACCAAATATCGGAACCATCGTAGAAATAGCTTCAGGAACCCTTCTAAAGGATTGTTGCCATCCACCCATTGCCAAGGTGGTAATACAGATAAAGAACATCGCCGCATTACATATTAGCGTCCAAAATATTGTATTGTACATTATAGTTCCAATAAATATCGCCTGCTCATGCTCATCTTTGCTCATGCCACTTTTGAAAAAACCAGCTAATAAAGCAAGCAAACCTACTCCTATCAAGGCATAAGACCACGTCTTTAATTTACTTGGGATTTCAAATTGTTCTTTTAGTGATGCCATCGTATAACTTTTAATCTGGTATTGGTAAGACCAATAAAATTTACTTAAACTATTTTTTTGCCATTGCTCCAGACATATCTGCCGGTGCAGTCTTTTTAACTTGTTTAGTCTTAATATATCTAATCACCATCCACCTTTGCTTTCTGCTAAGTTGTGAGGCATAACTACCCATTAGATTCTTGCCGTACATTACAGAGTAAAACATCTGCCCCTCAGGCATGTTCTCATACTTCACATCACCAACCAAAGTAGCTGGCTTGGCAGGATAAGGACCTTCGCCTCCTTTATACAGAGGTCCATTTCCATCCAATTTAGGTCCATGACAAATACCACAATTTACTAGGTATAACCTTTCGGCTTCTTTCGCATC
This sequence comes from Chitinophagaceae bacterium, assembly GCA_025359725.1. Taxonomy (GTDB): domain Bacteria; phylum Bacteroidota; class Bacteroidia; order Chitinophagales; family Chitinophagaceae; genus Parasediminibacterium. The sequence continues at coordinate 3,144 of JANYEX010000332.1, read as the reverse complement.
CACATTAGATAAGCTATCAATTGGACTTTTAACTTGCTTGGCAAGAATATAATTCGTTGTATCGCCCGCCTTATCTTTTGCAATTGGGAAAGGCATTTCCTCGCCACGTGCTATCGTTCCTTTTACAGGCTGGTTATTGTAGTTTATACCTTTAGCCTGTAAATTACTATGGTCAGCATAGGTCTCGTAAGCCCTACTATACGCCATATCAGGCATATATATCTTACCAGGCTCACGACGAACCTCATCGCAACTAACAATTAAAATAGAAAGACCAATAAACCCAAATATGAATATGTACTTCTTCATTCTCTTAATATTAAGCAGCTATTTCTTTTTTACCCTCAAAAGGCATTTCATCCTTATCATACGAACCAACCCACCAATCAGCTTCAGCTATTTGCAAATCTGTTTCAATAGCACCAGAATTAGTCAAAAAGGCTTTTAAATCATCGGTATTTGTCTTTTCAGTACATTCAATCACCATCACAAATAAGTCATCCGTAGCACGTGCATGAAAATGATGTTTCTTTACAAATGGAGCCAATTGACATAAATAACAAAAGGTAAGAACCATACCAACAGCCGCAAACATAACTGTTAACTCAAAAGTGATTGGAATCCAGGCCGGTAGTGCAAAATGTGGTTTCCCCCCAATATTCAAAGGCCAATCTTTTGTAAGAATCCAACTAATACAACTTAAAGCTGTAGTAGTACCAGTTATTCCATAGATAAAGCCCGCAGTATGTATGCTAGTCTCTCTCAAACCCATTGCATGATCAAGTCCATGAACAGCAAATGGCGTGTAGATGTCGTGTAGTTTATATCCAGCCCTGCGCACTTTCTTTACAGCTGGAAATAAAACTTCTTCATCATCAAAACAACCGACTACAAATTTCTTCTTTGCCATATATTTTATTAACTCAAATTATAAGAATTCGACCAATTAATCTTTATACCTTAACCAGCTGCATGATTATCAACCGTGGTATGCCCATGTCCACTGTGAGCAAATACTTCAGATGATACACGCTCCAAATGCCCCATCTTTTCTTTGTAATTATCTCCTGTAGTTTTCAACACATATTTTATTTCAGCAACTGCGATAACAGGGAAATATTTTGCGAATAGGAAGAAACAAGTAAAGAATAAACCAAACGTACCTAGATAGAACCCAATTTCCCAAGTTGATGGACTATAATATACACTCCAAGAAGATGGCAAATAGTCACGATAAAGTGAGGTAACTATAATAACGAAACGCTCAAACCACATCCCTACATTCACAATGATACTCATGAAAAATGTAACATAAACATTCCTTCTCATTTTTCTGAACCAGAAGATTTGTGGACTAAGTACGTTACAAGTCATCATACCCCAGTAACTCCAGCCATAAGGACTGAATAAATAAGCACGGCTATACCAGAAAGTATATCCTTCATATTTGTTTTGACTGTACCAACCCATGAAAAGTTCAGTTAGATAAGCAATACCAACCACAGATCCAGTAAGAACAATTACCTTGTTCATTGCTTCAATGTGTCCCAATGTAATGTAATCTTCTAAGCCGAATACTTTTCTTACAATAAGGAGTAATGATTGCACCATTGCGAAACCAGAGAAGATAGCCCCAGCCACGAAGTAAGGAGGAAATATTGTTGTGTGCCATCCTGGAATAACAGAAGTAGCAAAGTCAAATGATACTATCGTGTGTACAGATAATACAAGTGGTGTAGATAAACCTGCAAGAACTAGAGAAAGACTCTCATGACGTTGCCAGTGCTTGGTGCTTCCCGTCCAACCGAATGCGGCAGTACCATATAGTTTTTGACGCAGTTTAGTTTTAGCACGATCCCTGATTGATGCAAAATCCGGTAATAACCCGCTATACCAGAACAAAAGAGAAACAGTAAAATAGGTAGATATCGCAAATACATCCCAAAGAAGCGGAGAATTAAAGTTAACCCACAAAGGACCACGGCTATTAGGATAAGGCATTACGAAGAAAGCCATCCATACACGACCCATGTGAAATATAGGAAACTGACCAGCACACATCACCGCAAAGATTGTCATTGCTTCAGCAGCACGGTTTACACCTGTTCGCCAACCTTGTCTGAATAGTAATAATACCGCAGAAATCAATGTACCAGCGTGACCAATACCTACCCACCATACGAAGTTAGTGATATCCCAACCCCATCCGATAGTTTTATTAAGGTTCCACTGACCAATTCCATAGGTTACCTCTCTATATACAGAGTACACACCAAACATCAATAAACAAACTGCAATATAAAAACCAATGTACCATAGTTTGGATGGTTTTGCTTCTATTGGGCGTAGAATATCCTCAGTTACCTGATGATAATCTTTATTGCCATTAACAAGAGGCTCTCTAAGCTGTGATTCGTACTTTAGATGCATTTGTATCTATTATTTTTCAGTTTAGGAATAAATCCTTACGTATTATTTAATCTATAAATACCACAAGATATTTATGCTTCTTTCTTTTCTTCTTCATCTATATTTCTAACCTTAGCCAAATAGGTAACATTTGGAAGAACGTGTAACTGTTCTAACGAAAGGAACAATCTATTTGGGTTATCTTGTCTTGATGCAGTGATTGCACTCTTCTTATCATTTGCATTACCAAAGGTTATTGCGCTGGTAGGACAAGCTTGTTGACAAGCAACTTTGATATCACTATCAACCATTGGTCTACTTTCCCTTTTAGCAGTTAGTTTGGCAGATTGTAGTCTTTGTACACAGAAAGAACATTTTTCAATTACACCTCTAGAACGAACTGTAACATCTGGATTTAACACCATTCTAGTTAAATCGTCGTTCATATTCAAAACAACATCATTAACAATTCCTTTTTGATTGTCAGCAAAGCTATCAGCTCCCGTATAATCAGCCCAGTTAAAACGTCTTACCTTATAAGGACAGTTATTGGCACAATATCTTGTACCTATACAACGGTTATAAGTCATTTGATTTAAACCCTCACTACTGTGATTCGTTGCCGCAACCGGACAAACATTCTCGCAAGGAGCATTATCGCAATGTTGACACATCAATGGTTGGAAAACAACCTTTGGATTTTCTAAATCAGACCCGCTATAGTATCTATCAATA
>JANYEX010000330.1 GCA_025359725.1 Chitinophagaceae bacterium | reverse complement strand
AGGTATTAAAGACTTGCTAGCAAGTGCTTTCGCTACAAATAAAATCATCATACCAACAAATAAGCTCAATATACCAAAGTCTAACCAACCCAGCGTAACATAATCCTTACTGATACTACCCATTACCATTTGATAAAAATCTATCCAATGACCAAACAATATCAAAACAGCCATAAATGTTATTAAAGTATAGTTTCTTTTAGCATCTCTTTTCATCAATATTAATACTGGGCATAAGAAATTCACTATTAAATTAAAGAAGAAAATTCCTTTATATGCTCCTTGAACTCTGGTCTTAAAGTAAATAGTTTCTTCAGGAATGTTTGCATACCAAATTAGCATATATTGAGAGAACCATAAGTAAGTCCAGAATATAGAGAACGCAAACATAAATTTGCCTATATCATGCAAGTGTTCTTGGTTTGTATATTCTAAATAACCTTTATTCTTTAAATAGACAATCCACAAAGCAATAAGACTCATACCACTCACAAAAGAACTCATAAACGTATACCAACTATACATTGTACTGTACCAGTGTGGAGTTATGCTCATCATCCACAACCAAGGAATGGTAGAACCAACTGTCAGACCAAACCAAACCAAGAACATAGAAGCCCTTACTGTATTCTGAAATATAAACTTAGCACCACTTATATTATCAAAAGCACCGTTATCAGCCTCGCTGCTTAAAACCCGCATTCTATATCCTAAAAAACTCCATAGCCCTATAGCCAACGTAGTCCAAACTACAAAGAATTTTAAATTTAAGAACCCAGATTTTCCTTTTAAGATAGGGTCGTTGTTCACATACGCCGTATCTAGCCAATGATATATTTGGTATTTCCCAGAGAAAACCACATACATCAAAACAAGAAACGTAATGGAACCAAATATTGGAACCATGGTAGAAATCGCTTCAGGAATCCTTCTAAAAGATTGTTGCCATCCACCCATTGCCAAGGTAGTAATACAAATAAAAAACATCGCCGCATTACATATTAGCGTCCAGAATATTGTATTGTACATTATAGTTCCAATAAATATCGCCTGCTCGTGCTCATCTTTGCTCATTACACTTTTGAAAAATCCAGCTAATAAAGCAAGCAAACCTACTCCTATTAAGGCATAAGACCACGTCTTTAATTTACTTGGGATTTCAAATTGTTCTTTTAGTGATGCCATCGTATAACTTTTAATCTGGTATTGGTAAGACCAATAAAATTTACTTAAACTATTTTTTTGCCGTTGCTTCAGACATATCTGCCAGTGCAATCTTTTTAACTTGTTTAGTCTTAATGTATCTAATCACCATCCATCTTTGCTTTCTGCTAAGTTGTGAGGCATAGCTCCCCATTAGATTTTTGCCATACATTACTGAGTAAAACATCTGTCCTTCAGGCATGCTCTCATATTTTACATCCCCTACCAATGTTGCTGGCTTAGCAGGATAAGGTCCTTCACCACCTTTATACAAAGGTCCATTACCGTCTAATTTCGGACCATGGCAGATACCGCAGTTTACTAAGTATAAACGTTCCGCTTCTTTTAAGTCAGTGTCAGCTAGAGTATCAATTGGACTTTTAACCTGCTTGGCTAGATTATAATTGGTTGTATCACCTGGTAAATCTTTCGCAATTGGGAAAGGCATTTCTTCACCACGTGCTATCGTACCCTTTACAGGCTGATTATTGTAGTTGATACCTTTAGCCTGCAAATTACTATGGTCAGCATAAGTCTCGTAAGCCCTACTGTAAGCCATATCAGGCATATATATCTTACCAGGTTCACGACGGACCTCATCGCAACTAGCAATTAAAATAGAAAGACCAATAAACCCAAATATGAACATGTACTTCTTCATTCTCTTTATATTAAGCAGCTATTTCTTTTTTGTTCTCAAAAGGAACCTCATCATTATCATATCTGCCAACCCACCAATCAGTTTCTGCAATTTGCAAATCTGTTTCTACAGCTCCAGAGTTAGTTAAAAAAGCTTTCAAATCATCTGTATTGGTCTTATCGGTACATTCAATCACCATCACAAACAAATCATCAGTAGCGCGTGCATGGAAGTGATGTTTCTTTACAAATGGAGCCAATTGGCATAAATAACAAAAGGTAATAACCATACCAACAGCGGCAAACATTACTGTTAACTCAAAAGTAATAGGAATCCAAGCTGGTAAAGCAAAATGTGGCTTTCCTCCAATATTTAAAGGCCAATCTTTTGTAAGAATCCAACTAATACAACTTAGTGCAGTAGTAGTACCAGTTATCCCATATATGAAACCAGCAGTATGCAAGCTTGTTTCCCTTAAACCCATTGAATGGTCTAGACCGTGTACCGCAAATGGTGTATAAATATCATGTAGCTTATACCCAGCAGTACGTACCTTCTTGACAGCAGGGAACAAAACTGCTTCATCATCAAAACAACCAACTACAAATTTCTTTTTTGCCATATAATTTATCTTGGAGCTTTAAATACTCGTTTAAATAACTTATTAAAACTATTCTTTTAATGAGCGTACTCATGTGCAAATTCCACCGTAGCTAATACTTCAACAGGTGACATCTTTTCTTTGTAATTATCGCCAGTAGTTTTCAATACATACTTAATCTCAGCAACAGCAATAACAGGAAAATATTTAGCAAACAAAAAGAAACATGTAAAAAACAAACCAAAAGTACCTAGATAGAAGCCAATTTCCCAAGTCGTTGGACTATAATATACACTCCAAGAAGAAGGTAAATAATCACGATACAATGAAGTAACGATAATTACAAAACGTTCGAACCACATACCTATGTTTACAATTATACTCATGAAGAAGGTAACATAAACGTTTCTTCTCATCTTTCTAAACCAAAATATTTGAGGACTAATAACATTACAAGCCATCATACCCCAATAGCTCCATCCATAAGGGCTAAATAAATAGGCACGACTGTACCAGAATGTATATCCTTCATACTTATTCTGACTATACCAACCCATGAAGAGCTCAGTTAAGTAAGCTATACCAACCACAGATCCAGTTAATACAATTACTTTATTCATTGCTTCAATGTGTCCTAATGTAATGTAGTCTTCCAAATCAAATACCTTACGAACTATCAATAGTAGAGATTGCACCATTGCAAAGCCAGAGAAGATGGCTCCAGCAACGAAGTAAGGAGGGAATATGGTAGTATGCCATCCTGGAATTACAGAGGTGGCAAAGTCAAAAGATACGATTGTGTGCACAGATAATACAAGCGGAGTAGATAAGCCAGCCAATACTAAGGATAGACTCTCGTGACGTTGCCAATGTTTAGTACTACCAGTCCAGCCAAATGCAGCGGTACCATATAGTTTTTGACGTAATTTAGTTTTTGCACGATCCCTGATTGTTGCAAAATCTGGCAAGAGACCACTATACCAAAACAATAAGGAAACTGTAAAGTAAGTAGATATGGCAAACACATCCCAAAGTAGTGGTGAATTAAAGTTAACCCATAAAGGACCACGACTATTAGGATAAGGCATAACAAAGAAAGCCATCCAAACACGTCCCATGTGAAATATTGGAAACTGACCAGCACACATTACCGCAAAAATTGTCATCGCTTCTGCAGCACGGTTAACGCCTGTTCTCCAGCCTTGTCTAAACAATAATAATACGGCAGAAATCAATGTACCCGCATGACCAATACCTACCCACCATACGAAGTTGGTAATATCCCAACCCCATCCAATGGTTTTATTAAGGTTCCACTGACCAATACCGTAGGTTACCTCTCTATATACAGAGTACACACCAAACATCAATAAACCTACTGCTATATAGAAGCCAAGATACCATAATTTGGTAGGTTTAGCTTCAATAGGACGCAGAATGTCTTCTGTTACCTGATGATAATCCTTATTGCCGTTAACAAGAGGCTCTCTAAGCTGTGATTCGTACTTTAGATGCATTTGTATCTATTATTTTTCAGTTTAGGAATAAATCCTTACGTTTTATTAATTAAATATCACCAGATATTTATGCTTCTTTCTTCTCTTCTTCTAAATTTCTAACCTTGGCCAAATAAGTAACATTCGGAAGTACATGCAATTGCTCTAAAGAAAGGAATAAACGGTTAGGATTATCTTCCCTCATGGCAGTTACCGAACTTTTCTTATCGTTTGCATTACCAAATATGATGGCGTTTGTAGGGCAAGCCTGTTGGCAAGCTACCTTAATGTCACTATCAACCATTGGTCTGCTTTCTTTCTTGGCAGTTAATTTGGCAGACTGTAGTCTTTGAACACAAAACGAACATTTTTCAATAACACCTCTTGAACGAACAGTAACATCTGGATTTAATACCATTCTTGTCAAGTCGTCATTCATGTTCAAGACAACATCATTAACAATTCCTTTTTGATTATCTGCAAAGCTATCAGCACCTGTGTAATCGGCCCAGTTAAAGCGTCTTACCTTATATGGACAGTTATTGGCACAATATCTTGTACCGATACAACGGTTATAAGTCATTTGGTTTAAACCCTCACTACTGTGATTCGTTGCCGCAACCGGACAAACATTCTCGCAAGGAGCATTATCGCAATGTTGACACATCAATGGTTGGAAAACAACCTTTGGATTTTCTAAATCAGACCCGCTATAGTATCTATCAATA
>JANYEX010000328.1 GCA_025359725.1 Chitinophagaceae bacterium | reverse complement strand
AGCCGATAGAATCATTCTTTAACTGAATCATTGAAAAAACGGATATACAGAGGGCTAGCAAGGGCAGGTCTACAAAAGGATTGTTACTTTATGTGTTCGGCAGAATCCCTGCCGCTTTCATTCGCTCGGTTTTTAACCCTTTATTCGAATTAGATATTGACAGTAAAAGGGATTTAGGTTAAATAAAATTCGTCCTTGAGTAAATTAGTTTATTCTTATTTTGATTAGAGAAATAAAAGCGTAGGAATAAAGGAAATAAAAGTGGTTATTTTGTAGAGGGCAAACAATCATTTTAGTATCAAATTACTAAGCCCTATTTTAATTTATTTCATGTTTGATATTTTTCTTATGTCACTCAACATTACATTGATACAAACAGATTTGGTTTGGGAAAATATAGATGCCAATCTGAGTAATCTGGAAAAAAAGATAAATAGTATTTTTGAAAGGACAGAACTGATAGTACTGCCAGAAATGTTTAGTACTGGTTTTTCGATAAATCCAGAAAAAGTTTCCGAAACGATTGAAGGAAAAGCTCTGCAATGGATGAAACGAATTGCGCAAAGCAAAAAAGCAATTATTACGGGCAGCCTTGCTCTTGAGGAAGAGGGGAAATATTTTAATAGGTTAATATGGATGTTACCCAATGGACAATTTAGTTATTACGATAAGCGACACCTATTTGCCTATGCTGGAGAAAACGGGCATTATACGGCAGGAAACAAGCGATTAATAGCTCAGGTAAAGGGGTGGAAAATTAATTTACAAATATGTTACGACCTGCGATTTCCTGTTTGGGCAAGACAACAAACGAACGAAAACGAGGCTGAGTACGACATAATAATATATGTGGCTAACTGGCCCGAAAGAAGGAGTCATGCTTGGAAAACACTTTTGGCAGCAAGGGCAATAGAAAACCAATGTTATGTAATAGGGGTAAATAGGGTAGGTAATGATGGCAACGATATATACTACAGTGGCGAAACGATGCTCATAAATCCATTGGGCGAAACGCTATATACCAAAGTAAAGGAAGAAGACATATATACTTTTTATTTAGAGAAAAAAACCCTTGAAATAATAAGAAAGCAATTACCTTTTTTGAAAGATGGAGATAGCTTTTTGTTAAGCGGAAGAAACGGGAATTGAAAGGAAAAAGTCGCGAATAAGAGCAACCCAAACTTGCGACTTTCGTTCCTCGCGATTTACGCTTTTTCAGATTCCCCAATTAAAAGCTTTGTAATTTCAAGATGCTTTCGTGCAACCTACTCTTTGCTAAGAATTGTTTTTCTAGTTCAGTATTATAAGGCACTGGAGTATCCAAACTGGCACAACGTAATATAGGTGCATCCAAATAAGAGAAACAGTTTTCGGCAATCCAAGCAGCTAGTTCACCACCAATACCCCCCGTTAAAGTGTCTTCATGTAATAACAAAACCCGTCCTGTTTTTTGTACGGCATAAGCGATACTATTATAATCAAGGGGAAGCAAAGTTCTTAAATCGAGGATATGTAAAGAAGTTTCGGGGTGTTGTTTCTGATAGTCCAAAGCCCAATGAACTCCAGCCCCATAAGTAATAATGGTGATGTCTTCGCCTTGGTTTACCAAATTAGCCTTTCCTATCTCTACTTCGTAATATTCATTCGGCACATTGCCAGAGATACTTCTATATAAAGCCTTATGTTCAAAATATAAAACTGGGTTAGGGTCGTTAATAGCTGCAATCATCAAACCTTTCGCATCGAATGGATTGGAAGGGTATACCACTTTCAATCCTGGAACATGGGTAAACCAAGCTTCATTGCTTTGACTATGAAAAGGTCCTGCACCTAAACCAGCACCTGTTGGCATACGAACAACTACTTCAGCCTTTTGTCCCCAACGATAATGTATTTTGGCAAGGTTGTTTACAATCTGACTGAAGCCTACAGAAACAAAGTCGGCAAATTGCATCTCAACCACACTTTTAAATCCTTCCAAGCTTAAACCTAATGCTGTTCCTATAATGGCACTTTCGCAAAGCGGGGTATTTCTTATCCTGTCCTTGCCAAATTCATTAACTAATCCCTCTGTCAATTTAAATACACCACCATACTCTGCAATGTCTTGACCCATCAAAACAAGATTGGGGTGTTTTTGTAAAGATTGTTGCAACCCTTGTTTTATAGCATCGATAAAACGTGTTGAGGTAGAAGGATTAGCAGCCAATTGGTTTTCGCTAAGTACTACTGGCCAGTTTTCATTGCCCAAATGTTTTTCGGCATAAACGTCATTAAGCTCCTCTGAAACATTATGAACAAATGCCTTTGGCTTATCTGCAATCGCCCATTCACTATCTATGTAAGTCTTTATTTCATTTTTTATTTGGGCAATTTGTTTATCGGTGATGGCTTGTTCCTTTATTAAAAAAGCCTCATAGCTAGCAATTGGGTCTTTTAACGCCCACTCTTCTAACAAAGCCTTTGGTATGTTTTTATCAATACTCGATTCCTCGTGACCACCCATCCTGAAAGTCCTAAACTCAACTAGAAATGGTTTTTGATCCCTTATACAAGCTTCCCTTATTCCTTTTATTGCATCATAAACTTGTAGGATATTGTTACCTTCTACATAGGCACTTTCTATACCGTAACCTTTTGCCTTATCAATTAAATCGTCGCAACGATACTGGTCAGAAGTGGGAGTACTTAACGCATAGCCATTATTTTCAATGGCAAATATTACTGGCAAGCCCCAAACAGCAGCAACATTTAGTGCTTCGTGAAAGTCGCCTTCGCTAGTCCCACCATCGCCAATGAATGCAAGAGAAACTTTATTTTGTTTTTTTAGGTTATAGGCTAATGCTACCCCATCAGCAACAGAGAGGGTTGCACCCAAGTGAGAAATCATACCACAGATATGATGTTCTGGGCTGCCAAAATGGAAACTGCGTTCTCGTCCTTTGCTGTAGCCATCTTTTCCGCCTTGCCATTGAATGAATAATTTGTGAAGTGGAAGATGCCTTGTGGTAAACACACCCAGGTTTCTATGTTGTGGCATAATCCATTCATCAGCATGTAGGGCTAAGGTAGCTCCTACACTGATGGCTTCTTGCCCGAGGCCGCTAAACCATTTGCTAACTTTCCCCTGACGGTAAAGAATAAGCATCTTTTCTTCTATCATTCTAGGGAGAAGTAGGTGCTTATATATATCTATCAATTCTTGATCATAAAAACCCAAACGATTAAGATACATAGCAAACTTATTTTAAGATGCCACCAAATTAGTAGTATTTGTTGAACAAATGGGAGATGGTGAAAATAAAAAAGCCAAATTGCGTTTACAATTCGGCTTTATACACATTTTATTAATGATTAGTTAATTTCTTTTGGCAAACCGGCTCAATAGTTTAAGAATCTCGATGTACAACCAAACGATTGTAACTAACAAACCGAATGCGCCATACCACTCCATAAACTTAGGTGCACCTTGTTCTGCGCCACGTTCAATCATATCAAAATCCATAATTAAATTCAAAGCAGCAATTGCTACTATAAACAAACTAAGTCCGATGCCAAGTGGGCTACTATCATACAAGAAAGGCATGTTAACATGAAAAAATCCTAGAATAATGCTTATAAAATAGAAGATAGCGATACCCATTGTTGCTGAGATAAGTACACTTTTAAACTTCTCTGTAGCCCTGATAATCCTGAAGTTGTACAACAGAAACATGGCTATTGATACGCCAAAGGTTAAACCTACCGCTTGCATCACCAAGCCAGGATATGTTTTCTGAAAAGCATCATTCATTATTGCAGAGATACCTCCTAAAAAGAAACCCTCAAGGATACCGTAAAGAGGTGCAATGTATTGCGCCCAGTTTGGTTTGAAAATCATTGCAAAGGCAGAAATCATTCCGCCAAAAACACCTACAAGCACAAGTGTCATCATGGATGATTGGTTGCCATCGGCATATAAATGCCATGTGTAAGCAGCACCGCCTATAACCATCATCAATAAGAAACCAAACTTATTCATGGTGCCTCTTATTGTCATTACACCTTGAAGTGATGCTTCGTTATTTGAACTTCTATCAAAGATTTTTTCTGTTAATGTGGGATTACCCGATTTAAACAATTCCATAATTAAAAATTTTAGTTAAGGCAAATATAAACAAGGAAATCTTTAAAATAACAGTTAAAATTAAATGCCACTGTAATTATTCGCTAATTCAAAAGTGCTTGAGAACCCATTAGGTTCTATAATTTCTTTCCTTTTGAAATTACTCCAATAGTTTTTTTCTATTACATGATAATATTTATCAATCAATAACTATGGAAATAAGTTTTGATATTTGCAGCCTAAACAAATAAAAAATCACAATGAGCAATCACGTATTATCAATTGGAAGCAAGTTTCCAGAGTTTAAAAAGACAGCAGTAATATCTATTGAAAAAGGAAAAGAGTTTGTAGAAATTACAAACGAAACATCTGGCAAATGGACAGTAATGTTCTGGTGGCCTAAAGATTTCACTTTTGTATGTCCTACTGAAATTGCAGAATTTAATAACAAGAGTAGCGACTTTGCAGACAGAGACGCAGTTTTGATTGGTGCATCTACTGATAGCGAATTTGTACACGCTGCTTGGAGAAGGGATCATGCAGATTTGCGCGACCTTAAATTTCCTATGTTGGCTGATACTTCAAAATCATTGGCTGAAGAATTAGGTATCCTTTCAGAAGGCGAAAAAGTTGCTTACCGTGCTACTTTCATCGTAGATCCTCAAGGTATTATCCGTTGGGTTAGTGTTTATGACTTAAGTGTTGGTCGTAGCGTAGGTGAAGTTTTGCGAGTATTGGATGCTTTACAAACAGATGAACTTTGCCCTTGTAATTGGACAAACGGACAAGAAACCTTGACTGCACAGTTAGCAGCAAATTAGAACTTAGTCGTAAGTAATAAGTTGTAAGTCGTAAGGCTTTATGGTATTGACTTACAACTTTCGACTTTCAACTTATCACTTATAATTCTATTTTTATGATACAAAATGAAACATTTGTAAACTTGCTTGCCGAGTTGCAAATTCCTAATTACACCCCGTCTTTTACTGTGGTTGCATTGATTAATGCAGATGCCCGTTACATCAAAGACCTTAAAATAAATGTGGGTAATGTGCTCAACAACGCCCAATATCTAACAAAAAAAGAAGCTTTACTATTGGCTTTGGGTGTAGCCATCAATGAAAAATTTGATTTATTAAAAGAAGCTTTTACAAACCTAGCAAAGGAAAATGGTGCTACCGATGCAGAGATTTCGGAAGTGGTGGCTTGTACTTCTTTGATGAATACAAACAATATCTTCTACCGATTCCGTCATTTTATGAAGAAGGATTTTTATTCAAACCAACCAGCAGGAATAAAAATGAGTATCATGATGAATCCTGTTTTGGGAAAAGCTTTCTTCGAATTGTTGAGCTTGGTTATATCCTCAGTTAATGGTTGCGAAATGTGCGTTACCTCTCACGAAGCCTCTGTTTTACAACATGGTTACAACGAAAGCAAAATATTTGAAGCAGTAAAATTGGGTGCAATCATCAAGGGATTAATCACTGTTTTATCCTAAATAAATCTTCTTCTGGCTTTTCGATAGGCGAAATTTAAGTTTCGATACCAGAAGCGAGTAGTTGTAAGACACTCATGTCTTGGATGTGTTTGTTATATTTGCGGATTAAATTTTTTTTATGATTAAGACAGGCAACCCAATAATAAGTATATATACCGAGATGACTCCCAATCCGGAAACGATGAAGTTTGTGGCAAATAAGCTTTTGTATCCTGGAAAAAGTATCGATTTTGCAGATGAAAGCACTGCTGGTCCTTCGCCTTTGGCAAAAGAGTTATTTAGTTTTCCTTTTATCAGGAGCGTTTTTATAGCTAGTAATTTTATTACACTTTCCAAAACTGCCGATACTGATGATTGGCAAGATGTAATTCCTACCATCAAACAATTTTTGAAAGAATATTTGGAAAATGGTGGAGTAATAGTAAATGAGGAAGAAGTTGCTAAAACTAAACAAGAAGCTACCAACACGGTGAGTGCGGATGATGACGACATTGTAAAAAGGGTTAAGGAATTGTTGGAAAATTATGTAAAGCCAGCCGTTGAGATGGATGGTGGCGCCATACAATTTAGAAGTTACAATGAAGGAACAGTAAACCTAATGCTTCAAGGAAGTTGCAGTGGATGTCCTTCGTCTATGATAACACTAAAAGCGGGTATTGAGGGGATGATGAAAAGGATGATACCCGAAGTAAAAGAAGTGATAGCAGAAGCAGAATAATTTGTTTTGTTTTTTTGTATAATACGGATTGGCAAATTGTCAATCCGTTTTTGTTTGGTAAACATTAAACATATTCTTTACTTTTGCAGCAAATTGCACCATATAAAGAGAAAAATATGAATAGATTATCCCGTAGAAAATTCCTTGCAGCTGCTAGTTTGGCAACTATTGCCGTTACTGCTTCAGGAATTAGCAAGAGTGTCCCCGCAAAAAAAAATCTGATGCACGTGGTTTATTACTGGTTGAAAAATACAGATAATGATGCCGACAAGCAAAAGTTAATTGATGGATTGCACCAGTTGGTGATGGTAAAACAAATTAAATATCACCATATTGGTATTCCGCAAACCTTTATTGCCGACGATCCGCTAAAGGGTTATCATGTGTCCCTTTTGATGATTTTTGATGAACCCGGTGATATAGATGTTTACCATAAAGACCCTATTCACCAGAAGTTTGTGGCAGAATGCGGCAACCTTTGGGTAAAGACCGTTAAGTACGATTCGTTGGGAGTGTAGGTTGAGAAAGTTGCAGATTTCAGGTTACAAGTTGCGGTTACGTGGTAATTAATAAAAAAAGGAAACAGATGTTCCTGTAAGAATCTTTTTACTAAGCCTAATGGAGATAAAGAATTATTGTTTAATTAATGTGCGTTAAAAAACACGTAACTATCCAGCCATATTAGCCACCGCTAACTTAACTGTTTCAAATGGATTTGCTTCATTTTTGATGGCGGCATCAACAACAGACTTAATGATGCAATAAGCATCTTGTAGGCTTTTAAAGCATCCACATACTTTTTGTTTTATCCTGACCATACTTATACTCCTTTCCGAGGCACTTCTTTTTGATGTAAAAACTTAAAGACATGATGCCTATACTTGAGTAATGATTTTTGAAGGGTTGCTGCCAACGAACAAAGCTTTATGCAGGTTGGGAATTAGTATTCCGTCAGCCGATGACAATTGCTTAATTCTCGCTCAATTGTCCCATTTGTTAGTACTGCTAAAAGAAAGCAGAATTGCTCAATTACTTCCGTTTGCAAGTCCTTTCCTAAACACTTTTGTTGGTGGCAGTTTTATTTAGTCGTTTAGTCTATTTTGCAAGTCCATTCTTTCGTGTAAAATTCTTGATATTTCAATAGGGTTATCAGTAAGTTTTCTGTAGAATATAATGTGTCAATTAGTTTTTAGTCCAAACAATTCAGTTTTAACTCCAAAATAGTTTTTTCCTATACTTGGATTTTCGCCAATTATTTGGCAACTGTCAATTAATAATGCATAATATTTGTCTGCCTGTTGCTCTGACCATTTTTCAAAAGTGTAATCCCAAATTTTTTCCAAGTCTTCAACAGCTTTGTTAGTTAATTTATAATTAGACATTGATTTTTCTTTTCGCTTTTAATTCTTGAAGGTGTTTGTCTGGATTGAAATTGTGTGCAATACCACTATCAATTCCTTCTTGAATTGCTTTTCTCAAGGCAATTACTTTACTATCCTCATCTTCTAAAAGGCGAAGTCCTGCTCTAATAACTTCACTAACATTTTTATATCGTCCAACAGAAACTTGACTACTAACAAATTGGTCAAAATAATTTCCAAGTGAGATTGATGTATTTTTCATCCTAAAAAATTTTGTCAAAAATACCAAAAATTGGTAAATGTCAAAAAGAAATTTCAAAAATTATAGTGTTTCGGAAAAATTGCCACCAACGACAGGGCTTTGTGCAGGCAGGGCATTGTTGATTGTCCAGCCCGGAACAGAAGCCCAATAAAGAAATAAAAGTACAAGATAACAACTAAAAGCCCAACAGAATTCCGTCCAGCCCGAACCAAAGTACAGC
>JANYEX010000321.1 GCA_025359725.1 Chitinophagaceae bacterium | reverse complement strand
CGCACCGTGCGGGACGAATTAAAACTAAACCGCCCCGATGTAGGTTGGTATCAGGTACGTAAAGCCCTGCAAGCCCGTAACGCCAGTGGAGATGTTGTGCCTGTTAGCTTCAAACCGTTTGAAGAAGTGTATAAGGCACTCACAGAAAAACTGCAACCAATGGTGTATGAGTTGGGGTTTTTGAAGGTGTAGGGAGGATTAGTTATAATTAGTGATCAGTAAAAAAACTTAAATATGAGAACAAGACTTTGGTATGAAATGGGATTGGCTAAATTTAATGAAAGATATTTGACATTATTGATAGGAAAGCAGAGGCTTTGTTTGAACTACTTTAATTTAACAATAACTGTATTTTCTACTGGTGGTTTTATGGGTTGGAGATTGTGGGATAAGTTACCATTAGTAAGTTGTATTATTATTAGTAGTATTTCACTACTAAAACTAATTCAGCAAAATATAATTCCATCAGAAAAGCAGATTGAAAAACTTGATAAAGCATCTGATTTCTATTTTAACCTACATTTGGAACTTGAGAAATTATGGTTTGATTTTGAAAATGACAGAATTGATGAAAAGGAAATGCAAAATAAATTTCATGAGCTAAAACAAACTGAAAGACCAATAAATCAAATTATAAACGAATTACACAAAAGAGAAAATAAAAAACTTGCTATAATAGCAGAAAAAGAGAGTATTCAATTTTTTAATAAAGCTTTTAATCTTAACAATCATGAGTAAAGAGAAAACACCTACACCAAATACAGGTATTCCAGTAAATATTCCACAAGATGGAAAGATTAGAATACGAAATGGTGCTGTAAAAGGTAATACATTGCCAACTTTTCAAAATCCACCACCGCCGCCTCCTAAAAAGCCCAGCTAGTCGACGTCAATCGCTACAATCTACTAGGGCTGGCGCAAGCGTGCCGCTTGTGCCTTTCGCTACGTTCCTCAATGCAAGTGTAGGTTGCTCAGCCTCGGTTCGTGAGACACGAACCGAGGCTGAGCAAGGAAGTTTATTTTAAAAATGGCACATCGGCAGGAACATATAAAGGGCAGATACTTTATTAATTAAATTAAAGAATATGCAAACCCATACATTAAAATTACCACTAAACTTTACCACTGGTTTACTGAACCTGCCAGAAACAGGAATGGGGTATCAGTTAGTAAAAGTAGTGTTGAAGAGCGGCAAGATATTGCATCAACACAAGGTTATTAATGCTGAAATATTAATGCTTGAAGGCAATGAAAATATTAAAGCAGTAGATATTGAAGCAATAGAATTAGAATCTAAAAGCAAAAAGTGAACGGTTGCGCGCTAGTCCACGTTACTTGCTACAATCTACTAGGGCTGGCACGTCGCTTGTAGCGTGTGCCTTTGCTAAGGTCTTCTTTTCCCATCTAGCCTAGGTCTCTTTAAAAACCTGCAACTTGGGCGTGGTCTCAGACCCGTTCGTAACGTGGGTATAAAGGAAGGCTTCGCTTGGAGCGAAACCTTCCTTGAAAGGAATCCCAGCTAGTGCGCGTGACTTCACAGCTAGTCCGTGTCAAACTCCCCATCTAGCCTATGAATGTAATTTGTTCAGTTCTGTTTGAAAATCGGGGTCTAGCCCAAACTCGCTACCATCTTCGCTGCTACCGCATCGCCTGTGGCGTGTGGCTTCGCTACAATCAAATAGTTATTGTAGAAATGATATTGAAGCAACATTAGCTATCCATCTGAGCGAAGCCACAAGTGACACACTTGCGGTAGCAGCGTTCCCAGCTAGCCCGCATCAAATACCAACTGGCTAATGAATGTCGTGGACTAGTTCATGACTCCCGTCATGGACTGCACGTTACTAAAATTAGAATAGAAATAAGTTGTTTGATAGTACAGCGTAAGTAACGGCAAGCATACGAAGGGATTCATGCGCAAGTATGGGATTAAAAATCCCTTTTATCGGCAGTTAGGGATGCGCTTCGCTAACATCCACGAACAGCCTCGAAGAACTTGACTAGCTGACTTTATGATGATTTTCAATTGGTATTACTACTAATATATTGTGACTAAAGGCACTTGTTTACCCCAAATTAAACGCTTGATTCGTATAATTTGCTAGGTGTTTGAGCACAATGGAATACTTGCTTGTGAAAGCACTATTTACCAGTAATTAGCTGACTATTTATCATCCTTCCATTTCCATAGGTGCAGGCAGGCATAACTACGATAAGGTTTCCAAGGTTCTGACAACGCTAGCATCTTTGCCTTTAGTAGTTTTTTATTAGTTGGGTCTAATTGATACAATCGTTGCATTGCCTGCTGAATGCCTAGGTCATCCACAGCAAATACATCTTCTCTTCCTAATGAAAACATCAACAACATCTCTACAGTCCACTGCCCAACCCCTTTTATCTGCACCAATAAATCTATTATTTCTTCATTATTCATTGCCAGCAACTTAGTATCGGTAATAGCATGATCTAAACAAAAGGCAGCCACATTCTGAATGTAGTTAACCTTGTTGTTACTCAGTCCAATAGCTCGTAAGGTATCAAAAGGGGTATCCAATATCTGTTGTGGAGTAGGCTCTTCGCCGTTATATATCTCTAGAAAGCGTTTAAATATTACCGCCGCAACCTTAGTACTTAATTGCTGACTCATAATACTAGATATAAGCTGCAGGGGGATGTTTTTGTGTAATACCAACTGATGTACTTCGCCCGAGAGAACGGTGGCAAGCTGTTTATCTTTTTGCAGATGACTAACGTATTCCATGAGCGAAAGGTATTAATAATTGGGGCATTAGTTATTCGTGGGGGTATTTATCAATACTACTTTCTTATGTCAGTGTTTTCGTAGATGGTTTTATCGCCACCATTAATGCCTGTTTCTACCATTTTGTGTGCCAACACCGTTGAGGGTACGCCAATATTGGGGTAGGTAAAAGGGACTGACCGAATTCCTGCTCTTTTACAATCTCTGCAGGAGGCATGGGGCATTGAGAAAGGAACTCAATGTAAAGACTCCTTATGAAGCAGTTGAAAAATAGGTTGACCTAAAACCAGAACTGTTGAAAATAAACCCCAATGATTTCAAAAATAGAATACTACTCTTGAAAACTAATAATCAACAAACAGCTACAACCTTGTGAAACATGACAGTATTCATTTCATCTACAGCCATCTTCCCTTTGTTTAATGAAGAGTTCATTTCAACTAATGAGGTGTTCATTTCACTAATGAGTCCACTCTTTTTTAAATTTAAAAAACGATTTTTTTGCGCAGCCTCAAAACCAATAGTATGACAATTTTTACTTTACCAATTTATTACAGGAAAATGCTTAATCAAAACTTAGTTTAAAATCAATCATCCTTAGCTGAATATTTGTTTCGTTATTCCATTCGTTTATATCTAGGGTATAAACAATATCTAGGGGTTCGTTCATTTGTAGTAAACTGAATTTATCAGCCATATTAAAGCCAATGCCGTTTACAATTATGTCGCCTTGTTTAACCACAAAACGAATATGTTGCTCCTTCAATACCTTACTAAAACCAGTATCTGTAACTTTTTTGGTAATGAAAACAGGGCGCATATTCTCTGGACCAAATGGTTCCATCTGGGTAATCAATTTGTAAAAACCCATGGTAATATCCTGTAGTTTAATTTCAGCATCAATAATTATTTCGGGAATAAGAGCATCCTCGGTAATGGTTTCTGATACAACTTTCTCAAAAGCATTGGCAAAAGGGATTACCTGTTCAGGCAAAAGAGTCATTCCTGCCGCCGCAAAATGCCCACCATAACCCAAAAGATGTTCCCTACAAGCATGAATTGCCTCGTATAAATTAAATTTTGTAACACTGCGAGCACTGCCTCCAACCAAATCGCCATTACGCGTTAAAACAACTGTAGGTCTATAATAAGTTTCTATTAACCGGCTGGCAACAATTCCCACCACCCCTTTATGCCAATGTGGTTGGTAAACGACCGTTGTTTTTTTATTTCTTAATGATTCATCTGCCTCCAATATTGCCAATGCTTCCCGAGTAATGCTGGAATCAGCCTCGCGTCTGTCTGTATTGTCGATGTGTAATAATCCCGCAATTTCCAACGCCTTGTTTGCATCGTGCTCTATAAATAACTGCACCGCTTTTTTCGCATCATCCATTCTGCCCGCAGCATTAATTCGGGGGGCAATAACAAAAACAAGGCTGGTGACAAACATTTCTTTTTTTACGCCAGCCAAATGCATCAAAGCTTTTATGCCAGCACAAGGGTTTTCATTTACTTTTTTGATGCCGTGATACGCCAAAATTCTGTTCTCACCTGTGATAGGAACAATGTCGGAGGCAATGGCTGTGGCAACAAGATCGAGGTATTGTAAATAGGTGTTATCAGGTAATTGAAGCCTTTCGGCAATGGCTTGCATCAATTTAAAGCCAACGCCACAACCGCAAAGTTCCTTATAAGGATAGGTACAATCTGTTTGTTTGGCATTAAGAATGGCAACAGCATTAGGTAAAACTTTATCGGGCAAATGATGGTCGCACACAACAAAATCTATCCCAATAGTTTTAGCGTAGCCAATAAAATCCGTGCTTTTAATACCACAGTCCAAGGAAATAATCAGTGTAATTCCTTGTTCTTTTGCATAATCAATTCCTATTTTGCTAACGCCATACCCCTCCTTGTACCTGTGGGGAATGTAATATTCAACCAGAGGATAAATATTTTGAATGAATTGGAACATGGCAGCCACACTGGCAGTGCCATCGACATCGTAGTCGCCAAAAACAAGTATTTTTTCTTTGGAATTAAAGGCAGAAATCACACGATCAACTGCTTTATCCATGTCTTTCATCAACCACGGGCTATGCAAATCGGCAAGCTGGGGTCTAAAAAAGTGTTTTGCTTTTTCAAATGTATCCATGCCGCGTTGAACAAGAATGGCACAAAGAGATTTATTTACTTTCAATACCTCCTGAATGGACAGAGTTTTGACGTTATCAGTCGGTAATATGTTCCATTTTTTCTGCATCTACTTTTTTTGAATTGATTGAGGGGCATTTGCCAGCGTAAATCCTACTATCTATAACTTTAAATTAATACTCCCTATCTGTAGTATAGCGCACCAACTCCTCTAATGCCTGCCTAACCTCGGTATCTTCAAATTTATATAGAATAGCGAGAGCCTCATCCCTAAATTGAAACATCTTCTTTGTGGCATAATCAATCCCACCCAATCTATTTACTTCACTAATCACGTAATCAACCTTTTCTTTGTCAGTATTCTGGTTTTTAATGACGTAAATTATTTTCTTTTTGATTGACTTATCACAATTATTCAGGGTATATATTAAAGGAAGAGTTAATTTTTTCTCTTTAATGTCATTGCCAGTAGGCTTTCCAACATTCTTATTGCTGTAATCAAATAAGTCATCTTTTATCTGAAAAGCCATACCTACTTTCTCGCCAAATAACCTCAATTGTTCTATCTCTTCCGTACTATCAAAGGTGCTACTAGCACCTGCAGCACACGCAGAAGCAAGAAGAGAAGCGGTTTTTCCGTTGATGATATCATAATAAACTGATTCATCTAAATTAAGGTTTCTAGATTTTTCTATTTGAAGCAGCTCACCTTCACTCATTAGTTTAACTGCTTCAGACAGTATCTGTAATATCTGATGATCTTTGTGGTTAAGAGATAATAACAACCCTTTTGATAGAAGATAATCCCCTACCAAAACAGCTATCTTGTTTTTCCATAAAGCATTGATACTAAAGAAGCCACGGCGTTCGTCAGCCTCATCAACAACATCGTCATGAACGAGCGTCGCAGTATGTAAAAGTTCAACCAACGAAGCTGCCCTGTAGCTTGATTCTGTTATAGGACCACCTAATTTGGCACATAGCAAAACGAACATGGGCCTTATTTGCTTGCCCTTCCTTTTGACAATATATTCCATTATCCGATCCAACAAAGCAACCCTACTTCTGACAGCCTCTCGGAAATGTTTCTCGAATAATTGTAACTCTTGTGATATTATATTTTTAGCTAAATTCATAATTTTAAAGGCGCAATATACTTGTAGATAATAAATTATTGATAAAAAGCAGCATTTGTAAAATATAACATGTCATGTGTACTAAAATATTCTTGATTTTGTAATATCAAATTTAGTCTATATTTTCGCAAATTATTATTTTTAATAAGTATTTTAAAAGTTCAAAATTTAAACAGTAATTATGGTAAGCAAAAAGTACACACTATTAGCAATTCTGTTACTTACTCTAGGAGTAACAAGTTATGCGCAAACAACTGGTTGGGATTGGAAAGATTCATCAGTTGTTCCAGTTAAAAGTACAACTCAATACAATGAGTTCATGCAAAACACTAATCCGTTTCCAGCTAAACCAAGGAATGCTTGGGAATTTAGCGTGGGTGGTGGACCATCATCTATATCTGGTGATGTTAACTCAAAATTGGGTCTAGGCGGAAGCCTTACTTTGAGAAAAGCATTAAACAATATATTCTCTTATCGTTTAGGATATTTTGGATCTTACAACGTGGGTGGAAATGGCACATACCATGCTTATGGACCTTACGCAACAAGCGATGTCACTGCGCCACTAAGCAGCTTCTACGCAAGCGAATACAAAAATATATCTCACAATTTGGCAATTGACTTAGTTGCGTCTTTAAATACTTTTAGTAATTATAGAGGTGATCCGACTTCAGATTTATATGTTTTGGCTGGTATAGGTCTTGGAATTAGTGCTACGAAAATAAAGAATGCCGCAGGGGTTTCTTATTACGAACGTAATTTGCCCCAACAACAACTGTTGTATGCGAGAAAGCACCAAATTCTTTTCTCTACTTTTGATGTAGGTGCTGGTTATGCTTACAAGATAAATAAGAAATTTAATATTGCTATTGAGGAGCGTATTATTTCTCCAGTTAAGCACGTAAACTACTTAGTCGGTTACAACACTCAAACTGGTACCAAGAATATATACTATTATACTGCGTTCAAATTGAACTTTAACTTAATGAAATAAGTCTAGACAGTCAATAATGTTACAATAAAAATTATTTTAAAACTTTAATTACACAGAAATGATAAATAAAAAAATACTTTTGATTTTAGGTCTTGCAGCCTCTATTTCAATTAATTCTCACGCTCAAGCTAGTAAGAACAAGACAGAACCATTGTGGTGGATTAATCCAAATGACTATGTTTATAGTGAATTAAACGCCCCAAAGCACATGAAAATGCCTAAGGTTGTTTTACCTGATGCTGATGGAGACGGAATTCCCGATCAGTTTGATTTAGAGCCGAATACCCCTGCTGGTGTTCCTGTTGATGCTCATGGTCGTGCTCTTGATACGGATGGTGATGGTGTTCCTGATTATAAGGATAAAGAACTTCTTACTCCCCAAAAATGTTTCCCTGTTAATGCTGATGGTGTAGGAACTTGTCCTGAATCACAATGCTGTACGGATGTGAAGAAAGAGCTTCAAAAGATTATTGACGAAGGTTTAGTATCTAAGAAAGGTGAGTGTAGTATAGCTTCTTTACCTAGCATTCAATTTAAGTCCAGCTCTAAATTATCAAATGACGCTGAAACTATATTAGCATCTGCTGCGGCTCAACTAAAATCTAGTCCTTCTTGCAAAGTTAAAGTTATTGGCTACGGTGCATCTAGCAAAGCTGCCCAACAATTAAGTTATGACAAGGTAAGTGCTGTTATAAAGTACTTGGTTGAAAAAGAAGGTATCTCTGAAAGTAGGGTGATATTTGTATACGGTCAGGATGGTGATGCGAATACTGTCGATTTACAGCCTACTACAGAAGATGGACCTAATTCAGTTCCAGCTCCTCATCCAAACTTAAAGTCAAAAAAATAATTTCAGTAAAGTTAAAAAAGGCTGTTTCAATCTGAAACAGCCTTTTTTTGTTTACTATAATTTCAAATTTGTGTATGTTTGCCATCTTTGAGAATATGTGTAACAACGTTTCTTATTTAGTGAGTGTAAATG
The DNA here is from genome assembly GCA_025359725.1 of Chitinophagaceae bacterium. GTDB lineage: Bacteria > Bacteroidota > Bacteroidia > Chitinophagales > Chitinophagaceae > Parasediminibacterium. Next base: position 5,434 of record JANYEX010000321.1, on the reverse strand, counting down.
TTTGTAGTATTAATTAAGACTATGCGGTTAATTTCTTATCTTTTTTGTTTAGTGTTCTGTCTTTATAGCTGTACTTCCAAGTTTGCTAAAATTCAAAAGAGCAATGACTATGAATACAAATATAAAAAAGCGGATGAGTATTACAATGCAAAAAGATATGTCTATTCTCAACAACTGTACGAAGAATTGATTCCTTTCTTAAAGGGAACATCTAAATACGAATCATTATTTTACAAACTAGCTTATAGTTATTATTACCAAGATGATTATGTAAATGCTGAAAATCTCTTTAAAACTTTTACAGAAACATTTCCATCAAGTAATCGTTCGGAAGAATGTGAGTATATGAGAGCTTATGTGTTTTATAAGCAATCACCAAAAGTTGATTTAGATCAAGCTAATACAACTAAAGCAGCTGGTTTATTGCAGGCATTTATAAGCACGCATCCAACTTCTGACAAAGTAAAAGAAGCTAATGATTTAATTGACGCTTGTAGGGAAAAATTGGAGCGAAAAGAGTTTAAGTCTGCAAATCTTTATTATGATTTGGGTTATTATAAGGCATCGGCAATTTCTTTTGGTTCTCTATTGGAGGATTACCCAGACTCTAAGCATGGGGATGATTATAAATTGACAATAATAAAGTCAGATTATAAGTATGCAGAGATGAGTTATGAACTAAAGCAAAAAGAACGGTTTGAAAAAGTAATATCAGAATATACAGATTTTAAAGAGCGTTACCCAGATAGTAAATTATTAAATAGTGCTAAGGAGTATAATGATATGGCACAAAAATTTTTAAATAACATAAAAAAATGAGTAGAATAAAAAAGAGTTTTAGTGTTGGAAATATCCCAGCAGCAATAGAAACAAAAAGTTTAATAGATATAAAAGCAAAGACAGGTAATTTATATGAATCTATTGCTATCACTGCTAGAAGGGCTAATCAGATTAGTATTTCTTTGAGAGAAGAGTTGCATAATAAGCTAGAAGAGTTCTCTACGCACACTGATAGCTTGGAAGAGATTCATGAAAATAAAGAACAAATTGAAATTTCTAAGGTATATGAGAAAATACCCAACCCAGCTATACTAGCAACGTATGAATTTATGGATGATAAAATCTATTACCGTAAAAATGATACTGACCTTTTCAGATAAAATTTAATCAACTTAATAGTTAACGGCAGTAGTGATACTGTCGTTTTTTATTATTTCAATAATTGAATGTTAGCAAATAAAAAAATATTAATAGGTGTAACAGGAAGTATTGCAGCCTACAAAATAATACTGCTTACTCGGTTACTTGTAAAAGAGGGAGCTGAGGTTAAAATTATCCTAACAAAAGCAGCCACAGATTTTGTTTCCCCTTTAGTACTTTCTACCTTATCTAAGAATGTCGTTTTGCAAGAGTTATCCTCCAATAGCGAATGGGCTAACCATGTTCAACTTGGCAGATGGGCAGATGTCTTTCTTATAGCACCCTTAAGTTGCAACACTTTAGCTAAACTGGCCAATGGTATATGCGATAATTTATTGATGGCTACTTACTTATCTGCCACCTGCCCTATAGTTCTTGCGCCAGCTATGGATGAGGATATGTGGAAACATCCCTCTACCAAAAAGAATCTTGAGGTTGTTAAAACTTATGGAAACTCAATTATAAATGTTGGCGACGGTGAACTTGCAAGTGGTTTGTTTGGGGAGGGAAGAATGGCAGAACCTGAAGAGATAGTCGCTTATTTGAAAGAAAACTATTTCAGAACAACAGAGCTCTCTGGTAAAAAAGTGCTTATTACTGCTGGACCAACTTATGAAGCTATCGACCCAGTTCGATTTATAAGTAATCATTCTTCTGGTAAAATGGGCTTTGCTTTGACAGAGGAATTATTTTCCCGTGGGGCATCTGTTACTTTGGTAACTGGGCCCACAAAAGAAAAGCTAAGCTTTCCATCCATTAAAAGAATTAATGTAGTTTCTGCTAATGATATGTATAACGCCTGCCTATCAGAAGCATCTGCAAGTGATATTTTAGTAATGAGTGCCGCTGTTGCTGATTATACTCCAGTTACTGTTGAATTTAATAAAATAAAAAAGAAAGAGAACGACTGGTCTATTGAATTAACAAAGACTAAGGATATACTTTTTTCTATTGGTCAACAGAAAAGGGAAAATCAATTTTTAGTTGGATTTGCTCTGGAAACTAACAACGAAAGGGAGAACGCATTGCAGAAGTTGAGGAATAAAAACGCAGATTGTATTGTACTTAATTCTCTTAACGATAAAGACGCAGGATTTGGTTATGATACAAACAAAGTAACTCTATTACATAAATCAGGTGAGACCCATGAGTTTAGTCTGAAAACAAAGAAGGAGGTCGCTAAAGACATTGTTTCATTCATAATATCTAAAATTAATGGCTAAGAAAACTTTTATATTTATCTGTACCCTTTTTTTCTTTGGTAGCTTGTGTGCTCAGGAATTGCAAGTAAGGGTTACTATTAATGCCAGTGCAATAAATAGTACTGTAGATAAAAAAATATTTGTTACCCTGCAAAATCAGCTAAATAATTTTCTAAATAGCCGTAAATGGACAAATGATAATTTCAAACAAAATGAAAAGATTACTTGTAGCTTTCTACTTACCTTACAAAGCATAGTTGAGCCAAATGTGTATAAAGCCTCTCTTATTGTGCAGGCTGGAAGACCAGTTCATAGTAGCACTTACCAATCTCCGTTGATTAATTATCAGGATCAGGACTTCACTTTTAAATATGTTGAGTATCAGCCTATAGATTTTAATGACAACCAGGTGCAAGGTATTGATCCATTGATAGGTAATCTTTCTGCAACGTTTGCTTATTATGCCTACACTATCCTCGGGTTAAATTATGACACATTCTCTCCTAAGGGTGGCGATCCATACTTCCAGAAGGCATTAAATATTATTAATAATGCACCAGAGTCAAGTAGTATTACTGGCTGGAAGTTGTTTGATGGTTTGCGTAATAGGTATTGGCTCAATGAAAATTTGGTTAACAACAAATACAATGTAATTCACGATATATTTTATTCCTACTATCGTTCTGGGCTCGATAGTTTGGTAGCCAGTGATACAAAGGCTCGTGAGAATGTATTAAAAACCTTGACACGCCTACAGACATTCGATAAAGAAAACTCTAATACTGCCATCGTTCAACTGTTTATGCAAAGTAAAACCATTGAATTAATTGGTATTTTCAAGAATACTACGCCAGAAATAAAGGCTAAGGCTCTTGATATACTTACTAATCTTGATGTGTCTGGTGCGCAACGGTATAAAGAAGAGTTGAAATGAGTAGAAAAATAATTGTTCTTGCTTTCGTTCTTTTTGGTGTTTCTTGTACTAATAAACACGATGGTATATTGCCAATTAATGATATGAAAGCTGTAATGTGGGATATGCTAAATGCCGACAGTTGGTTTTCTGATATGTCCATGCGAGACAGTGTTATGAGGGCTAGTAAAAAGAATTTAGAATTTTATCAAGAGGTTTTTGTACAGCATAATATTACCAAAGAACAATTTTATAAAAGCTACAAGTACTACGAGCTTAACCCCAAAAAAATGAAAGCCCTTATGGATTCGGTTGAGGCTTATGGCACAAGGGCTAAGCTAAAACTAGATGCAAAACCACCCAAAGCTGCCATATTAAAACTGCCTAAGTAACCGCTACAGTTCGTTTTCGTAATAGATTTTATAGTACTTTCTTCCGTTGTCTTCTACCCCTTTTTCAATAAGTTCATTGTTGCCATGAATGTAAATATGGAAATTCTTATCTAGTTTCAATACACTTTTAAACACCCTTGCCTGCTTCTTTACCGCAGCATTAGATATTTCAAACTCATCGCCAATCACCGTGTCAAACTCTTCCTCGTAGTTGCTTTTAAAAGTTTTGAACGACTCAATTGCCTGGTTATTGTCAATTACTTCTGCCGCAAATTCGTCCAAATTAAAATTGTCCTTTTCCTTAAAATACTTCATCGAGCGGTTTAGCAGGTCAATCTTATCCGTCTTACTCATCTCGAGTTCGCCTTCCATGCCCTGCGTAACAAAATCTTTGTAAACGCTCAGTACTGTATTTGTTTGGTTGTAATTATCATTTCGCACCCGTAGTTTCAGAAACTCATCCGTCCAATAAACTGCCTCGTTGCTCTTATTTGTTTGGTCTATCACCGCCACACGATACCCATCTTCCTTATCCGTATTAAAAATTAAACACCCTTTATCCAGTTTTTTTATATTTATAGCCTCTTGTTCATACGTTACCTGAAAATTTTTCTGCTCAGGATATACTTTCAAATAAGTTTCTTTTGTTTCCGATTTGAAAATTCCTATTGCTTGCAATAGCTCGCCATCTATTTGCAATTGTTCAAAATGAACCACATACAATTCTCCAGATTTTATCTTTGGATGATTAGATACATCATACAAATGCTTAGCTATCTGCACCGTTTTCTCATGAAAATCATCTGCGCTAGCAAACATTGCTGTGGCAAAATGATACATCTCGTTCAGTTCCAGATTATCGGTAGGGTGGCTAAACTGATACATTTCATTAACTTTCTCGAAAGGGGAGATAAAATACTGCATCAATAGTTTCCCTATTAAGTCATCCTTAAAATAAACTTCTGCGTCAGAGAAATTGCAAGAATTGCCCGCCGATTTATTACCAACCCTATGGATAGAAATGTTGGTTAGGTTCGCTTCAAAGTACGTTATCATAGCCGCGAATGTACCTTTTACACAGTATTACCGACTATTAGCCTTCCTTCTTTATGTATGTTCTCGTAAAAAGGGGTTATTTTATGCTTGGTTTCCCAATCTTTTTTTGAAAATACAACCGGGCTAATGATAATTCCAGTTTCAAATTCAATATCGTAAAGGGGATAATGGATGCGCTTAATATCTTCTTTGGTAGGTTTTTCGGTGTCGAGAAGTATGAGGATATCAATGTCGGATTCAGGGGTGTAATTGCCTCTTGCGTAAGACCCATACAAAATTACTTCGGCTGTGGGTGCTGCGCCAAGTACCGTATTTTTATCTTATCCAATATATTGCTAGTGTTATCCATTATTGCAAATCTACTAGTATGCGCATTATGAAATAAAATTCTCAAAGAGATTCAATTTCAGTCTTTCAACCACAAACTTTTGACCTCTTATACAGAAATCGCTAATCGGTAAAACCAAAAATCGCAAGTCTGTTGCCAAACTTGCGATTTTCTTTATCCACCACAAAACTCATATCTCATCTCTCATATCTCATATCTAGCCTCTACATTCCCGTTACCAAAACCTCTACTACTGCGCTGGCAGTACCTACTTCGGCTTCTTTATACAAGTAGATAAATTTATATTTCCAAGACACAGCCACACCTGCCGCAGGCAGTGCCG
>JANYEX010000318.1 GCA_025359725.1 Chitinophagaceae bacterium | reverse complement strand
TATCGAAGTTTCTTAGAGCGAAAGCCATTTTTTTCCAGAAATCTTTGAAAGCAGCTACAAGAACTTCGTTGCTACCGATGATATATTCTGTATTATTGATTTTATAACGAGCGAAATTGTGCATATTCACAACAACCATTACACCAGAAGCTTTGCAGTCATTAAGGAAGCGAGCCATACGATCTAATTCAGTAATATCTAAGGCACCACCTAAAGTTTTTTGAACTCTTTCCCAACGGAAAGGAAGAGACATTACGGTAACACCTTTTTTAGCGAAGTATTTAATTTCTGCTTTATCAGGGTAAGTATAATTTACATTGTAAACGCCAGGAAGGTTGTCAGTGCCAAACTCAGCACCACAAAGTGAAACTCCAAATGGCAATACATTGTATTGAGCATTTACTTTAACTAAGCTAAAAATTGCGATTGCGATAAGTGTGATAAAGTGTTTCATAACCTTCTTTTTTATTTCTAATTCAAAGGTCACTCTAGCGCAATCGGCGTATTATAGGGTGGTTAATGAACCCTGAATCATCAAATTAAATGGGCTTGTAGTAGTTTGATTAGTCATTTTAGCGGCTACATTGATAGTGTTTTGCAGTGCTGTTGAGAGGGTATTTTCCAGAGTAAAAATTGACTAATCAACAGGTAATATTGCTACTAATCAAACTACTACAAGGCGTTTAAAAATCCTTACAGAGCTGGTAAATGAATTAATCAAGGAATAAACCTTTAGCCCAGTAAACACTCATCATTTCTATTTACAAGGTTTAGTCTTAATATTGCTTTCTAAATATTTATTGTGCGTAAACTCATACTGATACCTCTTCTGCTAGTTTTTTCCTTTCGTTCCTTTGGGCAGCAGGGTAACTATTGGCAGCAAAAGGCTAATTATTCAATACAGGTTCAGTTGGATGACATTCTTAATAGCATTGATGGATATGAGAAAATTGTTTACACCAATAATTCGCCAGATACACTTCGGTTTATTTGGTTTCATCTATGGCCCAATGCTTACAAGAATGACAGAACGGCTTTTAGTGAGCAACTATTGAGGAATGGCAGGACGGATTTTTATTTTAGTAATGATGAGAAAAGAGGATATATCTCTAATCTTTCCTTTAAAGTGAACGATGTAAAAGCCGATACCCAACAACACGAACAATACATAGATGTGGTTAAAGTAAAGTTGCCAGAGCCGCTATTGCCTGGGCAAACGGACACTATTACCACCCCTTTTCATGTAAAACTTCCTTACAATATTTCTCGTGGTGGGCATGTAGGGCAAAGCTATCAAGCTACGCAATGGTATCCCAAACCAGCAGTTTACGACAGAAAGGGTTGGCACGAAACGCCTTATCTCGATCAAGGGGAATACTTTAGTGAGTTTGGCAATTATGATGTTCAGATAACCCTGCCCGAGAACTATTTAGTGGCAGCTTCAGGTGCTTTGCTGGATAAGGATGAGTTGGGTAAACTTTTAAACATCACTTCTATTTCCCCAACACTACAAAGTAATTTTACCTATTACCAAGCGAGGGCTGCAAAGCAAAATTCTCTATCGCCAATAGCAAAAGAACTGTTGGTGCCACGTTCCAAATCAACTAATAAAACCCTTCACTATCACCTCACCAATGCCCACGACTTTGCTTGGTTTGCCAGCAAGCAGTACGTGGTAGAACACGATATTGTACAACTAGAAAGTAAGGCGGTGGATGTATTTTCCTTTTATCCACCATGGAATTATGAGGGCTGGAAGCAGAGTATCAAATTTGCCAAAAGTGGATTGAAGTTTTATGATAAGCATTTGGGTAGCTATCCTTACAGTACTGCAACTGTTGTTAGTGGTCCAGAAGAAATAGGTAGTGGCGGCATGGAATATCCATCTATTACCCTTATTTCTACCAAAAGCGGTGGCAAGGAATTGGATGCAACCATTACACATGAACTAGGGCATAATTGGTTTTATGGTGCATTGGCTTCCAACGAGCGCAATCATCCTTGGATGGATGAGGGCATGAATACATTTTATGAAAATGAGCATATAAATAAAAAATATAAGTCTTCAGGAGAAACCAATTTAGAGACATCTGTCATCCAAAACCTAGAAAATATACATAAAGACCAGCCCATCGACTTAACTAGCGAGGCATTTACGGAAGCTAACTATGGTTTGTTTGTTTATGTAAAAACATCAGTTTGGATGGATAAGCTTAGGCAGCAACTAGGGAATGATTTATTTGAGAAATCAATGAAAAGTTATTATGTCCAATGGCAGTTTAAGCACCCCTATCCAGAAGATTTTAGGCAGACCATAACCGCAGAGAGTCATCAAAACATAGATAGTCTTTACAGTTTATTGTTTACCACATCGGCAGAAAGGCCCGCACTGCCCACTACAAAAAAACCGATACGTTTGGCCGCTTTCTTTCCAATGAAAAACACAGATAAGTACCGCTATATTTCCCTTGCTTCCATATTGGGGTACAATGCTTATGACAACCTGATGGTGGGCGGTATCATCCATAATTATCAATTACCGCTTAGCAAGTTCAATTTCATAGCCATTCCATTATACGGAACAGGTACTGGCAGCATCAATTATTACGCACGTGCTTCCTACAGAATATTTCTTAAAGAAGGCATTTTTGACAATATAAACATCAATGCATCTGCGAGTAAGTTTACTTACCAACATATAGATTTATCAGACTCGCCTTATATCGGTCATTTTAACTGGTCTTACACCAAGATTGACCCAACCATTAGGTTCAACATTAGGAATAAATCAATCACTAGTACCCTTAATAAATTCATTCAATTTAAGGCTTTCTTTATTGGTGAAGGTTCTTATAATACTTTCATAAGCGTAAACAATGGCGACACTTCATATAATACCCAAAGTACCCGTGTAAATAGAAATCTTTTCCAGTTGAGGTTTAATATCCAAAACTATCGGGCTTTATACCCTTACAATGCCGACCTTACCATCGATGCCAACCAATCTTTTTTGCGTGCGGGACTCACTGCTAATTATTTCTTTAACTATCCCGAAGGAAAGAAGCATGGATTGAATGTAAGGTTCTTTGCGGGTAAGTTTTTCCACCTTAACCAAGATGTACTTTCCTACGATGATAGATATTATCTCAACCTTACAGGACCTAGAGGTTATGAGGATTATACTTACAGCAATTATTTCGTTGGAAGAGGCGATTTTGATAACTTAAATAGTCAGCAGTTGATGGAAAGGGATGGATTCTTCAAGGTTGGAACCGAAGAGTTATCCCAGAAGGTAGGCAAAACTGACAATTGGCTGTCTGCCATCAATTTCACTGGCAACATCCCCAACAAGGTAAATCCGTTGGCAATACTTCCTTTCGATGTACCTATAAAGTTCTTTATCGACCTCGGCACGTATGCCGAAGCATGGCAAGATAACGTAACAGGCAGTCACTTTTTGTACGATGCAGGCTTTCAAATTTCACTATTTCACTCTTGCGCTAACCTCTATGTGCCGTTGCTGTATAGTCAGGTGTATAAAGATTACTATCAATCCATATTCCCGGGGAAAAGTTTTGGCAAAAGCATCTCCTTTAGTATCGACATCCAAAAGATTAAGCTGAATGAAATAACAAAAGGAATCCCTTTATAGCGAAAGGATATTAGATAAGATTGATTTATTATCTTTATCCAATGCAACAGCCACAACGGTATATAGCTCACCTAGATTTGGATAGTTTTTTTGTGAGTGTGGAAGTACTCAATAACCCCAGCCTAAAGGGTAAGGCGATAATTGTTGGCGGCAGCAAGGATAGGGGAGTGGTAAGTACTTGTAGTTATGAGGCTAGGAAGTTTGGGGTGCATAGTGCTATGCCTATGAAAAAAGCGATGGAACTTTGTCCCAATGCCGTGTTGGTACAAGGTACTAGGGGCGAGTATAGTCGTTTCTCTCGTTGGGTTACGGATATTATTGCAGCAAAAGCACCACTGTTTGAGAAGGCTAGTATTGATGAGTTTTATGTAGACCTAACGGGGATGGATAAGTTTTTTGATCCCTACAAATGGACGATTGCTTTGCGAGAGGAGATAATAGACAAAACACAATTGCCTATCTCTTTTGGGCTAGCTACAAATAAAATGATTGCCAAGATTGCTACCGATATGGCAAAGCCTAATGGGCATCTGTTTGTTCCGCCGGGTATGGAGAAAGCTTTTCTGGAACCACTTCCTGTAAATAAGTTCTCTGGAGTAGGAGAGCAAACATATATCACCCTAAAGGCTATGGGCATATATCTTATTAGGGATATTTTAAAGTTTCCTGTCGCTACGCTCGAAAAGAAGTTGGGTAAATGGGGAGTAGATTTATACAGTAAAGCGCAGGGTATTCATACTGGTGAAGTGTATAATTATCATGAAGCTAAGTCTATCTCTACGGAAAATACTTTTGAAGAAAGCACCACCGATATGGTTTTCCTGATAAAAGAACTGGTGAGGATGACAGAAAAGATTGCCTATGAACTGAGGAAAGACGAAAAACTTACCGGATGTATAGCAGTTAAAATACGTTATCCCAACTTCGATACCACCTCTAAGCAAGCCACTATCCCTTACACGTTTAGTGATGATGAGTTGATTCCTATTGCCATAAAACTCTTTAATGGATTGTATAAAAAAGGCATGCCCATAAGGTTATTGGGGGTTCGACTAACCGATTTAACCAGTCATGCCCTGCAAGGAAGTCTGTTTTATAACCCCGAAAAGAAAAAGGATTTGTACAAGGCAATTGATGATGTAAAAAATAAGTATGGAAGAAACGCACTACAAAAAGCAAGAACGGTTAAGAAGAATTAGTAATATGAAATATGAAATATGAAATGTCAAATCACAATTATTAAATTCTACTTCATAGTTCATATTTCATATTTCCCTTGTCGTCCTTCAATTCCACACCACTAATCTGCAACCGCAACGATTGGTTAATTAGGTAGGTAATTTTATCGGCAGCAGCAGGGTAGGGTAGTCCCTCTGGGCGAATATTCGAAATACAATTCCTTCTTTCATCCGTCAAGCCAACTTTTGGATTATAAGTTATATAAGCCCCCATGCTATTAGGCGAGGTTAAACCAGGGCGTTCACCAATAAGTATTATTGATAGTTCAGCATTTAATAAGCTAGCAACTTCATCAGCAATGGCAACCCTTCCTTGTTGTACAATAGCAATTGGGGCAAAAGAAAACCTATCTTCCAACTTTGGGATGAATAATGATAACACTTGCACAACATGTTCATTTATGGCAATAGCAGACAGCCCGTCTGCTACAATAATGGCAATATCATATTCAGCAGTATCTAGTTGTTTTATTTTATTAATCGAAGTTTCATCTAGCTTTCTTCCTTTATCTGGGCGTTGTAGGTATTCATTTCGGGTAATACATTGGCTGTTTAATAAGATTGATTCCCATTTGTGGTTATTAAATTCTTCCAGTAATATGTCGGTATCTAAGCTAGCAAAAACTGCATCCCTAGCATAAGCGTGTGCCAACCTGAACTGTAGGTTTTCTTTCAAGGGAATAGATACGCCCGTTCTGCCCAATGCAATTCTTGCTGCTGTGTATGACCGCAACGATGCCCAAGGGTCTTCTTTTATCGTTTGTATTTGTTTGTTTTTCGTCATAAGCTGTTCATTAACCAACGTAAAAATAAGTGTGTAGCATTAACTGAGTACATTTTTTGGGTAAACTAGAATTTAGCTAAAATAAAAAGGTTTATTTTGAGTGATTAATACACCCAAATTCAGCCTCTTTCCTAGTTGTCAAATGTTAAAATCATTTTGCCTATTAGCGGGAAAATATTTTTCAGTGCAAGGGAAATGTTTTTCAGTGCAAGGAAAAAGTTTTTCAGTGTAAGGGAAATGTTTTTCAGTGTAAGGAGAAAGTTTTTCAGTGCAAGGGAAATGTCTTTCAGTGTAAGGGAAAAGTTTTTCAGTGTAAGGAGAAAGTTTTTCAGTGCAAGGGAAATGTCTTTCAGTGTAAGGAAATAATACCTTCTAATAAGCTAAAAAACAGGCGTTCATCTCATAGTTCCTATCTCATAGTTCCTATTTCAAAGTTTCTATCTAGGAAACTCCTCTATTTCTACAAACTGATTATTTATCTTTTGAAATAAGAATACAGAATTACCATTGGTAAGGCAGAGGTAGGGTACGGGCAGTGCTAGGTGGTAGCGTAATATCTGTTGTAAAGTGGATTGGGATAGCGGTACATTGGGTTCTTTACATTCTACTATCATCCACGGATTTACATCTTTATAAATGATTATGTCGCAACGTTTGCGTAATTCTCCAAGCTTAATTTCTTTTTCTATACTTAATAAAACCGCTGGATACTGCATCGTTTGTAGTAGGAATTGTATCATATTTTGGCGCACCCATTCCTCGGGTGTTAGCTTTACCCATCGTTTGCGTACCTCATCAAAAATTAATTCCTTGCCTTCCGCCTCTTTTATTCTGAAATTAAATTCGGGGTACTTAACTTTAACCATCGAATAAAAGTAAAAGAATATTTTTACTAACTATGCAATTAAAATACTGAACAATGAAAACAAAGGAAGAAATAGTAAATAACTGGCTGCCAAGATACACTGGCGAGTTGTTGGAAAACTTTGGGGAATACATACTGCTCACCAATTTTGCAAATTATGTACAGTTGTTTGCTCAGTGGAACAATGTAGAAGTGGTGGGTAAAGACAGGCCTTTTCAGTGTGCCACAGCAATGGGGATAACCATTATAAACTTCGGTATGGGAAGCCCTGGTGCAGCTACGGTAATGGATTTATTGAGCGCAATTAGTCCTAAGGCTGTGTTGTTTTTGGGGAAGTGTGGGGGATTGAAAAAGAGAAATAAGATTGGCGATTTGATATTACCCATTGCGGCGATAAGAGGCGAGGGTACAAGCAATGACTACTTTCCGCCAGAAGTTCCTGCCATGCCTGCGTTTGCTTTGCAGAAGGCAATATCTACCACCATAAGGGATTATAATACCGACTACTGGACGGGTACTGTTTACACCACTAACCGCAGGGTATGGGAACATGATGAAGTGTTTAAAGAATATCTTACCAAAGTAAGGGCTCATGCTATAGACATGGAGACCGCAACCATATTTACCGTTGGGTTTTACAATAGAATCCCAACAGGGGCATTGTTATTAGTTAGTGATTCGCCAATGATTCCTGATGGGGTAAAGACAGAGGAAAGCGATAAAAAAGTAACCGCAGAGTTTGTAGAAAGACATCTGAAAATTGGCATGGATTCATTGAAGCAACTAATAAACAAGGGTGCTACAGTAAGGCACTTGCAGTTTTAATTTCTCTTACCACAAGGAACACAAAAGAACAGGAAGTATAATTGTACACTTTGTAAACCCTTGTGTTCCTTGTGTTTATCACAGCTTAGAATGGTAGCCCAATACCTAGTTGGAAAGCGTAGTTTTTTATCTGTACACCGTTTTGTCTGGTGCTTGTCCACTCAAATTTATTTAGGCTCATCCAGCCATCGTTTGCCAAACGGGCAGGGTCTTTTAGGCGGTAGGCACCATCTATTCTTATCAGAAAATAATTAAAATCTATTCTTAGTCCTGTACCTACACCAACGGCAATGTCTTTACTCAATCTATTAAACGAAAAAGTGGCGTTGGGGTCATTATTGGTTGTTTTCAAGTTCCAGACATTACCAATGTCAGAATAAATGGCACTACCTATTTTTATTCCATTTACACTTCCTAGGGTAAAGCGGTATTCCAGATTAGCCTCAATAGATATATCGCCGAACCTGTCTGTGTAGCCACTTGTAGTTGTATCCGAAGCAAGCGAAGACCCCAAACCCAGTTGTCGTAATCCCCATGCCCGCATACTGTTAGGACCGCCCATGAAATATTGTTTAAATACAGGCATTGTCTGATCGCCATGCAGACCAACACCCGCAAAAAAGCGGGAAGCAAACTCAGTTTTGCTATACCGCTTGATGTATCTATATTCTGCTTCGAGCTTATTATAATTAAAGATGTTACTAGATGAACCAATCAGTTGATTAATTAAAACTCCACTTTGTTCATACCCAAGCCGTATGTAATGATTTTTAGATGCATCGCGGTTACTTGTAAAAGTTTTAGAATAAGAAAGGCTAAAGCCAGCAACATTGCCGTTCCTAAAAGAGTTCCTAAGAAAGGGCGTGGTCTTAAACAGACTATCTAGTCCTTTTAAGGTATCCACCTTGTAAAGCTCTATGTTGATGGGTTTAAATAGCCATGTATTATTTCCTTTTGCCCATTCGTATCCCCAACTTGTAACTAGCGAACGAAGTCCATAAAGATCTTTCCTATCAGTGTAAGAACCTGAAATAGAAAAAAGACTTCGCTTGTTATCAAGTTTATCCAAGGATTTCCAGTGGGTAAAAGGCTGTATCAGTCTAGGGAAAATATAGGTATGACTTAGGTTTATCTGGGTAGTTTGCAAAAGAGAGTTGCTATACGTATTCTGCGTGTTGTTATTAATATTGAGCTCTACTCCAAACCTAAGGCTAGTTAGTGATTGTATTGATTGCTTCCAGATATTTCTGTTTTTATAAGAGAAGTTGGTGGCAATACCCAATAGATTGCCAGAGCCAATGTCGCCAGTGTTTCTGCTAAACTCTTGATCAACCGTAAAACTCTGTTTCTTCTCTGGCACCATAAAAACATATAGGTCTATACTGTCGTTATCCCTTATTTGCGGTTTAATGTCCACCTGTTTCCATGTGCCAATTTGCGATAATCTGTTTACGGTCTTAAAATAAAGTTCTTCGTTATACAACTCTCCATTGTGTAGGTAAGTATGCTCCCTTAAAGGTCTGAAAAAGAACTTCTCATCGGTATAATACATCGTTGATTCCTTGTGGGTAAAGGTCATAAAGTCCTTACGCTGAATGGTAGAGTCGGGGTTGTAATAGGCATTCTTTAATCCGGGATAATAAAATATCTTCCCAATATGAAACTGGTGTAATGCCAACGAATCCCTGCCTTCCCGCAAGGAAATCTCTATCTTCCACCTAGGGTTTTCGTTTTTATTCTTTTCGGCACTAGCAATTAGCGACGCTTCGTCGAATGGATTTAAGCTAAGGGTAAGCAGTTTAGCATCCACCGTATCAATTATTGCATAGATATTATCTCTCGAAAACTTATAATACCCATTCTGGTGATACCAATTGGTCAGCCTATCCAATTCGCTATTAATAGATTCTTTTGTGTAGGGACTATTCCTTTGCAGCAATGAATTCTTGGCTTGCAAAAGGGTAAGTTTTTGCAGGGTAGAGTCGGGCGGTGAGGTGGTTGTATCAATCATCGAGTAGGAAACTAAATCTATCTTAATGTTTTTCCCTAATGAAATCTGGAAAGAAATAGTTGTCCTTATCTGATGCTTTACGGTATCGAAACGGAAGGATGGTTTAATGGTAGAATGGTAATATCCTTTCGAATTAAGGTAGGCATTCATCAAAACTCGGCTCCCAGAAATGTTGTTCGAATCGAAAGTAGGAGGATTTCTTAGCTTATAAATAAATCCAAGTTGCATCACCCGGTTTGCCCTCAGGCTATCATCCCAATAATTATTCAGCGTCTCGGTTAATCTTTTTTTCTCATCTTTGGCAACATTCCCCTTGATAAAAATTTTATTCTGGAATACAAAAGGCTTGTCAATGGGGTAATTGGTTACTTTACAAGATTGAAAAGTGAGGGCAAAACAAAAAGAAATCAATATTGAAAAAAGAGAAGTTGTTTTGCTGTTAAAACGCATTATATGTATAAATTAAGTAAGAACGAAGCCAAATTTATTCAATCTTTATGCCATAAAAAGCAACGGCACACCGAAGGTTTGTTTATAACAGAGGGTGTAAAGTTGGTGGAAGAAGTAATACAAAGTCCATTCACGATAAAAAAAATATACGCAACAGAACGGTGGACTACCAAAAGGGCTGACATAAGCCACCTTGTATCCATAATTTCTGACGACGATTTGCAACGAATTTCGCTTTTACAAACCCCCAACCAGGTGTTGGCGTTGGTAAAAATACCCATTGCGCCAGCCCCAATAAACCTATCAAACCAACTAACTTTGGTACTAGACGGCATACAAGACCCTGGCAATCTTGGCACCATAATAAGGCTGGCAGATTGGTTTGGTATAGCACAAGTTGTTTGTAGTAACGATACGGTAGAGCTATACAACCCCAAAACAATACAGAGTACTATGGGGAGTTTTGTGCGGGTAAATGTGGTTTATCAAAGCCTACTAGAGCTACTGCAAACTACAAAACTGCCAGTATTTGGGGCATTGCTTACGGGCGAAAGTATTTATGCAGTTACCAAACCTAAGGAAGGATTATTACTTGTTGGCAGCGAGGGCAAAGGGATAGGAGAGGAGCTGCTACCCAATATAACCCACCCCATAACCATCCCCCGCATTGGTGGTGCCGAAAGCCTGAATGCCGCTGTGGCAACGGGTATATTATTATCGCATTTGGTGGGGTAAGAATCGTTAATCGGTAAAACCAAAAATCGCAAGTCTGTTGCCAAACTTGCGATTTTCTTTATCCACCACAAAACTCATATCTCATATCTCATATCTCATATCTAGCCTCTACATTCCCGTTACCAAAACCTCTACTACTGCGCTGGCAGTACCTACTTCGGCTTCTTTATACAAGTAGATAAATTTATATTTCCAAGACACAGCCACACCTGCCGCAGGCAGTGCCG
>JANYEX010000277.1 GCA_025359725.1 Chitinophagaceae bacterium | reverse complement strand
CAGGCTACTATAAAGAATTAAAAGAAGAATCAATGAGCATTCACTGTGAAAAATTTTTACACAAATACAAAAATGAGGGTAACACAAGATTGAACCTACAAGGATATAAATATCTTTTTCTCGATGATTGGCATGCTTTGTATGGAATGTGTGAAAAAGAAAATATACCAGCAATCGAATTTGTAGAGAGTGAGATTAAGAATTTTGTGGCTAATGGTGGCAAACTGTTTATGAAAATAAATCTGTCTCAAACACCAACATCACTCTACAACTATTTAAGTCAATTTACTAAGGAAGAGGTGAGACTGGAACATATAGAAAATTCAATTAAGAAAAAGCTTTTAGAAGATATGTTTCAATCTATCAATGAAGAAAAGGGTTCTAGTAAATTGGTGTTGGAGAAGGACTTTGAGGATGAATTGTTGAGTGTAGAATGTGATTCGTACAGAGAACTTCAATGTCATTTTATATGTTGGGTAGCACGGAATGTGCATTCAAAATAGTCTTAACATACTGTATCCGTAATTTCCTCCCTGCCACCCTTTGGCTGAGGTGGTTTTTAGCTTTGCCTCATTACTTAACAATTTAAAAATAGAATTATGGCACTTTTTAGAGCAACAATTAAATCAACACAAATCAGCAATGGTGTTCGTATTGAAAAAGGAATGTTTGTGGACTTTCCATCTCAAAGTGGTTCGCCCATGTCAACCAATGGGGGTAAAGAAGTAATTGAAGCCTTCGACCGAAAGTATGGGATTGACATCAAAAAAGGTCATTTCGTTTCCTCTTCCTACATCCTAATTGAAAAGATTAATTGAGTATTTGGGTAAGTGAGGGTTGTTAGGAAATAACGCCTAACAATCCCTTACTTTTACTACTTAATTATTAACTTTTAAATTTTAAAAAATGAGTACGCAAGATGATTCTTTAACTGTAAAGTTCTCCCAATTGGGTAATGATGTCAAAGATTTCGTAAACGAATACAATGAACTCTTGGATGGGGCAGCGGAGTATAAAGGTGTCCACATCCTATTTAGTAATTTGATTCATCAACCCAAAGTATTATTTGTAGGAATCAATCCTGGCCATGGATTTTTTAATCACAATAATGACACAAGAGTAGAAAAATATGAACCTATTGAAAAGTTGGAATATGTTGATAGTCGCTACGATTATACACTGTCGGAAGAAACAAAAAAAATGTTTGAAATCGCTGACTGTATGAATGTGCTGCAGCATTCTTCTGTCAAAACAAATTGTTGCTTTTTTTCAACCAACAACGAAAAAGAATTGACCGACCTCTTAAATAAGATTATGCACAATGGAAGACCCAACATATACAGAGAAGTTGAAGCATGGACAAAAAGGATTATTGAAATGGTTGAGCCTGAAATTATTGTCTGTGAAGGTAAAAGTGCCTTTAATAAAGTTGCTTCACATATAGTAGAAGGCAAAAAAACATGGTTTGATGGCTATGGATATTATGTTGCGAGCAATGGAATTCATGTAATCGGTTATGAAAGAAGCTACAGTAATATTCTTGACAAGGAAAAAGTTGCTGCTAAGATTAAAGAGTTGATTACATCTACCAAATAGTTACCCTTTGTGAAAAATAAAACACTCTCCCATCGTTCTTCTTTTTGGTTAAAACCCTTTGCAAGAACATCCAAAAAAGAAACGCACATTATAGGGCTGGGTGGTGCTGGCTGCAATATTGCTAAATACTTCTATGAAAGAGGGTTTGAGGGTTCTTATAGTTGTCTTTCAAATGCAGAGAGGTTGGATTTACCTGCAAACTTTCTTTTTACCGAACATCATATTTATTCTAGAGAGAAGCGGTTGCAACTTATGATTAATAAAATTAAATGGGATGAAGAATGTACAATGCCAGATTTAGATAGAATAATTCCAAAGTCAGTGGAAAAAAGATTAAAGGGCAACTATCGTTTTATTCTTTTAGTAGGGCTTGGTGGATTGACGGGAAGTTATTTGGTTAAGCAGCTGGCAGATTTTTTAAAGGAGAAGAATAAAGAATTTGCCATTATATGTACTACTCCTTTCAACTTTGAAGGAGAATTTACAAACGGATATGCCAACCTGATAAAGGATGAATTATCTGTACTACCTTACTTCTATTGTTTTTCAAATGAAGGACTAAGAGAAAAATATGGGAACTTGACGATGAGAAAAGTATTTGATTATGCCAGCGAAGAGATGTGGATTAAATACAACACATATAATTCCGTGAAAGAATAACGCAATTGCTAAAAACCCACTTTGAAAGAAGCTAAATTGCGGCATAATGAAATAACCGAAGATTACATAATTCGAACTGTTGCATAAAATGCAATAGTTCAAAAAAAAGAAAAGCAATGGAAAATCAGATAGAAATTTATAAGTCAGCAGAAGGTATTCAAGTAGAAATAAAGTTTGAAAACGAGACAGTTTGGGCATCTCAGAAGCAAATGGCTCTTCTCTTCGATTGTAGTGCTGATAATGTATCCTTACACCTAAAGAACATTTTTAAATCAGGAGAGTTGGTCGCTGATGCAGTTACCGAGGAATTCTCGGCAACTGCCAGTGATAATAAAAAGTATAAAACCAAACATTACAACCTTGATGTTATCATCTCATTGGGATATAGAATAAGTTCACAAAGAGCTACCCAATTCCGCCAATGGGCTACACAACGGTTGAAAGACTATTTGGTGAAAGGTTATGCCATCAATCAAAAGCGTTTGGAGGAACTGCATCAAACCATCAAACTCATTAGTGAAGGGGCAGAAAAAGACGGCTTGCAATTGCAAGAGGCAAAGGGATTATTGGAGATAATAAAGAACTACACACAAAGTTTTATTTTACTAAACAAGTATGACAGCAACAACCTTGAAACCGCCTCGCTAAACGAAAACATTACTTACGAAATAGCCTACAAAGAAGCATTTGAAGCTATTGGGGAACTTAAAACCCAATTGATAGCAGCCAAAGAAGCAACTGCATTGTTTGGCAACCCGAAAGATGAAAGTTTTAAAGGGATATTGGGAAGCATCGTGCAAACTTTTGGTGGGCAATATGTGTACCCAAGCATTGAAGAACAAGCTAGCCATTTGCTGTACTTTATCATCAAAAATCACCCATTCAGCGATGGCAACAAACGCATTGGTGCTTTTATGTTTGTGTGGTTTTTGGAAAAGAACAAAC
>JANYEX010000246.1 GCA_025359725.1 Chitinophagaceae bacterium | reverse complement strand
GGATTAAAAACATCTGTAAACTTATTACAGGATTATATAACAAACATGTAAACTTTTTTTAGGACGAGACAAAGGTTGTAATGAATAATGCGAATCAAGGGTTGAAAGTACCTTTAGGTACGATATATTGGTAGTAATAGGAGAAATGAGCGGTGTAAAGTACCGTAGGTACGACATATCCTTCAAGTTTATGGGATAGATTACTCATCTGCGTCTTTTATTAACCAATATGCCGTCCCCAAAGGGACTTTTATATTCTTTATCAATGAAATTTCTACCAATATTTCGTACCTAAAGGCACTTGTTTGTACTATTTTCAACACTTGATTTGCATGAATAGCCTATTTGCTCTCATCACCGCAGCGACAGGAGCAAATAGTTTTAATCAGTAAAAAAAGAAACAAATTATCCACCTTATTCCATGCAACACTTTTTGTATTTCTTACCGCTGCCACAAGGACATGGGTCGTTTCTGCCAACCTTGTTTGATATTAACGGTGCAGCAGACTCCTCTTGTGCCGCTAAGGTTTTAGTCTCTTGCAAAGAGTCAATAAAATTATTATTATCTTTAAAAAAAGAATCGCCTGGATCATTTCTTTTAAAAAATGGCGTAATCTTATCGTAGTACTTAAAGATGTTTAGAACGTTTTGCTTATCCTGAAATAAATAGGTTGAGACTACATCTTTTGCTACCTCTTGATAAGTTCCAGCAATGGATTCATTAATATAACCTTTTTCAAAAAGTTTTTTTATAATAGGTAATAACTCTTCCATATCCATATCTGCAATATCGCCAATTATGAACGCTAATGCATCCTCATCCACAAGGTTTTCGTTTAGGTTGGCATCATGAAATCCTTGTAAAACATCCTGATAAAAAGGTAATAATTCTTGTTTGGTTTTCTCCTGATGTAGAAACAATTGCAGTAAAGTAGTTGATACCGCCGCCTTTGTGTAGGTGTTAATAGCAGGAGTTAGCATAAAAGTCTTCAACGAAGTCAGGTTATTTTTCCCTATCTTAAAAAAGACCATCCACAGCGTTTCGGTGATGAATTCTTCGAACCAAAAATCTAAAAATTCATTGTTGTAAGACAAGGTGTCGAGAACAAGTGGCAGGCTTTTTTCCGATGCTATTTCTGCCAATAATAGTAGCGCATGAATTGGAAAATACAAATAGCTCTTCTCATCTGCTTCTTCGTAAAAATAGTTGTGCCTATTTACCGCATCTTTAAGCACCGCCTCCAAATCTTCTACCAAGGTTTTGTGTGGTAGTGCCAAAATGTCTTTAAGTATGGATTGATTAATTTCCCAATCATTGTTATACAACTCGTCTATGATGGGATGGTTAAAAATGGGTTGATTTTTATCTTTTGTTTCGGGGGTAGCCCTGTTAGCATCTACTGCTATCGAGTTTGCGCTAGCTCTCACAAACTTCTCTTGGTTTTTTTGTAGTCTGTATGCCATCATAATTTCCACCGCAGCCTCTGTAATTGGATGCTCTGGTTCCAATCCTTGCATTATTTTTAACCTTATGTCGGCGGCTTCCATATCTTCTATCTCAACAAAGTAATCTATGGCAAATTTTAAAAAACAAAGTACTTCACCCACATGAAACAAATCTCTATCAGGATACAATGCTTTTATATCCATTTCCTTTCCCATTATTTCCTCCACTTTTTTATAATCTTTTTTAAAAAGATAATAATAGGCAAGGTTAATTTTTGCGTACAAATAGTCGGGATGCTCTGCCAATATCCATTTGTTTACCTCAATAGATTTTGCTTGAAGCCCTCTAGCATTGTAAGCTACCGACAAATAGTTCTTTAATATTGGTGTTTTTGGATATTCCAGTATAAGTTCTGTCAGTTTATGAATGATGGTTTTATTTTTTGGGTTGTTGGCTTCCATCACCAAATCTTCTAACTGATTGACAAGTTCATTGGTAATACCGTATTTTTCATCATTAAATCTAGGGTTAAAGGTTATTTGATAATTTGTCTCTACTATTTTGCTTTTTTGTTTCATCATTATTATCCGTTTTTATAATAGCGAAGTAACCTATTTGTTAAGTCGTTATAGAAAATTAGTTTTCAACAGCTATCTAATAAATGATTGGTATTTAGATAAATTACTTTACACAGGTAAACGTTTTATAAATATTAATGCAGAAGAAGTTGAAGATAGCATTCGCTTTGCCGATGCGTTTTCTATCTACATGAGTAACTATGTGTTGAAAGGTTCGTGTTGGTGCAGCGACAAGACAAATAGT
>JANYEX010000231.1 GCA_025359725.1 Chitinophagaceae bacterium | reverse complement strand
CAATCTTATTAATGTATTGGCAACTCTACCCTTTACGGTCATGTGTGCGAGGTTGCGCATGTTCTTTTCGGATTCTTGCAATTCATCTGCAAAAAACATCATCAACTGCAAAGCATAAGCGTAAAGGGGAGAGTTGCCAATACATTAATAAGATTGTAAGATAAGTTTGGTTTGTCGGAAGATGGTCATATTAATATGAATATATCACGACAAGATATTGCTTCATTTGCAGGCACTACCTACGAAACTGTTTTTAGGGTACTTAATGAGTTTTCAGAAACCAATATTGTTACAAGTGACGGTAAGAATATTACAATTAATAACCTAGACGAATTGATTAAAATGACTTAGGTTGTTTCATTGAGAATATATTGTTTCTGAATTTTTATCGACCATAATGAAGCATTCTTTTACATATTCGTCTGAAGGAGGCTAGAGTCTTAAAATCTATCAGAGCTTGGTAAGGTATTTTGGAGATGGTTATTCCGAAAAAGAAAAAGCGTTATAGTCACTTGATTATAACGCTTTTTCTTTTTAAAATGTGATCCCGTTGGGACTCGAACCCAAGACCCCATCATTAAAAGTGATGTGCTCTACCAACTGAGCTACGAGATCTTTACCTTTAAATTAAAGAGTTATTCTCACCTCGCTAATTTTGGGATTGCAAAAATAGGGGAATCATTCTCTACAGCAAAGTTTTATTCTAAAAATAGTCAACCTTTTTTTATTAATGTCTTTCTCTAACCTCTAACGAACACTTACATTTGCTTCAAAATAAATAAATAGCATGTCGGTTTTCAATAATAGGGTAGTAGTAATTACAGGAGGTAGTGATGGCATAGGCAAGGCATTAGTTGATGTATTTTTATCAATGGGGGCAAAAGTTGCAACTTGCGGAAGAAGCTATGATAAGTTATATCAAATACAATCTTCTTACCCGGGAAAACCTTTGCTGATACATACTACCGATGTTAGTAGGGAGCAAGAATGCAAAAGCTTTATTGATACGGTTTTACAAAACTTTGGGCAAATAGATATATTGATAAATAATGCAGGCATTTCTATGAGAGCATTATTTGCAGACGTAGAGTTGGAAGCTTTGAGAATGGTAATGGACGTGAATTTTTGGGGTAGCGTTTATTGTACTAAGTTCGCCTTGCCTAGCATAATGAAAACTAACGGAACAATAGTAAGCGTTTCCTCTGTTGCTGGGTTTAGGGGCTTGCCAGGCAGAAGCGGTTACTCTGCAAGTAAGTTTGCCTTGAATGGCTGGATGGAATCTTTACGTACAGAACTTTTAGAAAGTGGTGTAAATGTATTATGGGTTAGTCCTGGCTTTACAGAATCCAATATCAGAAAGGCTGCTTTAGACGGCAGTGGCAAAGCGAGTGGCGAAACAACCATGGACGAGAAATCTATGATGACTAGTGCGGAATGTGCACAGCATATTATTACCGCTATCGAGAAAAGAAAACGTACACTTATTCTTACTTTCCAAGGTAAAGAAACGGTTTTTTTAAATAAATTTTTCCCATCAATGGCGGATAAATTGGTTAGAAACTTCTTTTTTAAGAAAGGGGTATTGGTAAAATAATCTTTTTTAGTAACCCTTTGAATGGCAATAATTACACTTTCAACAGATGTAGGGCAGCAAGACTATCTTGTTGGTGCTGTTAAAGGTCAATTATTATCACAGAACGAAAACCATAACATTGTTGATATTACACATTATTTGTCCAGCACAAATTATCCGCAGGCTGCATATATCTGTTCTAGTGCTTTCAAACATTTCCCGCCGCAGACTTTTCATATAATCATTTTAAATTCTTTTGATACCAACCTAAAACATGTGCTTGTTGCAAGGCACAATGAACAATATATTATTTGTCCAGATAATGGCATCCTTACAATGATTATTGGCAGTAGACCAAAAGAAGTTGCAAAACTCGCCTTAGTAGAAAATAATAGTTTACTGGCAAGAACAGCCGTTATAGCAAAGGCAATTACCTATATTTCTAAAAATACAAGCTTCTTCAGTTCTACAGATACAACTGTTTCTATAATTGAGAAATATCCGTTAAAGCCGAATATAGACTTGGACTCAATAGAAGGTCAGATATTGTTTATTGACAATTTTGAAAATGTAGTAATTAATATCTCTAAAGAGCAATTTGAAGAACACAGAAGGGGGCGTTCATTTGTTATCCTTATTTCTCGAAATGATGAAATAACAACTATCAGCGATAACTATGCAAGTGTTTCTGAAGGGGATTATCTAGCATGGTTCAATTCTGCTGGGTATCTTGAAGTATCAATGAATAAAGGAAAAATTGCTAGCCTTTTTGGTTTACAGGGTTATAACGAGAACCTCAGTAAACTAGGACGTGTAAGTGAAAATAAGTGGTTTTATCATACCATAAAAATCTTCTTTGGGGTGTAATTTTTAAGTATTCGTTACCCAAAAAACTAATTACCACTGTTACTCTTAAAGTCCCCCCGTTTCCAAGCTTTTATAAATTCTGCCCACGCAAATGGATTCAGGATATTCATTGGAGGAAGCTGACCAGAATAATAATATTTAGATGCTTGTTGCTTTAGAGTACGATTAACTGCTTCTTTTCCGTCCATTGGCAGTGTGGCTAATAAAAGTCTTCGGGATGCTTCATCTGTATTCTTTCTGGCAATTTCGTAGTTGTCATCAGGAATTGTATTGTTCACAAAATCCCTCTCAAATTGCTCTCTAGTTGCTCTTGGTCTTAAAATAGTTGCAGGTAAATACGCAGTATCGCTAACAAGTAACTGTATTACACTATATTGATTGTCGGTTAAATTGGTTGGTATGTTAATCGTTTTGTTCTTAAACCCAATTGATGTAAAAGTAATTTTATCCCCTTTCAATACTGCAATAGAAAATACCCCGTCGCTATTAGTAATCGTTCCCCTGCCTTTTCCCTCAACAATTACACTTGCTGCTGGGATGCCACGTAAGCTATCGGCAGTCATTACAATACCAAATAATTGTATGACTGAATCTTTACTATTAAGTTTTTGCTGTGCTTTTGCCTGATTGATGCTGGCTATCATCATCATTGGTAAAAGAACGCGTATTAGTATTTTCATTTAACTTTAAGTATTAAAATCATTTTCTAAATTATAAAAATTAAATGACAATATATCACCTAGCCTATAATTATGAACAAAGTAAAGCGGTGAGAGGTTATTTTTACAGCCGATATTATTTTTTAACAAAAACTTCGTGATGACAGAAGCAGACATATTACGTGCATTAAGCAATGTGCAAGAGCCAGATTTAGGAAAAGACTTGGTTACCTTAAACATGGTAAAGGATATTGCTATTGATGGCAAGCATGTATCTTTTACAATAGTTTTAACAACCCCCGCGTGCCCAATGAAAGATATGATGAGCAGGGCTAGTGAAAACGCAGTAAAACTTTTGGTAGATAAAGAAGCCATTGTAACCGTGCATTTTACATCGAACACTACTTCTACCAGAAAAGACGAGAAGCTTATTTTGGGTGGAGTACAGAATATTATTGCTGTAGTAAGTGGTAAAGGTGGTGTAGGAAAAAGTACTGTTGCAGCCAATTTGGCTCTGAGCCTTTCGCAAGGTGGGGCAAGTGTAGGATTGATGGATGCGGATATTTATGGCCCTAGCGTGCCTATTATGTTTGGGGTAAGAGGCGAAAGACCCATGATGAAAGATGTTGGTGGAAAGGGAATGATTGTTCCGCTGAATAAATACGGCATCAAATTGATGAGTATTGGTTTATTGGTTGATGAAAAAAATGCTGTAGTATGGCGTGGACCGATGGCAAGTAGTGCTATCAAACAATTTGTATCGGATGTTGAATGGGGAAACCTTGATTATCTGATAATAGATATGCCGCCCGGAACTGGAGATATACACCTTACGCTAATGCAAACCGTTCCTGTAACTGGAGTAGTGATAGTAACCACCCCACAAAATGTTGCCTTGGCAGATGCCAAAAAAGGAATTGCTATGTTTGGTCAGGCACAAATAAATGTTCCTATTATCGGGTTGATAGAAAACATGGCATATTTTATTCCAGCCGAACTGCCAGAGAATAAGTATTATTTATTTGGAAAAGAGGGGGGAAAGAGATTAGCTGAAGAATATGATTTGCAATTTTTAGGTCAGATTCCTTTGGTGCAATCTATAAGAGAAGGTGGCGATGAAGGTGTGCCAACAATGGTAGGTAACGATGAAATAACTAAAAAAGCTTTCAGGGATATTACTTCTACTGCGGTAAGAAACATTGCCATGCGTAATGCAAATATCCCGCAAACAAAGCTCGTAAAAGTTCAGTTATAAGAAAATTGATCCCCTTCCTTATTCAGGTTATATTTATTTTGGAATTTTATAGGTATTTTTCGACGGCGGGACTGGTTAGTTCCGTCCCGAAATCTTATTTTTCTGGCGAATTAATCTTTGTTTGGGAAAACATAGATTTTAAGTCATCATTCACGACTCCTGAATCATCTTTCACGACTCCTGAATCATCTTTCACGGCTCCTGAATCATCATTCACGGCTCCTGAATCATCTTTCATGGCTTCTGAATCATCATTCACGACTCCTGAATCATCATTCACGGCTCCTGAATCATCTTTCATGGCTTCTGAATCATCATTCACGACTCCTGAATCATCATTTATGTGCCGTAGATATCTCTCCTTTTATGTTTATTTACTACACATAGTATCCAAATAAAGAACACTCTAAATACAGCAGCTACACTCTAACTCACTGCAAAATCTCTTTCAATTTTAGCTATCTGACTAAAATCTAAAGGCTTTTCTAGAAACCCAACTATTAATTTTTCCCTATCTGCCCTTTCCTTATCCTTTGGGTTTATACTTGAAGAAAGCACATAAATTTTAGTTTTATCGGCAAGTTGTGGATATTCCTTTTCGAAAGTTTCCAGAAATTCCCAACCATCCATTACAGGCATATTCAAGTCTAGTAAAATAAGCTCTGGCATTTTATCCAAGGATTCATTGTTTATGGTTTGAAGAAAATCGATGGCACCCTGCCCATTAAATACTTCAATATATTCTTCGCAAAACTTCGACTCATCTAGATAGAGCTTGTTAAGTAAATGTGTTGTTGCATCATCCTCAATGCTTAAAATTCTTTTTACCATAACTGTTTACTTAAACGTTACTGTGAATGTTGTTCCAATGTTTTCTTCACTTTCAAATTCTATTGTACCACCCAAGGCATGTATCTGCGACTGAATCAGGTATAAGCCAATCCCCTTACTATCAGCATTACTATGAAACCGCTGATACAATCCAAATATTTTATCCTTTACCCTATCCATGCTCATCCCTATTCCATTATCTGAGAATACAAATCTGATAGTACCATCAAAATTTTTAGAAGTGGTTATTTTAATTACCAATCTAACAGTAGGCTTGGCATACTTTATTGAATTTGTAATTAAATTCAATAAAATACTTTCCAGATAAGTACTATAAAAATGAACGGATGGAGCCTTAGCAAAGTCAGATTGAATAATTGCGCCACTGTTCTCAATACTTTTATTAATTGACAGAACTACCTTTTCTAACATCGTGTCAAACTGAACCTCGCCAGAAGGCAAGTTTGTATTTTGTTTTATAATTAAAACGTTTATCAAATCTTTTAATGTCTCATTCAAATCAAAAGTTGATTTTTTAAAGCCATCAATCAACCGTAAAGTCAAAGGATCTGAAATAGTATCTGTTTTGATAAGATTACAAATCGAAATTAAATTTGTTAGGGGTGCGCGCAGATTATGAGTGGTTATGTAACTAAACTGTTTCAACTCTCTATTATTATCAGTTAATTCCCGCAAAAGTTTTTCCCTATCTAACTCAGCCATCTTTTTATCAGTAATATCTGTTCTGATAGATACATACTGCATGGGTTTATTTGTTTTTGTATCTATATAAGGAACAATTGTATTGCTAACCCAATACAGCGAACCATCTTTTGCCTTATTACATAAGTCACCCTTCCATACGTTTCCATTGGCGATGGTATGATACATTTCTGTAAAAACGGAAGTTGGGTGATAACCAGACTTTAGAATCCTATGGTTTTGCCCAATCAATTCATCAATAGTATATTTACTTACCTTACAAAAACCTTCATTAGCGTAAATTATATCCCCCTTTATGTCTGTAATGGAAACAATAGCATGCTGGTCTACTGCAAACTGCTGTTGTTTCAGTTCGCTTATTGTATCTTCCAGCATCATATTGCTCAACCTTAAAGCCTCCTTTATATCTTTCTCAACTGTAATATCCTTTGCAATACCAAGATAGCCAATTTCTTTTTTTTCTTTATCCCACAAAGAAGTAACAGAAAGAGAAACAGGTATCCTGTGTCCATCCTTGTGTATATACGTCCACTCCTCCTCCTCTTCTGCAACAGTTTTTGCTTTGGCAGCTAATAACTCCAAAGATGAATTTATAGTAACCCCCGATTCTTCACTTAACCTTTTGGCTTTTTCTTCTAACTCTTTTATATCATGAAATATTCTTGGTTTTTCCTTATCAACTACTTCGTCAATAGAATATCCCAATAATTTTTCTGCCCCTTGGTTAAAAGAACGTATAATTCCACTTACGTCTGTAGATATAATGGCGAAATTAGTACTATCCAGAATGCTTTTTTGTAGTGCTGCCATTTGATTAAACGCCTCTTCTGCTTTTTTACGGGCTGTAATATCTCTCTGAATAGCTACCCAGTGAGTAAACCAACCTTTTTCATTGGCAATGGGCACAATAGAAACACTAGACCAGAAAGTATTGCCATTCTTAGTATAGTTTATTATTTCTATTTCACAAGTTAACCAGTTTTTTATTGCTTGTCTAAATTTCTCAAGCTCTTTTTTATCTGACAATGGTCCTTGAAGAAATCTTGGATTCTTTCCTTCTACATCCTCTAACGTATAACCAGTAATTTCTGTAAAAGCCCTATTTACATATAATATGGGAGTATCTACGCCATCTTTGACCTCAGTAGTTGTTACTAAAATAGCATCCTTAGAATGGGTAACTACCGATTCTAATAATTTCAACTGTTCTTCCTCTGCTTTTTTAGTGGTTATGTCGCGTATTGCTCCAACAAGTTTTATGGGCTTACCCTCGCTGTTTCTTATTATAAAAGTCTTGTCTAGTATCCAAGCAAGTTCTCCATTTGCCTTTTTAAATCTGTATTCATTATCCCATCTGTCATCATCACTTTGCAACATCTGCATCTTTTTCTGTTGCATGCTATCAAAATCATCTGGATAAACATTGTTTCGCCATACGTTACTGTCGGTCGTTTGCACTTCGGCTGTTGTGTAACCAAACATTAACTCAAAGTTTGTACTAAAAAAAACTTCTTTTGTAACCAAATCAGATTCCCATATAACATCCGAGGTAGCTTTAGTGGCATATTCGTAACGCTCGTTACTTTTTTGCAATTCTTCTGCAATCTTCTTCTGCTCTGTTATGTTTCTGCAAATACCAACCAACCCAGTAACATTTCCTTGAGAATCCTTTAAAGGAAACTTAGAAGTAAGATAAACTTTTTCATTTCCATTATTATTATAAAATACTTCCAATGCGTCTATGGATGGTTCGCCAGTGCCAATTACCTGCATATCTCTTTGATAACCTAGGTGAGCTAAGTTCGTTTGAAATAATTCAGTATCATTTTTTCCCAAAACATCCTTTTCCATTTCAGCCCCAATATTCTTCACATCCGCCTTGTTAGCAATAAGCTTTCTTCCCAAATAATCTTTTACAAATATGGGGTCCGGTAGATTATCAATAAGTGTTCTTAGCATGGTTCGTTCTTTCATCAAGTCATCCTGCATCAATTTACTTTGGTGAATATCCTGAACAATCCCATAAAGCCTTACGCATCGTCCGTCCTTAAACTCAGTATTGCCTGTTACCCTAACCCAACGTTCATTTCCTTTTGCAGTTGTTAAAGGAAGCTCTTCCGAAAAAGGAAGCCCAAGTTCTATAGCATCCTTAACTAACCTAGTTATTGTATCCCGTACTTCGCCCTCCTTAAAAAAAAGTATTGCTTTATCTAGTTTTGGTTCGTAATCAATGGTCAGTTCATGAATTTCTTTGGTTTCCTTAGTCCAAGTTGCATTCCCAGTCAATACATCAACTTCATATCCCCCAACTCTTGCTATCTCGGTTACTTCCTCCAGAATCTCTACCGTTCGCTCAAGCTTTTTTTCTTTTTCAACCTCCTCTGAAACATCATTTATAAAAAGACATATTTTCTTATTTTCTTCATTTTGAGCTTCGATAAAAAAAAGAAAGAATTTTATGGGGAATATTTCGCCATTCTTTTTGATGGCATTGGCTTGAGTTGATTTCTTTTTAAACTTAGTTATATCGGTTTTATACTCTTTTGCAGTTTCTGCATTAAGAATTATCAAGTCTTCCCTTTTTTTTGTCGTTAACTCTTCAGCACTATAGCCAAACATTTCTATTGCAGCATCATTGCCTTCCAATACATAGCCATCCAAATCTTTAATGATTACGGCAAAGCCAGCATTATTGAAAATTGATTTATAAAAATGAGACTCGTCGTTAATCATCATGGAAAAGTAAGTTGTTATGGCTAATGCGTGCAATCCTTTCTAGAAAAAATTCGTCTGTCATCTCATTCATAATATCTGCCTTACGGGTTCATAGATTGAAGGAAAAATGATGACGAACATAAAAGTAATAGTTTTATGCTAATAATAATAATTTATGGCTAGAATTTATTAAGTAGAAAGAGAAAATAGCAGGTATTTATGGTCAAAAGTAGTTTAGCTGCCACATTTTTTTTCAATTTATAGGAATTAGTACGCTAAGCCTTTCCTTTTATTTTTCTTTTCGATAAATAAACAGCCCTTCAGTAAAAATACTATGATTCTCTTCTCAGTGATTCATTTATTCCGTCCTGCGTACCAGTTTTTTACCTCTTCAAAGTAATTTCTCGAATAGAAAAGGGTGTGACTGATTGCAGCCACACCCTTCTTAATGTAAGTTTCTATTTTTTTTCTAATTAATAATCCACCACTTGCTCTTGAATTGTTTCAGGTATCTCACGCCATTCGTATTGTTGGTTGCGTAGTTGAGGTTCAAAACCTGCTTCGCTAATGGCATCCTGAATGGTTTTGTACGTAAACCTGTGTGGAGCACCAGCAGCACTCACCACATTTTCCTCTAGCATGATGCTTCCAAAATCGTTGGCTCCTCCGTGCAAGGTCATCTGTGCCGTTTGTTTTCCTACCGTAAGCCAGCTAGCCTGAATGTTTTTAATATTTGGCAACATAATGCGACTAATAGCAATCATACGGACGTATTCATCGGGCGTGGTAAGGTTTTGCACCCCACGAATTTTGGTTAACAATGTATCTACATCCTGAAATGTCCATGGAATAAAGGCTAGAAATCCCTTGGCATCCGCAGGTTTCTTAGCCTGAATCTCTCTTATTTTAACCAAGTGTATAAAGCGTTCTTCCAAAGTTTCTACGTGTCCAAACATCATGGTGGCACTGGTAGTAATATTTAGTTTATGAGCCTGATGCATGATTTCAAGCCATTCATCAGCCCCACATTTTCCTTTGCTAATCAATCGCCGCACTCTATCTATCAATATTTCCGCACCTGCTCCTGGCAATGAATCCATGCCCGCATCCTTCAATGATTTCAATACTTCGGCGTGGGTACTTTTTTCTAGTTTGGTGATGTGGGCTATTTCTGGTGGCCCGAGGGTGTGTAATTTAATAGAAGGAAATTCTTGTTTGATAGCCCTAAAAGTATCTGCATAAAATTGTAATCCTAACTCTGGATGATGACCACCTTGTAGCAACAATTGATCGCCACCCCATGCAATTGTCTCGGTAATTTTCTTTCTGTAAGTAGGCATATCGGTAATGTATGCCTCAGCATGACCAGGGATTCTATAAAAATTGCAAAACTTACAGTTGGCAATACACACATTAGTAGTATTTACGTTTCTATCAATCTGCCAGGTTACTTTTCCGTGCGGAACTTGAATTTTACGCAGCTCATCAGCCACAAACATTAACTCGGTTAAAGGGGCATGTTCAAACAAAAACAATCCTTCCTCTACACTCAAAAACTCGAAGGCAAGTGCCTTTTTATATAACTCTGCTAACTGCATAATCTATTTCTTTACAAAAAAGAAACAAAGGTAGGGGTCTAAAGTTGTGGTAGAAAGTGATATTTATCAAGGATAGTACTATCAGATTAAGACTTTATAGTGTCAAATTTCAGATGGAATGATATTTCTGGTTACCTTTATCGAAATAAATAAAGCAAATGGTTACTAAAATTTCATCGGGCGTTTCTGTTACTGTCGAAGTTTTCTTCCAGCCAGCTTACAGCAATCCGCTTGGTAATGAATATATGTTTGCTTACAGAATTATCATAGAAAATCATAACAATTTTGCCATCAAACTCATCAGCAGGCATTGGCATATTTTTGATAGTAATGGCGAATACCGCGAAGTTGAAGGCGAGGGAGTTGTTGGTTTGCAGCCTTATATAGAAGCTGGCGAACAGTTTCAATATACTAGTGGCTGCAACCTGCGTACAGAAATGGGAAGGATGCATGGTGTTTATTTTATGGAAAATCAAAACAATAAAAAACAATTTCAGGTGCAGATACCCGCCTTCGAAATGATTTCGCCTAGTAAATACAATTAGAAAGTAGTGCGGAGACCAGTTTTGAGGTAAGAATGGTTGATTTCTATTTTCAACTGAATGGGCTGCACTTTTAAATTCATGAACGAGCCAAATATTTTTTCCCTTTGTAATTTTATTGTTAACTGTTGGGGTTATTCAGGCATTTCTTATTTTCATAGTTTAATTTGTAAACCAGTTGCAGTATATTCGTTCTTCATCATGAATACAACTACAATAGTAATTTCGGGTATTGTTTTTAGCCTTTTGCTCATAGCCTTTTTTGCTGGCTATGAGATCGCTTTCATCAGTGCCAACAAGCTAAAAATTGAACTTAAAAAGAAACAAGGAAAACGCAGTGGTGTCATTGTTTCTGGATTCATGCAAAGTCCTGCACATTTTATAGCCACTTGTTTAATAGGGTTAAACATTTTTTTGGTAGCTTATGGTTTACTATTCGATGAGTTACTTAGAATAACCTTTTGGAATCCTTTGAATATACATGGCGAATACTTAAAACTAATTTTTGATACATTAATATCTGCATTGGTTTTAATAATCATTGGGATTTTTTTTCCAAAAGCAATTTTTAGGGCTAAGGCAGACACCTTCTTGAACTTTTTTGCACCAGTTGCCAATTTCTTTCATAATATGCTACTTCCTGTTTCTCAATTTTTTGTTGGTATAGCCCAATGGATATTAAAATATCTCTTCAACCTCAAAATGGGAGATAACAACAACGCATTCAACAAAGTAGATCTAGATTATTTTTTTCAAGGTAACAAGGATGTTGAGGAAGCAAAGCAAGAATTAAATACAGATTTATTTGAAAATGCGCTCAGCCTGCCCAGCACCAAAATAAGGCAGTGTTTAGTACCTCGCACAGAGATAGAAGCTCTAGATATAAATTCTACCATTGAAGCGGCTGCGGCAACGTTTATAAGCACCAGACTTAGCAAACTAATAGTTTACAAAACTAATATTGATAATATTGTTGGGTATATTCATCAGCTGGATTTGTTCAAAAGACCTTTATCAATTCAAGAAATCCTACATCCTATCCCAGTAGTGCCCGAAACAATGGGCGTCACAGATTTAATAAATAAGTTTACCAAAGAAAGAAAAAGCATTGCTTGGGTAGTAGATGAGTTTGGCGGAACTGCGGGGATAATTACTATGGAAGATTTGCTAGAAGAGATTTTTGGTGATATACAGGACGAATATGACACAGAGGAATTTGTAGATAAGCAAATAGCAGAAGATGAGTTTATTTTTAGTGGTAGATTAGAATTGGATGCGATAATGGAAAAGTATGATTTATCTTTTTCAGTACAGGAGTCTGAAACATTGAGTGGTTATATTATTAATCAATTTGAGACTATTCCAAAACAAGGTGAAATAATAATAATAGAAAATTATCAATTTAATATTTT